>CAZJFJ010000001.1:0-7930 GCA_964545305.1 uncultured Desulfovibrionaceae bacterium
TAGAGCACCTCTGAACCGGACAGGCTTCTGCCGAGCAGCTTGGAGTAGTAAGCCACCTTTTTCTTGTGCTCGGCATCTGCCTGGTCTTGGGTTTGGGCCGTGCCATACCAGACTTCAGCAGTTGACTTGCGGGGTTCCGGATTGCCCTGCCAGTTCTTTTTTTCTTGTTGTCATATGACATTTTGTAAAGTTCTTTTTAGGGCTTTATATGTCCTTGCCTTTGTGTTTGTCGTCAACTTCCCTTGTGTACCGTCACAGATACCGTCAGGTGACACCGGTTTTCAGTAGATTTGGTAGGAATTGCCTGGAATGAAGACCTGGGAAAAGCCTAGAAACAGAAAGGCTCCCCGGATTTTCCAGGAAGCCTTTGGTTGTTGATTTGGTGCCGGGGGCGGGACTTGAACCCGCACACCCAATGGGCGCCTGATTTTGAGTCAGGTGCGTCTGCCATTCCGCCACCCCGGCATTGCTACAGGGCTAATTAAGTTAAATCCGCCCAGAGGTCAAGCATCTTGCTTGAATTCATCCTGTTTTTAGTGCAATGGTTCAATTGTTTTCACAAAGCTGTCGCCGTTCCAGATGTAATAAACTTTGGTGTCCAGTTTTATCGGGTCGAGCCCTGAAGGAGTCCAGATCAACGGTTTTGCAATCAGCGTTTCCTCCACCGGGTCAAGGCAAATCAACATTGAGACATCGGTGTCTTCCGGCAAGACGCGGTGTGTTTCAAAAAAGTCGCTTACTGCGGGTTCGTCCGGCATTGGCATGGGGGTGAGGGCCCTGCGTTTATCCATATAACGCCAAAGTTCCAGTGCGCAGGAGTCTCCCGCGTTTACTCCCATGGCTATTACCGTGTCGCCGTTGCTGGCCCTGAACAGACGCAGAGTTACTTGAGTGTCCGCCTCAAGGGCCTTGTTTTGAATGACCAGCTCTTCTTCTGAAAGTGCTGTCAACACCCAGAAATCGGTTTCCCCAGTATCCATGAGCTGTTGTTTCTCATCTTCCCGCATCCCTTCAATAGTATTTTCAAAGACTGAGGGCGGAATAAAGCGGAACAGGCGCAAAGCGCTGGGCTGAGGCCCTTTAGGGGGAACGATCTTGGTTGGAGGCGGGGTTTTGGCGCTTGGCAGCGTGGCGTTGAGCGAGTTCTTCTCCAAGGTGCTTTCCGGCGATGTGTCGTTGGCCATTTTGTCTTCATAAGTCGCATAGGAAGTGGCTTCTTCCTTCAGATGCCCCACAAGATCAGGATCACTTTTAAAATCAATTATTTCTTCATGTGAATATGTGTTATTGTGTTCGTCACCGGTGGCGTTAGTTGCGGAAACGGTGGCGTTTTGGGCTTGCGCGCTGTAGAAAAAGCCCGAAACAGCAAGACAGAGGCTGAAAAGAATTGCAGCCACCGCTGAATTGAATAAAGCCGCCCTTGGCAGAGAAAGCATGGTGCGCTCCTTGGGTTGGTTGCACGAACAGGTTTACATATCGGCCTTGATGCTTATTTTTGGAAGACCCGACTGATTGCCTCCGCCAAGTTGTCCCGGAGCGGAGAGTTTGCCGAAGCAGTATAACCGAAGATTGCCCGAAATGTCCAATAATTACTCTCTCCCGGCATCAAGGGCGGGAAAGGGGAGTTTTGTTTGAAATAAAAGGTTATTGGGTTTAAGATGCCATAGTTGTGAAGGCCCTTTGCCGATGATCTTGTAAAACTGGAAGTGACTATGTTTTTGCCTGTCGGGTCTGTAATTAACGCCATGGCTGTAGTGGCCGGAGGAGCTGCCGGCGCGCTGCTTGGCAGCAGGATGCCTGCACGCCTTAAAGATATTCTTTTTCAGGCAATGGGGCTTACGGTCATAGTCATGGGAATGAAACTGGCCATCGGGTATCAGGATGTGTTCCTGCTCACGCTCAGCCTTGTGCTTGGAGGGGTGGTCGGAGCTTTTATCGGCCTGCAGGAGCGCCTGGAGGCGTTCGCCTCGAAAATGGAGAACCGCTTCTCAAAAGGCAAGGAAGATAGTTCCTTCACTGCTGCTTTTATTACCGGGACTTCTGTTTTTTGTGTGGGGTCCATGGCCGTTCTGGGGCCGGTTGAAGAAGGGGTGAGCGGCAGTTTTGCCATATTGCTGGTAAAGGCGCTCATGGACGGGATAATTGCAATCAATATCGGATCGAGCCAGGGCAGGGGAGTGATGCTTTCCGCCCTTCCCCTGTTCATCTATCAAGGGACTTTGACTTTGCTGGCTGGTTTTTTACAGCCTTTTTTGCAAGGCGATGTGCTGGTAGAGTTCACTGCGGTTGGGGGCGTGCTTATTGCCGGAGTAGGGGCTAATCTGATTTTTCCCGAACGGCTTAAAGTGCTTAACCTTCTTCCCGCGATGGTCTGGGTGTGCATATTGTTCCCGTTATTTCACTGATTAAACTTACACAAGCCTTTAGGGCGAGCGTTTATTTATGAAAAAATGCATTCACATAGAAGGTGCCCGCGAGCACAACCTTAAAAATATAAATATTGATATCCCGCGTGATGAGATGGTGGTGGTTTGCGGCCCGTCCGGCTCCGGCAAGTCCACCTTGGCGTTCGACATTGTTTACGCCGAGGGGCAGCGCCGCTATGTGGAGTCTCTCTCCACTTATGCGCGTCAGTTTCTCCCTCAGATGGACAAGCCTGATGTGGATAAAATAGAAGGGCTTTCTCCGGCCATTTCGCTTGAGCAGCAGTCGGCAGCCCGCAACCCCCGCTCCACAGTGGGAACGGTGACGGAAGTGTACGACTTTTTGCGGGTTTTCTACGCCAGGCTGGGGAGAATGCACTGCACAAAGTGCGGGAAAGTGATTGCCGCGCGGGCTGCCGATGAAATTATTGATGATGTTCTTTCCCTGGGAGAGGGAACCCGCTGCATGATTTTGGCCCCGCTGGTGGAGCATCAGAAAGGGACCCAGCAGGACAGGCTCAAGAAGCTCAAGGCTCAGGGGTTTGTTCGGGTGCGGATAGACGGGGAAATTTATGAAATAGATCAGGCCCCGGCGCTTGAAAAAAATATCCGGCATAATATGGAACTGGTGGTGGACCGGCTGGTGGTGAAAGAAGGCCTGCGTTCCCGCCTGGCGGACTCGGTGGAGCTGGCTCTCAGCTATGGCGGCAACAGGATTATAGTGTTGCACCAGGCAGGGGATGACAACGGACCGGAGTGGGTGGAAACCATGCACAGCACGGAATCCGTCTGCCCGTCCTGCCGCATAAGCCTGCCTGCGCCCAGCCCGCAGCTTTTTTCCTTTAACAGCCCCCAGGGGGCTTGTGCCCGCTGTTTGGGTCTGGGATCTGTGGAATATTTCGAACCTGCCCTGATTGCCCCTTATAAAGGGCTTTCTTTGGAGGAAGGGGTTATTGTGCCGTGGAAGGGCAACGATGCTCTGGCTCGTTGTTCCGATATCCTCAAGAAAGTGGGCAAAACATGGGGGTTCACTCTCAAGACGAAACTTAAGGATTTTTCGGAAGAAAGCCTTGATGTGCTTTTTTATGGAGAAGACAAGAACGGCAAACCCATACGCCGTGGAGCGTCCTCCGGTTTGCGTCGAAACTGGCTTGGCGGATCGGTCACTCTGGAAACGGAAGTTCCCTGGGTCGACAATATTGAAGAGGGCGGTGAAGAGCACGTAAAAGCCGGCCGTTGGGAAGGCATAATCGCAATACTGGAGAAAGGGATGCGTTATGGAGATGCCTGGCGGGAGCAGCTTTCCCGCTATCGCCAGAATACGCCTTGCCCCGGTTGCAACGGAGCCCGCTTGCGCCGGGAAGCCCTGGCTGTGAAAATAGATGGGGTGAATATTGCCGAATTTTGCGCCATGCCGGTGGAAAAATCTTTGGAATGGGTCCGGGGCCGGAAGTTTTCCGACTCTTTGCAAAACATTTCCGAACCCTTGCTTAAAGAGCTGAACCATCGCCTGGAGTTTATGAAAAACGTGGGGCTGGAGTATATTTCCCTTGGCCGCAGCATGAGCACCCTTTCCGGCGGGGAAGTGCAGCGTATCCGTCTGGCTTCGCAATTGGGAACTGGCCTTGTTGGCGTCACCTATGTTCTGGATGAGCCTTCAATAGGCCTGCACCCCAAGGACAACGCGCGTCTGTTGAAAACGCTGCGGGGCCTGCAGCGGCGTGGCAATACCGTGCTGGTGGTGGAGCATGACGAAGCCACAATCCGCGAAGCGGATACTGTGATCGAAATGGGCCCCGGCTCCGGTTCTCTGGGGGGCGAGGTGGTTTTCGCCGGAACGGTCAGCGACCTTCTGGAGCACGGAGAAACGCTTACCGCCAAATATTTACGGGGAGATTTGAAGATAAGCCGCCTCGGGGGCAGGCGCAAACCGAAAGAATGGCTTGTGATGAAAGGCGTGGTCACCAATAATCTCAAGGATATTCAGTGTGAAATTCCGCTGGGGGCTTTAACTTGTGTTACCGGCCCGTCCGGTTCCGGAAAGAGTTCACTGGTGGTGGACACCCTGTATAAGAACCTGGCGCTTTATCACGGCATGAAAGTCGATACCCCAGGAGTGTTGAGCGTAATCAAAAATATTGAGAAAATTGAAAAGGTTATTGAAATAGATCAGACTCCTATCGGGCGCACGCCGCGTTCGAATCCGGCCACCTACACCAAGGTGTTTGATGAAATACGCAATCTTTTCGCAATGACCCCGGATGCGCGCAAGCGCGGGTATAAGCCCGGGCGTTTTTCCTTCAATGTGCGGGGCGGGCGCTGCGAAGCCTGTCAGGGCGACGGGCAGATCCGGGTGGAAATGCATTTTCTGCCCGATGTCTATGTCACCTGTGACGTGTGCAAAGGGAAACGCTACAACACCGAAACGCTGGAAGTCAATTACAAGGGGCTGAATATTGCCGAAGTGCTGGGGCTTACCGTGCGCCAGGCCAGAGAGTTCTTCGAGAATTTTCCGGCTCTGGCCAGAAGGCTGGAGGTGCTGGAGGCGGTGGGGCTGGATTACCTTACACTGGGCCAGCCCGCCACCACCCTTTCCGGCGGGGAAGCGCAGCGGATCAAAATTTCCCGTGAGCTGGGCAAAAAGGGGCTTCCGGGCACCATATATATATTGGACGAGCCCACCACCGGTTTGCACATGCACGAGGTGGGCAAGCTGATTATGGTCTTGCATCAACTGGTGGAGAAAGGCGCCAGCGTGGTGGTAATCGAGCATAACCCGGATGTGATTATGGCGTCCGACTACGTGATAGATCTGGGGCCCGGCGGGGGCGAGGCCGGCGGCAGAATAGTGGCTAAAGGAACTCCTGAGCAGATAGTAAAAGACCCAAACTCAGTAACCGGCACTTTCCTGCCCACAGCATGACCGCACAGTAATGGGAACTTCAATGAATAGAGGCAGGCAATAGTTGGGGTTTTGCCTCAGTTAGCACTTGACCAAAACCGGGCAGTATTGCAAAGTCATAAGTATTACAATTTCAAGCAGGTGGAGACTACGATCGTTTAGTGTTAATCATTCAACAAGGTGGGAGGCGTTATGGGACCTTTAGCCAAACAACGTACATATGCCATTGTAGGCACTGCCGGCTGCGGTAAAACCTCGCTTGCAGAAATGCTGCTCTTCAAGGCTGGGGCCATCAACCGGATGGGAAAGATTGAAGAAGGCTCGACTGCCTTGGATTATGAGCCAGAGGAAACCAGCCATAAAAGCAGTATACAGCCAGCCTTCGCCACCTTTGAATATAATGGAGGACGCCACTTTTTGGTAGACTTGCCAGGGGACAACAATTTTCTTGGCGACTTGAATTATATTCTGGCTGCAGTAGACGGAGTGGTTTTCGTGATAGACGCCATAGACGGAGTGCGCCCGCTTGGCCGGAAGCTCTGGAAGGCGATTCAGGATGCGGACCTTCCCGCAATAGTTTTTGTGAATAAGATCGACCGCGACCGCGCCGATTTTGACATAGCGGTCAATTCACTTGCTTCCATGCTTGGCATCCGTCCAGTCATAATGCAATCTCCTATCGGCCAGCCGGGGAATATTACCGGGCTGGCCGATATTTTTCATGAAACAGCATTGTTGATCAACCCTGGCGGGGATTGTGCCTCTGGGCCTGTGCCGGAAGAGTTCAAGGAAGAGTTGCTTGTTCTCCACGATGTGGGAATGGAGAATATCGCGGAAAGCGATGAGGTTTTGCTTGAAAAATATCTTGAGGAAGGCGAGATCAGCAAAGAGGAAATGAACGCCGCCATCAAAAAAGGGACCAAAAACGGAGAGCTTGTGCCGGTTTTCGCCGGAGCCGCGCTTTCCGGGCTTGGAGGCGAGTCGCTTTTGCAGGCCATAGAAGAACTGCTTCCCTCTCCGCTTGACCGTCCGGCCTGGAAAGATGCTGAAGGAAAGAGCAGGGCTTCTTCCCCCGACGCCCCTCCGGCTATTTTTATTTTCAATACCCTTTCCGATCCCTTTTCCGCATATCTTTACATGGGCAGGGTGCTTTCCGGCACAATCGGTTCCGATATGTCTCTGACCGACATGCAGACAGGGGAAAGCGAGCGTATGGGCAATGCCATGTTTATGCTTGGGAAAAACCATGCTCCCATAAAAGAAGCGGTGGGTCCTGGCGCGCTAATCGCGCTTTCCAAAATGAAGTCCGTGAAAACAGGGCATACTCTGGCGGATGACAAAAATCCGTTTATCGCGCCTCTGCCGGCAATGCCTCCCCAGCTTATTTCTTATGCTTTGGCCCCCAAGGAAAAAGGTGGAGAAGACAAAGTTTATGCGGCTATTCAAAAACTTCTGGAAGAAGATCCCTGCTTGCGCCTGTTTCGCGATGAAGCTACCTCCGAGATACTTCTTTCCGGCATGGGGCAGCTGCATATAGAGATTGCTGTGGAAAAGGCCCAGCGCCGCTCAAAGGTGGATATTGTGCTGAAAACCCCCAAAGTGCCTTATCGGGAAACAGTCCAGGGCAAGGTCCAGGTGCAAGGACGGCATAAAAAACAAACCGGAGGCCGGGGGCAGTTCGGCGATTGCTGGATTGAAATGGAATCCCTTCCCAGAGGCAGTGGGTATGTGTTTGAAGACGGCATTGTTGGCGGAGCCATCCCCCGCCAGTATATTCCTGCTATAGACAAGGGTATACAGGAGTCCGCGCTGCGCGGGTTTGTTGCCGGGTACCCTGTGGTTGACTTCAAGGTGAAACTGTATGACGGCAGTTACCATAACGTGGATTCTTCGGAAATGGCTTTTAAAATGGCCGGCTCCATCGCTTTTAAAAAAGCCATGGAACAGCTCAAGATCAAATTGCTGGAACCGGTGGTCACGCTCACGGTGTCCGTCCCGGATGAATTCATGGGTGATGTCATTGGAGATTTGTCCAGCAGAAGAGGCAAGGTGCTTGGTTCCGATTCGCAGGTGGGGATTACCGAAGTGCGCGCCCATGTTCCCATGAGCGAGATTCTCCGCTATGCGCCGGATTTGCGCGCAATGACGTCCGGCCAGGGTATGTTCACTGTTGAATTTGACCACTATGAAGAAGCCCCAGCTAATGTTATGGAAAAAGTGGTGGCCGAGTTCGCGGGAGTGGAAGAGTAAACTGCCTGAGCTGGAAAAGATTTCCAGATGGAATTTGTTTTGAATAGGAAAAGGGGATGCGAACGCATCCCCTTTTTTGCGCGAAAACGTTTCCGCGCAGCCATGCTTTAAATTTTAGAGCATTTTAACATTGAAAAATTATTTTTGACAAAATGCTCTTGCGGCGCTGCTCGTGCCGCCCGCCCCGCAGGCACGGGCGGGATTTGCTTCTGCCGTTGCTTCAGCCGTAGACAAATTTGAGCCGTACGGATGAAGACAGCAATGCTCTAAGCGCCGAAGGGGGCGTCTCAAAATTAATCCGTTTTAGAGCATTTCACACTTGAAATGTTCTGCAAGGATTTGTCTTCAAATCCTT
>CAZJFJ010000001.1:7940-27769 GCA_964545305.1 uncultured Desulfovibrionaceae bacterium
ATGATTGCAGGGCGGCAAAGCTCCCGTTAAGCGAGCATTTGAGGCATTAACTGCTTTAGAAAAAAGGGGCTGTCTCAGGCTCATTTGTTTTTCCAGCTTGCTCTGTGAAGAGAGTCTGGCTGATCGCTGAGCGTTGCTTATAAGGCAGTTTAAAGGCTAAAGGTTTTGACAGTGGATTTATCCGCCAAAGATGAAGATTGAAGCAAGTTTTTTCTATCCTGCCGGGAGCGGCGGCCAGCCATGCCGCCAGAAGTCGGGCATTTTCAAAGTAAAATCTTATATACTCATCCGGCTGTTTTTTTCTATCATTTCAATAGTTCTGGTCATCTGCAATCCTTGAGGGGTGCCCCTGTTCATTTCGCGCTCCAAAGAGGCTATGCCTTTAATAACGCTTGTGTGCTTACGGTTGAAGGCGTGCCCTATCTGGGCCAGGGTAAGCTCTGTATGCTTGCGGGCCAGGAAAAAAATAGCGTTTCTTGCTGAAACATAGTTGGCCCGCCGTGTCTTTGACGCCAAATCATCCTGTTTGAGGGCGTAGGCTTGGCAAACTGTGCGTATTATGGACTCAAAGTCAATAGCTTCATTGCTGGCGGCAAACTGCTGAAGCAAATCGGCCGCAAGGTCAAGACTGATTTCTCTGTTGAGTACTTTTGCCTGTAAGATCAGGTTATGCAAGCAGCCTTCAATCCGCCGCACATCATTCTGAATATACTCGGCAAGCAGCTCGGCTACCTGGTCGGGCAAAAGCACCTGATGAATACGAGCTTTTTCTTTGAAAAGGGTCTTCCTGGTCTCAAAGCAGGGCGGGGCTATTTGAGCGAAAAAGCCTGAACAAAAGCGGGATGCCAGCTGGCAGTCGAGGTCTTTCAGATCCTGAGGCTTGAATGATGACGAGAATACAACCCTCCCCCCATGCTCCCGGATGCTTTTTATGGTGGAAAGCACTTCATCCTGCATTTTTTCTTTTCCTTGCAGAAAGTGAATGTCTTCCAGCAGCAATACGTCAACATCCCGGTATGTGGCTTTGAAGCGTTCTGTGTCTTTTGCCTTTATCGCCGCAATCATGCGGGTGCCGAATTCCTCGGCGGTGAGGCAGGCAAATTTGGCTTTGAGATTGCTTTCATTACGCATCTCATAAAGCATTGCTTGCATCAGATGTGTTTTGCCCAAGCCTGGCCCGGAAGATAAAAACAGCGTGTTCACGTCCAGCATATCTTTGTTGCAAATGGCCTTTGCAGCGCTGAACGCCAGCTCATTTGACGGGCCTACCACAAAACTGTTGAATGAATATTGGTGTTGCCGCGGGGTAAGCTGCTCTTTGAAGTTCAAAGGCAGCCCGACCTGTTCGGGGTTGTCCTCCGTGGCGTGGCCGGCGGGCAGGCTTATGAACTCGGCTTCGGGCAGGGGGTTTTCCGGCTTTCCGCATTTGAGTTCCAACTCTACATTTTTGCCATGAATCATGCTGGCAGTTTTGGCCAAAATGTTCAAATAACGTTCGCGGACTCTGGTTGTAACAAACTCAGTGGGCGCAAAAATAGTGAGTGATATTTCGCCGGAATCCTTGAGACTGCATTCCGCCTTGAGCGGGGCGATCCAAACTTTGAAATGCCCTGGGTCAAGTTGTTCATGCAGGTGAGTTTGTATTTCAGACCAGATATTTTGCATGTTGGTGTGATACGCCATGTCGTGAAGTTTACCAACAAGGATAGAGGGCAAACCGGGGGGATTCGCTTTTCTTCTTTCCAAAGCTGTGTTCCTTGTAAGTGACTGTAAATACTGAATTTGTTTGCGGGAGCTGATTATTGTGCACAGGCTTTAAAAGCCTTGCGTTTGAAGGTAAAAAAATGTGTCAATAACATTTCAGTGGATTCACATTCTTTTTTATCAAAAGGTGAAAGTCCTATTTCCTTCATATTCCTCAAATTTAATTTAAAATTCAAAATGAGACATGGCGCTCTTGTTTTTGTTCACTTGAGGGACTGTCAAGGATTTTTAAAAATATTTTTTATTTTCAAGGGGCGTGGGCAAGACAAAAGTTTGTGGAGTACAGGATCTGTATTCCATATCTAATAGGTCTTTTTTAGATTTTGTGCAGTAAGTTTTCCGCAAATCTGTGTTAATTTTGAAGTTTGGCTGTTTGAGAGGAAGTCTTACTGAAAAGAATTGAACAAGGAAATAAAATAGAGCAAACTATTTTGGGTTTGTAAAAACCCTTTTAAATCTGGGATAATCACAGAAAATGTATTTTACTATTATTTTGAGATCATATGAAAGTGTCAGGAAGTGAATAAACATCTGCTTCCTCATCTTCTTCAAACAAAGAACAGATTGGCAGATTCAGGACAGCTGCAATAGCATTAAGAGTAGACAGCTTGCACTCTGCAATTTGTTTGCATCGCGCCCGTTGTATGGTTTGGACAGAAAGATTGGCGCAAGAGGCGAGCATTCTGATAGAATATCCTCTTTCAGCCATCAGCTTTGTAAGATTGCTTTGTATCATGTCAAACAAATGATGATAAGCGGCTTATTTTAGTCAACTTATAGTAATCGATTATGCGTTTTAATTAATAGCTTATTTTATATAGATTTTAAAAAAATGCAAGCGCAATTTTGCAAAGGTTTATGGCTGAGTAAGGATGTGGTTGAGAATCTATCAGCTGCAAAAATAAACTTGGTTTTTCCCGTTTCTTTTTGCTTTGTAGAGGCCCACATCGGTTCTTTCAATGAGGGTCAGGGGGGTGTCGCCGGACTTGTGCATGGTTACGCCGATGCTGACAGTAACTTGTCTGTCTTGAATGAAAGTATGACTGGATATGGAGGAAAGCAGTTTCTCCGCAAAAGAGATTGCCTGGTCCTGGGTAATGTTTTGTGAAAAGATGCAGAATTCTTCCCCCCCGTAGCGCACGGGCATATCGTCTTCGCGGACGCAACTTTTGACAAGGGCTCCCATCTCTGCCAAAACTTTATCTCCTTGAACGTGCCCGTATTGATCGTTAATCATTTTGAAGTTGTCAATGTCGAACATGAGCAGGCTGACATTCTGCTGACGTTTGTCGGAGGCTTTTAGAAATGAGTCGAGGTATTCAATAAAGGTGCTGTGGTTATAGAGGGTGGTAAGCTGATCTATGCTTGACTTGGTTCTGAAGAAGCTCAGTTCGTTGGTTAGCTGCCGCCGTTCAATCAGGTTTCTCCTGGCCTTGTTCAGAATGTTTGATTTTTCCATATGGTCTTCCTGGGCAGAACGGATGATCAGCAATTCTTTGTTGTCAATTTTTATTGCCGTGGCCTGCAACGCTTCAGGAGGACCCAGGCTGTCTTCAACCCATAATCCCGTATCAATGGCTTGGGTTTCACCAGTCTTGAAAAAGCTTTCTGCTTCTTCAAGAAATTCCATTAGCATAAAGGAATAATTCCAGGGTTTGGTGCACGGAAGCCCGTCTTGGGATGGGAACATTTTAATATAGAAGGCGGGCGGAGGGCCGATTACTCGATATTCCAAGGGGGCAACCCGCTCAAGTACTGCTATTTTCAGACATTGCAACAAGTTTCCGTAGAGACCGGCCACGTCTAGCATGGTTTCCCCTTGAGCATTGCAGTGGCAATGGCAAAGAAAGCTTCCTCCACATTTTCCCCGGTTTTGGCGCTGGTTTTAAGGTAAGCTATGTTTGAAAAATTCAGCGGTGCAAGGTCGGAATCATGAATCTCCCACAGATCCTGCATATCGCACTTGTTAATCAAGAACAAGTGAGGGATATCCCCTACCACATCAAGCAGTGTCTGCCTCAGGCTGATCGCACTCGCCAGTGTTTCGTGGCGTGTGCCGTCAACAACAATCAGAGCGCCCATTGCTCCCTTTAAATAAGCAGTGTTGACCCCGTAAAAATCATCCTGTCCCTCCAGGTCCCAAAGCACCATATTGAGGTCTGTGCCGTCAATATTGATCTGTTTTTTGCTTATTTTCACTCCTACAGTGGAGAGGTAGTTGTCGGAAAAAACAGAATATACAAAACGCTGCACCATAGAGGTCTTGCCAACGGAGAAAGAGCCCAGCATGCATATTTTTTTGTTAATCATTATGCGTGTCCGTTTGTTTCTGAAAGTGGAAAATATCCCGACCCCAAAGCCTACAACCTAAGTATCTCATAAAACTTGAAATCATAAAAGGGTTAGTTGTCAAGAAAATCCGGCATAGTTGTGCCGGACTGAGCCAGACGCACTCTAAGCTCGATTTTTCTGCTTTTCGGGTCGGACACACCGCGTCCTTCAACTCTGGTGGCGTGGTCTGCCCCCATGCCGTAAGTGGAAATGGGAATGGAGGAGCCGCGCGCATAAAGCATGGCGGCAAGCGTTCTCGCCCTGTCCTGGCTCAGCTCATAGTTGTATTTGTCGCTCCCGGTGGCATCGGCATGCCCGTAAACAATCAGGTTTACGGAAAGCCCCATGTCTGAAGCCAGTTTTTCAATTTCCACCATGCAGTCAACAGCTTGCGTCAGTTTCTCTTTGTCTTCGGGGGTGGGAATTGCCTTGTCTGCCGGGAAGTGGATATTAAGACCCTCAACTTTATTCACCAGCTCACGCAGTTTGTCGGTGCGCGGGTCTGTGAGTTCTTTTGTATCCACATCTTCTACACCGGCTATGCTTAACGCCTTTTCCCGTGTAGCGAGAATCCAGCCCATATTGGCATGGCCTTTAAGGCTGAGCACTCCGTTTTCATCAAAGCTCATGGTCACGCCGGGGGGAGGCAGTATGGCTTGCAGCACTCGTTCTCTTACCAGATGCCCATCCAGCGACAGGTAGGGTTTGGTTTCCAGCTCCAGCCTTTCTTCCGGAAACCCATATTCGACCAGAAGTTTTTTTGGATTTTCGGTAATGGGGTCTTGAAGCAGGAAAATTTTCCAGTTCCCAAAAAGGCTGGGTTCCACTTTGCTTACGGCAAAGCCGGGCTGCATGTCCAGCATCTCGATGGCATCATACCAATAACTTTGTTTGATTTTGAGAAAAATGAAAAAAAAGACCAGCAAGGCAATGGCCGCAAACGGCAAGATTTTTACGGGCAGCGGAACTTCTCTCCCCTCATCGACATAATGGGTAATCAAGTAGGGTTCCAAGTATCGGCGTACCTTTTTGAAAGGTGAGGCGTCGCCTTGAAAGTTGGACAACTCTTTGGCGCAGTCCACCAGAATCAGGTCCAGGGTGGTTCGGAATTCCTCCAGCAGCCGGATTGGAGGTTCGCCCTGTATTACAAAAGCCAGATAGGCCTGGCGCGAACGGACGACAAAAACTTTGCGCTCGGCCATCTGCATGCCTTCCAGTTCGCCGCTGTTGTCGCCACGCGCAAAACAATCTGCAACGAAATCTTGCAGTGCGGTCAGCATGCCTGAAACCAGATCTGCATCCTGGGCTTGTATTCCTTCATTTACAAGGTGTTTAAGCACCAGGCCGGTTTGGGTATGAATCAGAAAAATTTCCTCAACCCGGTAAACCAGGGTATTTAAAAGCACGATTTCACTGAACGGCTTTCCTGTGCGCAACGCCTGCAGACGCCAGCGCAGGCCTTTTGTGGAAAAACTCATTTCCAGTGTTTTGTGGAAACTTTGCAGCATGGAGCGGAAACTTTCCGCAATGGAACGGCGGATGGCCGGGCCCATTACCGGGAAAAGCTCGTCTGCTATCTCTTCCGGGTTATGGCGCAGTGAATTTTTAAATATGTGTTCCACCGTTGGGGTCAGAACCGTATTCAGCTTGTTGTCCTGGGAAGAGCGCAAGAACAGCGCTTCGGTGATAACCTCGCTTACTTCCCGGGCACGGGCCTCTGTGCCGGCAAACCGGTTTCTCAAGTCCTCAAGCTCGGAAAGTTCTTTGCCGAGCAATAACTCACGCAGATGTTCGAGTTCATTTTCCCGCTGAGCAGAGGGGGCGTGGGGAGGATTTTGATCCTTTTCATGAAGTTGAAGCGCCTGTTCACCCAAAGTGGCATCGGGCTTTGCCGGATGCCCGAGGCCGTTCTGTGCTGGCGGCACGGAAGAGTTTTTATGAGCTGTTGAGGAGGTGGGGTTGGGCGTAACGTCGGATGCTTTCTCCTCAATTTTGTTTGCCTTGTGCGTATTGGTGTTGCCGTCCGCCCGGATGGCGTCGGGGGGCGCAGCCAAATCACCGGAACCGGGGCCGGTCCCGCTTCCGGGGTTTTGTTTGATGCCCGCATTATGATTATCTCCCTCATTTGGCTGGGAAGACAACGCGGCATCTTTTACGCGTAAGTGTTTAGGCATCGGTTTTATTCAGAGGCTTCTTCATTCGAGCTATCTTCGTAATCCAGCCCTGCCTCCAATATTTCCTCTTCACTACCCCACTGCGAGCCGCTCAGCTTTACAACCATTTCGGTGAACATGCTTGAAAGCGAGGAGCGGTAGACCATGTCGTGCCTGATTTGGGCGGCGGTCTTTGTGATAACGGACAAGGCGTCCTTGTATTTGGACTCGATTTTGGCGTCCAGGCTTTTGCTTTCGTCCAACATAAGGCTGCGCAGATCGCGCTCTGTGCTGTCAAGAGTGTTGGACAGTTTGGCGATTTTACGTTCCAAAGCGTCAGACACGGAAGCAAGCTCCGCAGCCAGCTGGCTTACGGCGTCCGCCCTGTCGCGGTGTTCGGCGGCAAGCTGCTCGGCCCGTTCCCGCTGCTCGGCCTTGATTGTTTCTTCGCGTTCATTCTGTTCTTCTTTGATTCTTGCCAGAATGGATACGATTTCGCTTTTCATGAAATTTTCCAGGGAATCGATTCGCGTTTTAAGCGATTCCTTGGCATCGGAAACTTCTCGGACAAACCGTTCTTCCTGGCGTTTGAATCTGGTCTCCATGTCTTTGAGCTGTGCCCCGAACAGAAGTTCGCGGACCTGCTCCATCGGGGCGGGTTCAGTGGTGACTTCATTAATCTGGCGCTTGTTCATAAAAACCTCTTGGTATAGCTTTCATTCATCGGTCAACCTATCAACAGACAAGTTTTACATTGCTTATATTATATTCTAAACAACATTAACCGAAAAAAAGCAACTATTTTTATTAGCAATTCTCCTGTGTTATAAAATGTGGAGTTTAGATATCATTGCAGTGTGTTTTTGAGCGCCCGATAGTCCGTTTTGCCAGTTCCCAGCACGGGAATGCTTTCAACCCTTTCAACCCTTCTGATGCTGTGCAACCCTGAAAGACCGGCCTCCCGCAATGCGTTATTCGCTTCTTCACGGCTGATGTTCCGGGTTGTTATCAGCACTATTTCAGGGTTTTCCTCTTCCTTTGCCTCTACAGCCAGAAGCGGGCCGTCCATTTCAGCCGCTTCAAAAAGTGGCGCGAAACGACCCAGAAGCACGTTTTCTATCTGGGGCAGCGAGATCATTTCGCCCCCCAGCTTTATAAACCGTTTCAACCTGCCCTTGAAAGAGATAATTCCGTTGCTGTCTTGTGAAACGAGGTCGCCGGTTTCATACCAGCGTTTCCCTTCAAACTCCACAAATGGAGAATTGGGGGCGGAAGCGTTAAGTTCTGGCGGAGGAACAAGATAGCCGGAAAAAACATTCGGCCCTCTTACAATCAGCATGCCTGTTTCCCCTGGTGCGGCTCTGAGCAGGTCGCCGGTGGTTTCATCATCAAAGTTTTTTACAACCGCAGTTTCCATTGACGGGAGGGGCTCGCCGATAGTGCCGGGGTGAATGTTTTCCGGCCTGTTCACGCTGATGCCGGGAGAACATTCAGTCACTCCGTATCCTTCGCAAAGGCTTGCGCCAGGGCATTGCCTTTTGAATTCTTCAAATACGTGAGGCGGGCATTTTTCCGCGCCCACGAAGGCAAGCCGTATGCTTTCAAGCATGTTGCCATCCTTTGCCCTGGCCAGAATTCCGTCCAGAAAGCTGGGTGGGGTGGCTAGAATTGTAAGTTTGCATTCATGAATCAGGCTTACCAGAGGGGCTGATTCTGCGGGGTTGGAGTGGCAGGCCATGGGCAGGGAGTAGGCCATGGGCAGGGCCACGTTGCCAAGCAGCCCCAGTGAATGGAATGGAGGCAGCATGCCGAGTATCCTGTCTGCGGCGGATAAATGTAAAATATTGGCCACATCGGCCAGATTCGCCACAATATTGGCGTGGGTAAGTGGAACCCCCTTGGGCAGCGTTTCCGAGCCGGAGGTGAACAAAATTGCGGCGGTTTCCGGAATTCCGTCCGGATTTTTCTCGGTTTTAAGGCAGATTGAACGTTTATCCAGCCGGCGTGAGAAAATGCTGCGCAGCAGAGCGGAAAGTTTCTCGGTTTTTGAAAAATTGGCGGCCAAGTCTTCAAGGAATATCCATCTCACAGGCCTGTTTTTTGCGGTGGTTATCGCGTCGATGTTAAAACCCTGCTTGATCAGGCGCGAAGTAAGAGCCCGGGCCGTTATAATGGTTTCTGTGGAGGCCAGGTTGAGGCAGTGTTTGATGTTGCCCACGCCCAAGGTCCAGTTTACCATTACCGGAACTTTCGATGCGAACAAAGTGGCAAAATAGGTGCTGACCACGGCTGGGGAGCAGGGCAGCATTATGCCCAGGCGCTCTCCGGGCAACTTTTGGAAAACTTTTTGCAAGGCTTCAATCCCGGTTAAAAGCCCGCGATAGGTTCTTACCCCGCTCATGTAGTCCATGATGATCGGGCGGTTTGGAGTTTTTCTTGCCTGGGCCAGGAACAGCGAAGGCAGGGAGGGAAAATCTGCCCCCTCCAGATTGGGGCAGCGGGGCAGGCCCAGCCGGATATTTTCTCCCTGGCCCTCAAGTTTGAGCCAGTTTTTGGGGACGCTCCGCTTCTCATCCACTTTTCCGGCCAGCTTGCCCTGAGTTGCGGCAAGAACGTCTTTTACCGTAATCAGGTTGTCGAGTTCGTCCACATTGTGGCCGAATTCGGTTTCAATCCACACCGATAGTTCGGCGACGGCCAGGCTGTCCATATCCAGATCGATGGCGAGGCTGGTTTCCTGGGTTATGCCGTTGCGCCCTGAAATTTCTGAAAGGTGATCTTTCACCTGTTTCCATACGGCTTCGGAAACTTTCATATCGGACGCCGCTGCAAGGCTTGTTTTTTTAGTTAGCTCCTCAAGGGGAAAGGGCTTGCTGCCCTGCCAGAAATAAAGGGGAACCGCCGTGGCCGGGGTTGAAACCCGGTTGTAGTAATCTTCAAGCCAGGCATTCATTTCCTTGCGTTGCCCGTTTTCTTGATTGGCCGCTATCGCGCTGAACTCGTCAAATATTCCGAATTCAACGGACACCTTGCGGCGCGGCATGAAAAATATGAAATTGACAAGCAGCGCTTTAATCCCGAGGCTAAGAATCCGTCTGATGCTCGGGTATCTTCCCCAGGCTCGGGAGAATCTGCTCCCCCATAAATTTGAGCTGCGGACAACTACAAGGTTCGGCAGCGGACTGCCTTCCCTCTTCAGCGCGCTTAATACATAATCCAGGCCGGAATTTCCTGAAATCTGTTCATTTGGCTGCCGGTAAGTGTGCCCGGAGGGGTAAAGCATCACATTCCGGTTGCAGCCCAAGGCTTCAACCACGCTGTCCAGCGCTTCCTGCACTCCCTGTTTGGCGTTCCGCCCTTCTTTGGCAACATCGGGGATGATGATCACCTGTATAATTTTGCGGAAGATGGTTTTAAGGCCGGGGCGCAACGCCTGGGCCTCGTCCGCGAGCGGCCTGGGGTGAAAGCGCATGCCGATAATGCTGTAAAGGATTATTGGGTCGACAAGGGCGGGGTGGTTCGGCAGGAACAGGCAGGGCTTGTCTGAATGGCTGACTTTTTCTATTACTTTGTCCAGGCCTTCAACCTTCACCCTGTAGCGGAGGGAAAGAGTAAATTTCAAAAAAATTATAATAACCGCCAGCCCCATCCTTTGCAGAAAGGTTTGCCCGGCTGGGCACTGTTGGTGTTCGAGTTTGTTATGCATAAGTTTGTTTACTGTCCCTGGTAGATTTTTTTGGCGAAGAGACTGTGTTTTAAAGTGACTTTTTCCAAGTGGAGGCGCAGGGTGGGGTCAATTCTGGAAGAACTTTTCTGGATGCAGAGAATGCATATTGAGAAGATTGCCGCCGCAAGCAGGGTGGCCATTCCTGCGAGGGCAAGGCCGGTGCCGGGCAGCGTGTTCAGCGCGATGAGATTGTAGCACTTGC
Organism: uncultured Desulfovibrionaceae bacterium; assembly: GCA_964545305.1. Lineage (GTDB taxonomy): Bacteria > Desulfobacterota > Desulfovibrionia > Desulfovibrionales > Desulfovibrionaceae > RGIG1962. The sequence continues at coordinate 18,118 of CAZJFJ010000001.1, forward strand.
CGGATATAATTATTCCTGTGAAGGAAGCAAACCCTGAAATGCCGAGCACTCTGCCTTTTTCATTATGAACCGGGCGCACCTGAATGAAACTGGTGAGGGGGATGAGGTAAATTCCTCCGGCACACCCTGTAAGCGTGAAAACGAATATGAGCCACGGAAACTGGGCGTCGGGCGGCAGCATCGGGGTTGCTCCGGCAAGCAGTGTTCCCGCTCCCATTCCCGCTCCGGCGGGCAGCAGGCTTTTTTGCCAGGAAAGTGGGCTTCCCCGCCCGGCCAGCACCGACCCCATGCACAGGCCAAGCATCAGGGCAACCGGCACCATGCTGGTTTTGGTGAAGGAGAAGTGGAGTTGGGTTTCGCCAAGGTCGTTTATCAGCAGGACAATCAGGGAAGCGATGAAATAGAAATAGGCTTCTGCCAGCAGAACCAGGCCCAGCGAGGGGTCTTTTCGTAAATGCCAGCAATCTGCAAGCGAGCTCAGCGGTCCTGCCAGGGGGAATTTCGTGCGCGTTCCGGATCGCGGGGAAGGGCTGATAAAAAAGGCCGCTGCAAAGCCTGAAAGAGCGGCCAGCAGGGCCACTCCGGCCACCATGACCCGCCCGAAAGGAATTTCTTCGGGCAGCCATTTCTGACCCCAGGTCTGATCCAGGCATACTCCGGCCAGGGCGATGCCCATCAGGATTGTGAGTGTTGTGGCCAGCTTTATAAGGCCGTTTACTTTGGGAACCTGCGAGCTTTTTACTGTTTCGGGGATGGAGCCGTTCAAGGCCGGGCTGAACAGGGTGGATTGCAGGCCCATTATACCCACCATGCCCAGTATGAAATACCAGTTCATGGTTATCAGGCCATAGGCGCCTATGCACATGGCAAGCAGTTCCAGCCCTTTGGCCCAGACCACGATGGACGACTTGGGCAAACGATCGGCCAGCCAGCCGGCCCATGCGGAAAAAAGCACGAAAGGAAGCGCGAAGATTATTCCGGCATGCCCTTGAATTTCTTTCAATCCGATGGAGAGTGCAAGCAGACAGGCCGCCTGCTTGAAAAAATTGTCGTTAAAAGTACCAAGGGCGTAGGTAGCCCCCATCATAAGCAGGCGCATGCGTATTTTGGGGCTTGTCTGTTCCGGGTCAGAGGAAACGTCCATAGCCGAAAAATTATACTAAAACGCGAATAAAGGCAAAGTGTAAGCTAGAGCATTTCAACTTTGAAATGCTCTAGGACAGCCCGACCCAAGAAGGGCTGTCCGTGCACGAGGCGTAGGCGGAATTTACTTCCGCCGGCAACGCCGAGTGCAGCGTCTTAAAGTTAATCTGCTCTAGGAGCAAAATTATTTTTTCAACCTGGCCAGGGCGGCCTCGTATACCGCCAGAGTGGAATTCAGGAAACAGCCGGGGCTGAGGCTCTGCATATTGGCCTCCTGGTGTCTAAGGAGGTCTTTTTTAAACTGGATGTTGTTTTTTAAAGTGAGAATAAGCCTTGCCAGCTCTCCAACATTGCCGGGCGGGTACATTGCGGCCACAGGCAGCAGGTCCGGCATCACTCCCACAGTGGTGCTGACAAGGGGGCGCCCGCAGGCCATAATCTCAAGAGCCGCTCTGGCTATCGCCTCCGACCACAGCGAGGCCACCACCCCCGCGTCAAACGCCGAAATACAGGCCTCCACGTCATTTCTTCTGCCTGTGTAGCGGACTATGTCCGCCACTCCTGCCTCTTCGGCATAGGCATGCAGCCTTTCTTGCGAAAAATGCGGTGTAGGGTGCCCGACGAACAGGATCTTCAGATCTTCCTGGTGTTCAAACTTACGAAGCCGGGCAGCCGCCTGCAGTAGGTCGCGGTGCCCTTTCACCTCGTCATACCTGCCCAGAAGCCCAACCACAAAGTCGGAATCTTTGAACCCGAATTCATTGCGCACGGCTTTCCGCCCTTCTTCGCTAAAGCGGAATTTGGCGGTATCCACCCCTCCCAGGATTGTGTGCACCTTGCTCGCTGGAACACGCATTTGGTCAATGAAATGGGTTGCCGTTCTGGAGTTTGTGGCGATAATTTCGTCCGCAGTATATTTGTGCAGAAGAAGATTCGGCAAATTGGCCTTGGGCGGCCGTTGGTCACCCCTGGTACGGATCAGCCCGAAATTTCCAAGCTCCTCGCGGAGCAGGGCGCAGAGGATGAATCCTTCGCCCCGGTGGCAGTTGATAATGTCGGGTTTGAAATTTTTTACAGCGCGGCGCAGCTTGTAATACAGGCCGGGGAAGGTGAGCGGGTTTTTGCTGTTGAAAGGGAGAAATTCCGGATCGAAACCGAATTCCCTGGCTTTATCCCAATTGGGTGTGTCGGGCAGGGTAAATACCCGGGTTTCATGCCCGGCGTTATTTAAAAGTTTTGCCAGCCATAGCCCGTACCATGCGGTGGCGTTGAACCAGCGAACATTGACTATTTGAATCGTGCGCATTGCAAGTTTGGCGATTAATGGTTACATGTTAAAAAATAATGGTTTCACTGGGGTAAGCCCTGAAAGCAGTAAGTATCAGAGGCTGGGCAAAAAGACCAGACTAATTGACCGGATTTCCGGCGATTGGGGGCCTGGGCTGTATGCAAAGCAAGTTGAGGGAAAAAATGAGCAAGGAAGCTGAACTGTTAAAATGGATTGAACAGGCCTCCGGCCGGATACGGACAACAGAGGCGGATGCTTTGGCCTGCCTTGAGCGGGGCGATGTTGATAAATACAATGAAGGAATGCGGGCCAAAGCGGAATTTTTGGCAGGCCTCAGCCGTGAGGCGGTTCCAAGGCTGAAAGGAGTTGACGGGAAAATTGCAGCCCATGTTAAGGCGGAACTGGCCGGATTCAGCGCCAGCGCCTCGCGCTCTCTGGATATAGGCTCTGTATTCTTCATGTCCGCCCTTCTTTACCCGGAGGACCACAGGCCGGGGGAGCCGAACAATTTTGACCTGTTTGCCTCCGAATTGGCGGGGATGATCGGATAGTTTTTTTGTTTTGCCGGGCAGCTTCTGGTTGAACGGCGAAAGCAAACCCCGCTCCGTTTTATTGGACTGCCACGCCTTTATGGCCATCTGCGGGGGATTTTTATGCCCCCTTGCAACGGGTTTTGCAATCAGCTGTGCAGGGGCTGGGCCGGAAAACGGCGCCCGCATTTTTTCCGGTTTGTTCTGTGGGATTATTCGCCTGCGCCTGCGTGGCGTACGGCGCGTGCTGTCAGGGCGCTTTGCCGGAAATACACTCTTTCAATGTTTTAAAATGCGCTGAATTGCGTTTTCCGGGAGTTGGATTTCTGTTTGAAAAGCAGATGGCCAGCTATGCCAGCCAGCGCCAGTCGCGCAAATGAATATCAATTTTAGGTATGCCGTTATAGCTGTCCAGCCTGGTGCTGTAAGCTATTTGCAGCTCCCGGCCCACTCCGGTAAGTGGGAATTCTTTGGCCATGCGCCAGGCTTTTACCTGAAGTGAAATATTTGAGGCTTCGTCGCAAAGGGTCAGTCTGGCATGGGCGTTTCCCGCTCCAAACAAGCTGATTTGCCTGATTTTTAATGGGGGGGAGATGAATACCGGTTCCGGGTTCTTCACCCCGAACGGCTGCATCAACTCCAGCTCCGCAAGATAGACCCCGTTGCTTGCAACGGCAAATCCGGCTTCGTCATCATAGTGCAGGGTCGGCTGAACAGGGGCTTCGCCAATGGCGTCAACCACGGCCCTGTTGAAAGCTTTTCTGAACTCATCCAGCCTGCTTGGCTCTAAGGTCATCCCGGCGGCCTGATGGTGCCCGCCAAAACGGGAAAGCAGGCTTGAGCAAGCGGTCAGGGCTTCATGCAGGTTCAACTCTTTTATGCTGCGTCCGGAACCTTTCAGATAAGCGCCCTCCTGGCATAGAACCAGGGTGGGCTTGTAAAAAGCCTCTACCATGCGTGAGGCCACAATGCCAATGATTCCGCCGTGCCAGTGGGGGGCGTACAAAACCAGTGCAGGGTCCCGCCTGTAGTCATCTGCCGTTTGCATGGCTTCTTTGAAAATAGTTTCTTCCTGCTCTCGTCTGTCCTTATTCATGTCGTCCAGCTTTTCGGCCAACAGTAAAGCTTCGCAGGGAGTTTTGGCAAGCAGCAGGCTCAGTGCGTCTTCGGCCCGGTCCAGGCGCCCGGCGGCATTAATACGCGGAGCCAGAGAAAAGCTGATTTGCCCGGCGCTTAAGGGGGCGGCTGGCGCGAACCCGGATACGGATTTAAGCGCGGCTATGCCTGGGCGTTTTCCTTCGTTTAAAAGAAGCATTCCGTTTTTTACCAATATTCTGTTTTGTCCGGTAAGCGGCACCATGTCGGCCAAAGTTCCGAATGCCACAAAATCTAGAATATCCCGGATATCCGCTCCCGACTTGCTCATCGGCTCCAGCAGACTGTGCACTTGGGCCATGAGGTAAAAGGCCACGCCCACCCCCGCCAAGTGGGAGTAGGGGGATCCGGGAAGGCTGGGGTTGCAGATGGCTTCTGCTTTTGGAAGTTCCGGGCCCGGCAGGTGGTGGTCGCTGATCACCACTTTAATTCCAAGCTCCTTGGCCATAGCGGCCGGCTCAAGATCGCTGATGCCGCAATCCACAGTAAGCAGAAGGCCTACGCCCTGGGCGGCCAGTTCGCGCATCCCGTTTGTATTCAGGCCGTACCCGTCCTTGCTTCGGTGCGGTATAACTGCCGTTATGTCATAGCCGTGCCATGAAAGCACTGTTTTTACAAGGGCTGCGCTGGTCACGCCGTCCACGTCATAATCGCCCCATACCGCCATCTTTTCCCCGGCTAAAAGAGCATCGCAAATTACTTGCGCCGCGGCTTCTACTCCCGGCCAACTTGAAGGTGGAATCAGATTGCGCAAGCCTGGGCTTAAAAACTCTTCAATTTCGGCAACGCTCTGAAACCCCCTTTGCCAGAGAATTTTGGCCAGCCAGGAGGATATGCCAAGCCTGCCGGCCCATGCATCCAGGTTTGGCGCAGGCTTCTCGCTTTCGCGGGGCAACCAGTTTTTTTGCAGGATATTCATATTTAAAAGGAAAAGACCATGCGGATTTTTTGAGTAAACTGCCGCGCAAAATGCGCGGCAGTTCTCTGGTTTAAAGCCCCAGTCGGGCCTCCTATAGTATACTCACTATCCTTCTGGGGCTTCTTGACCACCACTAGCTTTGAGCTTTTGCCGGATCAGGCGCAACGTTCGACTCCGGGGCAGGGCCCCTGCCGAGCGCAGCCTGGGCAGCCGCCAGCTGGGTGGGTGGAATAAATTCTTTGTCTTGCATCCAATTCAGGAATTTAATGGCAACCTCATGTTCAGGGTTGATTTCCAGGGATTTAATCAGATTTTCAACAGCTTGCGCATAATTGCCAGCGTCAAAGAAGGCCCTGGCCAAATTGCAGAACAGGTTCTCATCGGTTTTGGAAAGATCAAGAGCCTTGCCGTAATATTCAATTGACTGGTCATGCATTTTGTTTTTGCGCAGATTTATGCCGAACTCGTTGAACAGGTGTTTGTGTTCCTGCTCAAACGCGGCATCAAGCTTTACAATGCGCTGAAAAAGGTCATTTGCCTTATCCGTCTGACCCCTGTCCAGATAAGTAAGGCCAAGTCCGAAATTGGCCCGCACATTTTCTTCGTCAACCTTGAGGGCGTTGCCGAATTCATATTCGGCACTGAAATGCTCGCCGTTCTTGCGATGGCGCTCGGCTCTCAAAATGGTTTTGTTGAGCTCGCGCATGCGCGGGAAAACCGTTGCTATGTAAAATTCCATTTCAGGAGAAAATGTACTGAGGAAATTGTCGAGGGTTATGTTGTGCTTTGGTCCGGAGGGAACGTAATTCAGGTTGAGCGGCTGCATGGTGATTGAGCCTTCTTCATTTTCTTCAGCGTACCAGAAAGCCTTTTGGATGGTTTTGCGGGTAGTCGTTCCGGTGCCCACTTTTTTTACTTCCTGTGACGAGAAAACACCTTTGATTTTTTCCCGTTCTGCAGGATCTTGTTCGGCAACCGGAGTGCTGTTTAAAATTTTTTCATCCATAACTAAAAAACCTCGGGAGAGCTGCCTTTACCTTTACCACAAATGAAAAAAAATTACACCTGCTGAGAGGGCTGTTTTTCTATATCTTCAAACACCGCTGCGCAGGCCTTCTCCGGGTCGGGGGAGCCTGTAATGGCGCGGCCTATGACCAGATAGTCGGAGCCAAGCCTTACGGCTTCTCCCGGGGTCATGATTCTTTTCTGATCCTGGGCTGCTCCGCCCGCCAGTCTGATTCCGGGCGTAAGGCAGAGGAAGTCTTTTCCGCAGGCCTTTTTGATTTGGGCGATTTCATGCGGAGAGCAGACAATACCCTTGAGGCCCCACTGTTTTGCCGAAACAGCCCGGTTCATGGCCACTTCGCCCGGAGAGGGAACAAAATCCTTACAGCCCGGCGCGTTATATGCCTTAAATTCCTCTCCAAGCTCATCCGGGCCAAGCGAGGTCAGCACGGTCACTCCCAGCACCGTTACTTTTGCGCCGCACGCTTTCTGGGCTTCCGCCGCCGCCCGGCACATGGCTTCGCCTCCGCAAATATGGATGGTGGTCAGCCCGGCGCCGAGGCTTGCCGCGCTTTCCACCCCCCCGCGCACGGTGTTGGGGATGTCGTGAAATTTCAGGTCCAAAAACACCTTGTAATCCATATCTTGCAAGGCCTTGACTATGTCGGGCCCGCCAAGGGTGAACAGTTCCATTCCCACTTTCATCCACAAGCCCTTGCCTTTAAGTTTTCCGGCGAGGGCGAGGGCTTCGTTTGTGGTTGGGAAATCCAGGGCAATTACTATTTCAGCCATTTTAAATCCTGTGTTCGTATTTGACCAGAAGAGAGTTTATCAGCGCGGTCCGGTGGGCTGGCGAAAGCCCTGAAGCCAGATACGCCGCCCGCAGATGAGAATAGGCCTCTTCCAGATGCTCGTTTATGATAATATAATCGAACCAGTGCGCGTTTGCTATTTCTCCCCTGGCGTTAGCCATGCGGCGCTTTATGGTTTCTTCGCTTTCACTTCCCCGCGCAAGCAGGCGTTGTTCCAAAGCCTCTATGGACGGCGGGACAATGAACACAAATGTGCATTCGCCCGGGAGGTTAAGGCGCATCTGGGCCGCCCCCTGCACGTCAATGTCAAAAAGCAGGTCTTCGCCCTTCCCCAGGGTGTCTTTCAGGGTCTTTCGCAAGGTGCCGTAGTTGTTGCCGTGCACTTCAGCCCATTCTATGAATTCATTGTCCAGCCTGCGCCTGTTAAATTCATCTTTTTTCAGAAAGAAGTAGTCCTCTCCGTGAATTTCGCCTGGCCTCGGCGCTCTCGTGGTGCAGGAAACCGAATAGTTGAGTTTCGGGAATTCATCCATAAGACGCTTCGCAAGCGTGGTCTTGCCGGTTCCGGAAGGCGCGCAAACAACAAGCACTTTCCCTTTCTGATTTTTCACAGGGCACCTTCCTGTTCAAGCCTTTGCAGCAAAGTTTCCGCAAGAATTGATGAAAGTATCACATGATTGGAGTCGGTAATAATTATGGAGCGGGTTTTGCGCCCCTGGGTGGCGTCCACCAGTTTTCCCGCCTGTCTGGCGTCTTCGCGCAAACGGCGCATTGGAGAAGACGCGGGGTTCACTATGCCCACAATTCTACTGGGAACCACAAAATTTCCAAGGCCTACGCTAAGCAGTTTGGGCATGCTCTACTCCAGGTTCTGAACCTGTTCACGGCATTTTTCCAGTTCATTTTTGAAATCGACAACCAGATGCTGGATCTGGGCGTCCTGGATTTTATTCCCGCAGGTGGTTATTTCCCGGAAGCATTCCTGGATTGTGAAATCGAGGCGGCGTCCCGCATCGGAGCCTTCATCCAGCAAGTCACGCAGAAGTTCAAGATGGGAATTGAGGCGGGTCAATTCCTCGCTCACATCAAGTTTGTCGGCGAGTATGGCGATTTCCTGTAAAAAACGTCCTTCTTCCAGTTCCATTCTGTGGTTTTCCAGAATCTGGTTTATGCGCTCGCGCAGTTGGTCAAAGCGTTCTTGCTTGATTTCCGGCGCACGCGCCTCAATGTTGTTCACTCTTTCCTGCATCCGCAAGGTGCGCGAGGTGATGTCCGTTTCCAGCGCCTTTGCCTCGCGGATGCGCGAGTCGTTCCAGTCGTCCAGGGCGGAAAGCAGCCCCTGCTCAAGCAGCTCGGCAATTTCATCGCCAGGTTCAAGGGTCTGGTCTTCCCAGAGGGCTGAAGTGGAAATCAGGCGGTTCAGGTCGGGGCTGAAATTCTCGTTAATGCTTTCCGCGAATTCAGAAATCTCAGCCAGCATCTCTTCCGCCAGCATCCGGTTGAGACGCACGGGCGGTATGTCTTCCCGGTTGATGGACAGGTCGAGGCTTATTTCCAGCCTGCCCCGGAAAGAGTGCTGGCGCACAAGTTTTTCCCAAATCGGCTCAAGGCTGCGCACTTTGTACGGGAGTCTCCATTTTATATCAAGATTCCGGCTGTTTACGCTGCGGATTTCCCAGGCCTGGGAAATGCCGGAGTCTTCCAGAATGGCGCGTCCAAAACCGGTCATACTTTTGAGCATATGTTACCTTTTTAAGGAGTTGGTGTTGTTTTAAAGTTATTCCAAAAGTCTAATCCAGCGGGCCGGAAGTTGCAAGCTTCGTTATTTATAGCTTACGTCTTTCGCTCCGGATTCATGCCTTCTGTTCCTTGTTCAGGCCTGTTTGTCCGGTATTTTATAAATGGTTTCAGGCTGGTTGCGAACGACCAGATCGGCCCATTCCACGCCCTGCATCACGCTGTGGTCCATATTGCCCACCTCATAGCGCCAGCCGCCAAACCTGCCGCGCGAGTACACTCCGTTTTCCTGCAGCCAGGGCTGAATGACGGCAAGCGCCCGGTCTCGTTTGGGGGTAGGGGTGGGATAGCCATATTCAGCCTCGATGCTCCAGAAGGAGGTGTGGGGGATGGCTTTTGCTTCAAGCAGGGTTGTGTTGCTCAGCCCGGCCAGAATGCGCTCTTTGAGTTCGGCCCTTTCTTCCCTTTTGTGTTTTGAGAAAGAGACTTCGGCAAGCAGGGCGCGGCTTCCGCTTCCCGCGGGGGCAATGTTCGGCGAGTAGTTGTGCAGGTTTGTAACCCTGTAGAACGGGCTGTCTTTCTCGGGGAAATACATCCAGCAGGTGTCGTCTTCCCGCGGGGAGGATGTTCCCACCCCTGCCACATACACCCCGCTGTGCTCAAGCCAGGAGGCTGCTTCTTTTATTTTATCGGGAGCGCCGGTTATGATTTCTCCAGCCAGAAGGTCCAGGGGTGCGGTGGAAAGGAAGCTGGTAAAATAAATTTCTTCGCCGCTTTGAGTTGTGGCGCATTTGCGGCTCAAGTCGAGCTTGGCCAGAGGGGTGTTAAAACGTATCCGGTCATTAAACCTGGCGGCCATGCGCCGGAAAATTTCCCCTGTGCCTCCGTGAAGAGGGAAGCGGAATTGGGAGTTTGGCCCCCAGGTTACATTGTCATCCTGCAAAATCAGGTTTTTCAGCACGGCCTCCAAGTCCACAACGCTGACCCTTTCCCCGATCCACTGGAAAGACATCAGCTTGGGAGGATATGCCCACACTTTGAAGTTGTAGGGCAGCATGAAGTG
>CAZJFJ010000001.1:27779-36683 GCA_964545305.1 uncultured Desulfovibrionaceae bacterium
CGCTGTGGGAGACGGTGGACGGGCGCTATACGGGCGAGCCCTTCGCCAAATACGGTATATATCCATTCCTCGAAATTCGAGGGGTAGGACTCCGGCCTGCGGCCAGGCAAAAGCCCTTCAACGCATTCCCACTGAATTTCCTTCGGCAGGTAACGGATGTTGTTTTGATAGGGGTATGGCGTCCAGGCGCCTGCCGAGCGAATTCTGGCAATGCGGCGGTGCTCGGTATAATCATTGCCGAGAATGCTGTTCAGCAGATCGTCAAAATAGGGGTAATGTGAAAAAATAACGTGCCCGCCAATATCCCAGGTGAACCCGGCTTCATCTTTAAACGAGGCTGAAAGGCCGCCGGCGTGTGGGTTGGCTTCAAGCACAATAAAATCTTTTTCCCCCAGTTCGTTCAAGCGGTGCGCAGCTCCAAGCCCGGTGGGGCCTGCTCCGATAATGAGATATTTAACCTGCATCAGTTCTTCTCCCTGTTTGGGCGCATGGTTGTTATAAGCGTGCTTTGTTTGTAGGCCATGGCGAAGAGGTTTCCCATTTAAAAGAGGCTTCCATGCCGTTTGGGTATAGGAGTATGCTTTTGGCTACGCCCAGGTTTGCCATAAAAAGGGGGAGGCAAAGAAGCATGGGAACAAGTTGGAACGCGGGGCCGTCCCCCCCAGGCCAAGAAAAAGGGCTGCAAGCTTATGGCGGGCAAGATGATTATGGAAAAAACGGCAAAGCAGGGCAGGCCCCTGGCGCGGGAAAATTTCCATGCCAGTTTCATCCTGGTGGCCAGATCAGGCCTGATAATGGCCTGTTTGCGGGGAGTCGGCTGTTCTTGCTGGCAAGTCATCGCTGGTTTGTTTTCTTCAATATATTTTGGGTGAAAGCTTGAATGTTTTCCTTTTGAATATTTATCAGAAACGCATTTTAAAAAAAAGAGCTTTCTCTAAGGCGGTTGATGGGCTTGGAGAGTTGCATAACAGGATTGATTCTTTTTTGAGTATGGCATATAAGATAAACAGAGTTTTAAATAACTTTTTTATATTTGTTTTGAAGAAGGATGTCATTTTGTCAAGAACAGCCTTGAGCCGGTTTCTTTTCTTGCCTTCAGGAGCTACTTTGCAAGCTCGGATTTGGTTAGGAGAGTTTAATGAGCAATAGCTACGAAGAGAAGGTAAAAGCGGTGCTTGATGCACGTTTTGCCTATTGCGGGCTTGAACACCCCCTGCTGGGCGCGCTTTATGAAAAAGCCCTGGAGGATTTGCTTAAGCAAGAAACGAACGGCGTTTCCGGTGCTTCTCTTGAAATTTGCCGGGACAGTGTTGCTTTGCCGGAACTTCCCGGCACGTCCGGCCTTAAAGAAGTCAGGCGGATAGACCTGATGGAGCTGATGAATATTGACGGGCATTTGCCTCCGCTTCCTGCGGTGCTTTATGAATTGCAGCGAATTGTGCAGGATGAAACGGCGGACGCCGATACTGTAGCCGGGGTTGTGCGTTCCGATGCCGGGCTTTCCACATTTTTGCTTCGTCTTGTAAATAGCGCTTTCTACAGCTTCCCCGTGCGGATAGACACAATTTCCCGCGCGGTGACTATGGTGGGCATTCGTCCGCTTTACATGCTTTCGATGGGTATGCTTTTTCAGGACCTGGTCAATGCCGTGCCCGCAAACAGCATCAATATTGCCGAGTTCTGGCGTCACTCCATTGCCGTTGGGCTGACGGCCCAGGAAATTTGGCGCGCCATGGGGCACAAGGAAGATGAAAGCCTGTTTACCGCCGGTCTTCTGCACGACATAGGCAAGCTGGCCCTTGCCTGCTTGTTGCCCGACAGCCCGGCTTTGTACCAACAGCTTTTGATCAGGTCGCGTAAGCTCCCCGCCTGCGAAACGGAGCGCGAGCTTCTCGGGTTTGACCATGCCCGTTTTGGCGGGATGCTTCTGCGCAAGTGGAACATGCCCTCAAGCCTCACCATGCCGGTATTCTGGCATCACCAGCCTCAGTCCGCCGCCCACTATAAAGAACCGATGGTGGTTCATCTTGCCGATATTATTGCCATAGCCATGGGAGTGAGCAGCATTCCAGGCAGTGTGGTGCCTAAGCTGGATGCCGGAGCCTGGGAAATGACTGGACTTAGTGAAGAAATTGTGAAATCAATAGTCAATGGTGTGTCCAGTTCTTTGCAGGATGTTTGTCATACTTTCGGCGTGTACGCCAAGATATAGGTTCTATGCTTAATTTGAAGGGATTCCTCAGCGATCCAGTTCTTTGCCAGAAGTTGCTAGCGCGCATAAACAATTTGGCCGACCGGCCTTTCAGGTTTATGGAAGTTTGCGGCACGCATACGGTTTCATTGTTCAGAAGCGGTATAATCTCCGTTTTGCCCAAGACCATAACTCACCTTTCCGGGCCTGGCTGCCCGGTGTGTGTAACGCACGATTCGGAAGTGGCCGCAGCGATCAGGCTGGCCGGGCGAGACGATGTGCGTGTGGCTACTTTCGGCGATTTGATACGCGTGCCCGGCCCAAAAGGAATCAGCCTTAAAAAGGCCAAAGCTGAAGGGGCCAGGGTCGATATCGTCTATTCTCCGCTGGAATGCCTGGAGCTTGCGGCGTCCGACCCCAAAACTCAGGTGGTTTTTATTGGAATCGGGTTTGAAACCACATCGCCCGCAGTGGCCGCCACTGTTCTTGAGGCCAGACGCAGAAAGATTGGAAATTTTTCTGTGCTGAACTGCCATAAGCTTGTTCCTCCGGCCTTGCGCGCCCTGCTTGCTTCTCCTCCGGACTCGCCAAAGGTAAAGGGGGAGCACAGGGGAATAGACGGATTCCTGCTGCCTGGGCATGTGTCCACTATTCTTGGCGCGGATGCTTACAATTTTATTGCCGATCAGTACAAAAAACCGGCAGTGGTCGCCGGGTTTGAGCCTGCGGATCTGCTGCAGGCCCTGGTGCAGCTTCTGGAAATGGGGAAGGAAGGCAAACCGGCGGTAAAAAATGAATACACGCGGGCGGTGCGGAGCGAAGGCAATGTCAGGGCGCGGGAAATACTGTTTCAGGTGTTTGAGGTGTCTGGCGCCCGTTGGCGCGGGATCGGAGAAATACCTGATAGCGGCCTCGCTTTCCGGAACGGTTTTGAGGAATATGATGCGGTCAGAAAACTTGGCATCAGCCTTGAGGACACCCCTCCCATACCGGGGTGCATGTGCGGAGAGGCCTTGGCAGGGCTGATTCAGCCTCCGGAGTGCCCGTTGTTTGGCAAAATATGCACACCGCAGAACCCGGTGGGGCCGTGCATGGTTTCCACCGAAGGCAGTTGCGCGGCCTACTATAATTATGGAATTTAACCGGATATGAAAGATATTCTGCTTTTAGACCACGGCAGCGGAGGCAGGGCCTCGCATCGTTTGATCAGCGAGGTTTTTGTTTCGCGCTTTTCCAACCCCATGCTGGACAGCCTGAACGATGCGGCCCGGCTGGAAGTGTCCGGCCCCGTTTCAATGAGCACAGATAGTTATACTGTTGACCCCATTTTTTTCCCGGGCGGAGACATCGGTTCTTTGGCCGTGCACGGAACGGTGAACGATGTGTCCATGCTTGGGGCAAAACCTCTTTTTCTTTCTTGCGCATTTATTATTGAAGAAGGTTTTTCGCTTGGCGACCTCGACCGTATTGTCGTTTCCATGGCCCGGGCGGCTGAAGAGGCCGGGGTGTTCATTGTGACCGGGGATACCAAAGTTGTTCCCAAAGGCGCGGTGGACAAAATTTTCATCAATACCACCGGCATCGGCCGGATTGTTGCCGACCCTATGCCTGCAGGCAACGGAGCAAGGCCGGGAGATGCCGTTTTGCTCAGCGGCCCCGTGGGAGACCACGGCCTTGCCGTTATGGGCAGCCGGGCCGGCCTGACCCTTGCTTCGGATGTGGTGAGCGACAGCGCCGCAATCCATGAAATGGTGCTGAACTTGGTTCATAGCCTTGAAGAAGTGCATGTTCTGCGTGATCCCACCAGGGGAGGGCTGGCAACAACCCTCAATGAAATAGCTGGCCAGTCGGAAGTGGTGGTTGCTTTGAACGAAGCGGATTTACCCGTTCGTAAGGGCGTGGCTCAGGCCGCCTCAATTCTTGGGCTGGACCCGCTGTATTTGGCCTGCGAGGGGCGGCTGATTGCTGTAGTCCCCGAATCTTTGGCGGAAGAAGCCTTGCGGATAATGCGTTCAAGCCAGCATGGGGAGCTTGCCTGCCGCATAGGCAGCGTGCTTGCCCCGGATGAAGATAACGGCCGGGCCGGGCAGGTGATTCTGCGTACCGCCATTGGAGGCAGGCGCTTGCTTTCAATGCTTGAAGGCGAACAGCTCCCAAGAATTTGCTGATAAGTCTTTGTTTTGATGCCGCAGTGGCAGCGGGTGGGGCAAGAAAATTTTATCTGTTCTCTGGCCGTTTGGGCCTGACCGCCATGCTCTGCGCCCATCCGCTCGGCAGGGCTTGTTTGGCAAACGATATTGAACACAGGCTGACGAAACCAGGCCATCTTTGGGTTAACGGGCAGGCCGAACGAACAGGACGTTAAAGGAAGCGACCGTTAATAAATATTGTCGCCAGTCGCGCCAACAGCTGCGCGGACACCTGACCGCATTCATCAATCCAGATAATTTCGTGAAAAGGCTAAAAACACTTCAGGCCTCACCCCGCACAAGTTCATTGTTAAAACATGGGGAGAATCTCCCGAACTATCTCATCTCGATCTGACCCAGTACAACATGGGACCCTACACCTAGAGCAGTTAACGCCTCAAATGATTGTTTAACGGCCGGCAAAACCGCCCTGCAATCATTTGGCGGCAAGAATTTCAAGAAAATCCTTGCAGGGCATTTCAAGTGTGAAAGGCCCTGGAGCGATGGAAAAGTTTTTGCCGCCATTTCAGATGTGTGATGCTTTTGATGGCCTGGCGGGGGGGGGGGACTGCTTGAACGGCTCACGCAAGCGGCGGGGTTACAGGGGCGGAAACAAAAAGCGGGAAACGGATTTTAAACCAGTTTCCCGCTGTAGAAAACACTCACGGTTTTTCAGGCTTGCGCGTCCAGCCAGGCCTGGGCCTCTCTGAAGTTCAGCGTGCCTTCATAAATGGCGCGGCCGGTAATTATCCCGGCAAGGCCTTTTTCTTTTAAGGGGTAAAGGGCTTTTACATCCTCAACCCGGGTCACGCCGCCAGCCGCGATTATGGGAAGCTCGCTCGCTTCGCATACGCTGGTTATGCCCGGAATGTTCACCCCCTGCTGCATCCCGTCCAGCGAGATGTCGGTGAAAATGACAAATGCCGCTCCCGCTTTTGTCAGTTTGGGAAGAACGGATTCAATGCTTGCTCCAGTGTCTTTCACCCATCCTCTGGTTTTTATGCGGCCGCCGTCCGTGTCGAGCGAAACCCCCACTCTGCCTGGAAAGGCTGAGCACATCCGTTCAAAAGTGTCGGGTTCCTCAAGCGCAACCGTGCCTATTATCAGGCGGGTGACTCCGGCATCAAGATAGGCCTTGGCTGTGTCAAGAGAACGCACGCCGCCTCCCAACTGCACCGGAATGGCAATCTTCGAGCAGATATTCTTCACAACTTCCAAATTGACCGGTTTGCCGTCAAATGAGCCGTCCAGGTCAATAACGTGTAGCCAGCGGGCGCCTTCCGCTTCCCAATGTCTGGCCATTTCCACGGGGTCTCCATAGCAGGTTTCCTGATCGGCCATGCCCTGGCGCAGGCGCACGCATTTTGCGCCTTTAACGTCAACTGCTGGAAATAAAATCATAGACCCAGTTCCTCCACAGCCTGGCGCATGCCTTCAGAGGCCAGGGTCAACGCATCTACCCATTTCCCGCCACGGTTTACAAACTTGTTGATATTCAGGAGGTTGTCCGTCAGGTTCTGCTGGGTTTCTTCAAAGTGGTAGCGGCCCACAAGCTGCTGGCGTTTGACGTCTATGAGGTAAAAGTCCATTGTCACCGAGGCCGGGGTTTCGGCGCCCATGCCGGAGCCTTCAAGCTCGCGCCATTCAGTGACCTGGGGCACAAGAATCATGTCGGCGTCAAGGCAAGAGCCGACCTGAATCCAGTAGTCAAGCGCGGTTTTTCCCTCTTTGCTTATTTTTGCGGTTTTAACCTGGCAGCTGTATGAGGAGGCTATATTAATGAATTTCCGGTCAGAGGTTTGGGTGAGCGTTTTCTGCAAACCTTTATCCAGTTCAAGCAGAACCTTGTTGCCAACAAAAGGCTGATCCGAGAACATGACCCCGGCAAGCAGGTCGTCCATGCTTCTGGGCTGGGTGAACCGCGCTACCGCGATTGAAACTTCCGGCAAGGGTGTGGGAGAAGCTTTTTTGGGTTTAGAACAGCCCGGGGCAAAACAGAATACAAGAATCAAAGCGGTGGCTAGTAGAGTTTTACGCATCAGTCCAAGCTCCCTTTTGTGCTTAATATTGATTTGCTGGTAATTTGCACGGCGGCCTTGAGGGCAAGCCCCAGCCCTTTGCAGGCGGATTCCAGCAGGTGATGGCCATTTAGGCCGTAGCGGTATTCAATGTGCAGATTCATATGGGCTGCAGTAGAAAAAGCCCTGAAAAATTCTCTCCACACGTCCGATTCTTCACCTCCGAGCATCGGCGGCAAAAGCTCCGCCCCCCGGTATACCAGATAGGGGCGGCCGGAAATGTCGATATTGACTTCGGCAAGGGCTTCGTCCATGGGAACTTTGGCCCCGCCAATACGGGCAATGCCCTTGCGATCCCCAAGAGCTTCCAGCAGGGCCTTGCCCAGGCAGAAGCCGGAGTCCTCAAGGCTGTGGTGAGAGTCGATGTGCAAATCGCCCTTGCAGGTCAGGGTAAGGCTGAACCCGGCCCAGAACGCGATCAGATTGAGCATGTGGTCGGCCATTCCGTACCCTGTGCTTACGGATATCCGGGGTCCGGCATCCGGGCTAGGGTCAAGGCCGATTATTACTTCAATTTGTGTTTCAGAAGTGTTGCGCGTGATTTTCCCTTGGCGCATGGCGACTCCTTGGCAAGCGTGATAGGAAAACTGTTTCCACAAGAGTAAGCAGCCTATCCGTTTTCAGTAAAAAAGAAAAGCCTTTCAGTGACAAATAAGTCCTATTCAGTCTTTTGCGGTGCTTTGCAAGCGCATTTGCAGGCAAGTATACCAAGTTCATAAAGCCCGATCAAAGGCAGGGCCAGCAGCGTCTGCGAAACCGGATCCGGCGGGGTAAGCACGGCCCCCACGATAAATGCCCCCACAATGGCGTGCTTTCGTTTGCTGATGAGTGTTTCGGGGCTTACAACCCCCAGCCTGACAAGAACAAAAATGCCCAGAGGCAGCTGGAAGGCAAAACCAAAGGCCATGAGGGTGGTTAATGCAAGGCTCAGGTAAAAGCGCAGGGATGGCTCTGGAGAAACGGCATCCGCCGCGTACTGGATGAAAAAGGTGAAGGCCGCGGGGAAAACGGCAAAATAGGCGAAAGCGGCTCCGGTGCAGAATAGGGCGGCTGATGAAAGCGCAAGCGGGAGAATATGCCGCTTTTCGCCCTTCTTCAAGCCGGGGGAGGCGAAAGCCCAGAGTTGATAAAAAAGGTAGGGTGACGCCAAAAACAAAGAGATTACAAAGGCCACGTTCAGGTAAGAGAGAAATGCTTCAGGCAGGGTAATGGTAATCAGCCTGCCTCCCTGCCCTGAGTTCGCAAGGGCTTCCTGAATGGGGGCGAGAAGAATTTCCGCAAGTTCCTTGTCAAAACCCCAGCAGATTAAAAACAGCGCCAGCCACACCAGCAGGCAGCGGATCAGCCGGAAACGCAGTTCGGCCAAATGCTCCAGAATGCCCATGTGGCTGCTTGGGGGCAAAACGTCTTCAGTTTTTTGCGGGGCAGGGCTACTCATTGCCTCGCTCCCCGTTTTCCGAAGTTTTTTTGGCTTTTTTTTCGGCTTCTTCCCGGAAGGCCGCTTCTGTAAATATCTGACGCTGCAACTCAACCCAGCCGCGCTTCAGGCTGTTGAACATCCTTGCGGCCTTAATAGCGGTGTCGGGCAGCTTTTCCGGGCCAAACACAATCAGGGCCACCAATCCGATCACCAGAATTTCCAGACCGCCGATTTCGAACATTTGCCGATTCCCTGCAATCAGAAGCGGTAGACTGTTTCGTCCCCGCCGGACGTTGCGTCCGGGCAGGGCATTAATGCCGGGTGCGGGGTCTTGCATAAAATTCCCGCATCCGGCTTAAACGACTATTCCCATTCAATTGTGCTGGGCGGCTTGGAAGAAATGTCATAAACCACGCGGTTTATGCCCTGCACTTCATTGATTATGCGGGTGGAAATGCGGGCGAGCAGGTCGTCGGGCAGCCTTGACCAGTCGGCGGTCATGGCATCGACCGAGTTCACCACGCGCAGGGCCACTGCGTTTTCATAGGTACGGGCATCGCCCATAACTCCCACCGACTTTACGGGCAAAAGCACGGTGAGCGCCTGCCAAACTTTTGAATACCAGCCGGATTCTTTAAGCTCTTCAATCAGAATGTTGTCCGCCTGCTGCAGGGTATGAACCCGTTCTTCATTCACTTCACCCAGCACCCGCACGCCAAGGCCGGGGCCTGGGAAGGGGTGACGCCAGATCAGCGCATCCGGAAGGCCAAGCTCAAGTCCAACCTTGCGCACTTCGTCCTTGAACAGTTCCCGGAGCGGTTCAACCAGTTCCATGTGCATGCGTTCGGGCAATCCGCCCACGTTGTGGTGGCTTTTGATCACAGTGCCCTGGGGGGCGAAAGATTCCACCACATCCGGGTAAATGGTTCCCTGAGCCAGGAATTTAACGTCTGTTATTTCTTTGGCTTCCTCTTCAAAAACTTCTATGAACAGACGGCCGATAATTTTGCGTTTTTCTTCGGGGTC
>CAZJFJ010000001.1:36693-48372 GCA_964545305.1 uncultured Desulfovibrionaceae bacterium
CAGGTGAAGCTGGCTGCGGATGACCTTGACCAGTTTTTCTTCGGGGTCGGCCACGCCTTTGAGTTCGGCGAAAAAGCGTTTTGATGCGTTGACCATTTTCAGATGCAGGCCGGGCATGTATTTATAGGAATTGTCCATGACCGCGTGCGCCTCGTTAAGGCGCAGCAGGCCGTGATCCACAAAGATGCAGTAGAGCTGATTTCCTATCGCCTTGTGCAGAAGGGCCGCCACGACCATTGAGTCCACCCCGCCGGACAGGGCGAGCACCACCTTGTTTTTGCCCACCTGCTGTCTGACCCGTTCGGTAGCTTCCTCAACAAATGACGCCATCGTCCAGTCCGCCTTTATTCCAGCCACATTAAACAGGAAATTGTGCAGCATGGCTGTGCCGTGTTCGGTGTGGTGCACTTCCGGATGAAACTGAACCGCGTAGATTCTGCGTTCTTCATCGGCCATGGCGGCGATATCCAGATCATGGGTGGAGGCGATGGTCTTAAACCCTTCCGGGGTGGCAATTACCCTGTCGCCGTGCGACATCCACACGGTGGAGCCGGTGGGAAGAGTTTTCCACAAGGGCGAGTCGCCGGAGAAGTTCAGCTTTGCCGGGCCGTATTCACGGTTTTTGGCGGTGGCGAGCCTGCCTCCCGCGTTGTGAGCAAGCAGCTGCATGCCATAACAGATGCCCAGAATGGGTACGCCCAGTTCGAGCAGGTCCTTGTTCAGTGCGGGGGCACCCGGATCCATAACCGAGGCTGGCCCGCCGGACAGAATAATCGCTTTGGGGTTAACGGCTTTAATCTCGGCGGTGGGCATGGTGCAGGCGTGGATTTCCGAGTAAACGCCTGTTTCACGCACGCGCCGGGCGATCAGCTGTGTGAGCTGGGAGCCGTAATCCAGAATAAGAACGGTGTTGTGGCTGCTCATTTATAGTCCTGAATCTTGCTACAGAGTGTCCACCCGGTAGTTGGGTGCTTCTTTGGTAATGATTACATCGTGTACGTGGCTTTCCCGCAGGCCGGCGGAGGAAATTTCCACAAACTGGGATTTGGTGGCAAGGTCTTTAATTGTGGCCGCGCCCACATATCCCATGCCCGCCCTGAGCCCTCCCACCAGCTGGAACAGGCTTTCGGACACCGGGCCTTTATGGGGCACGCGCCCGACGATTCCTTCGGGAACAAGCTTTTTGCTTTTTTCCTGGAAATAGCGGTCGGAGCTTCCTTCCTTCATCGCGTCAATTGAGCCCATGCCCCTGTATATTTTATAGGAGCGGCCCTGATAGAGGATTGTTTCGCCTGGGGATTCGTCGGTGCCCGCGAGAATTGAGCCCAGCATGACTGAGCCCGCCCCAGCGGCCAGGGCCTTTACAATGTCTCCGGAGTATTTGATTCCGCCGTCCGCAATCAGGCAGCGGCCCATCTCTTGCGCGGCTCTTGCGCATTCCATGACTGCCGTAACCTGGGGAACGCCCACTCCGGCCACCACGCGGGTGGTGCAGATGGAACCGGGGCCAATGCCCACTTTCACAGTGTCGGCTCCGGCTTTCAGCACTGCCAGCGCGCCTTCATAGGTGGCAACGTTGCCTGCCACAATCTGGGCCTTGGGGTAATCCCCCCGCAAGGCGGAGATGGCGTTCAGCACATTTTTGGAATGCCCGTGGGCCGAGTCCAGAACCAGGAAATCCACCCCGGCGTTAAGCAGGGCTTCCGCCCGGCTATGGCCTTCCTTGCCCACGCCTATTGCCGCCCCCACGCGGAGGGAGCCGTTGGCGTCCTTGCAGGCGTCGGGGTATTTCTGAATTTTCTCAAGGTCTTTAATTGTAATCAGCCCGGCAAGGCGCTGCTTGCCATCCACCACCAGGAGTTTTTCAATCCGGTTTGCATGCAGCAGGGTTTTCGCTTCTTCAAGGGTGGTTCCCACCGGCACGGTGATAAGATTTTTGCTGGTCATCACTTCTGAAACCAGAGTTTCATCAAGCCGTTGCACAAAACGCACGTCGCGGTTGGTGAGGATGCCCATCAAGGTTCCATTTTGAACTACCGGCAGGCCGGAAACCCGGTATTCCGCCATCAGCTCAAGCGCGTAGTGCACCGTGCGCTCCGGCTCTATGGTCACCGGGTCCTGAACCATTCCGCTTTCGGATTTTTTCACCCGGTAAACTTTTTTGGCCTGTTCCTCAATGTTCATGTTTTTATGGATGACTCCGACTCCGCCCGCCCGGGCCATGGAAATAGCCATGCCCGCTCCGGTAACCGTGTCCATGGCGGCGGAGATAAGCGGTATTTTAAGAGTGATTTCATGAGTCAGGTTGCTGCTCACATCCACGATGTCGGGGGTTACTTCCGAGTATCCCGGAAGGAGCAGAATGTCATCAAACGTAAGGCCTTTGGATATGATCTTGGTCATGGTATGCCTGCACTAGAGCTATATGTTTGTCTGCCCGCAGCGTTCCCCGCTGGTTTTTGAAGCGGCGGAAGCTGTTTTGAAGTTAATTTTAAATTATATTGACATGACCCCGTTTCGTCAAGAAAGATAAGCATTTTTGTGTTATGTAAATCCAATAAAGCTTGCGGGCGTTGGTTTTATGGCAGATGCCGGATCTTTGCCGGTTTTGTGTTTTTGTTTCCCCCCCGGCCCTGTGGTCTGCGTATCCGCCCTGCGGCTCAACGCTTGGAACTGCGTTCCTAAAATAAAACTACACTTCCCGCCTTTCCAGACGTGAATAGACATTCATCATGCGCGTGACGAATGCCGCAACTTGGTCAAGTAGTGCGCCAATGCTTATGAGGACATAGCCACGCAACCGCACATCTTTATGCGTGCTTTGCATGAGTTTTACCACCCCGATAAGAAGTTTGTGAGCCTCTGCAAGCAGGTCATAGAAATTGCTCACATTATACTTTTTTAAAAGTTCTTTTTCGTACCGCACTACAGAGGGCGAGAGGTAATAGTTGCGCATTTCGCCAGGTTCAGACGCAGGATGGGTAAACGCGATTTCTTCATCAAAAGAACGCAAAGCATCATAAGCGGTTTGCAGTGAAGCTGTGAGTTGTGAAAAATTGGGGATGGAAGGATGGGAACTTGAACACGACTAAGGCTTGGCTTTTGGAAATTGGTTGGACATGAAAAACTCCATTGGGTTTAGTTTTGGCATTTGGGCATAAGAAATGCCGGGACTCAACTACGCCCAATGAGCGCTGCTCTTATTTCCCCGCAAGCGAGGTGTTGTATTCATAGCGATTGACCCGGCAAGAGTATGCTGTTGGTGGTATGTTACCAATAAAGAAACCCAGCATAAAAGCCGGGCAGATTACGCGCTACATTTTACCAGCTGCGCGTGCTGCCATTGGGAAATAGTAGAATAAGAATACGAGAAATTAAAAGAGCGTTAATTACCCCCGTGAAAATTATTCCGCCAATTACTAAAACCTTTGGGGAGCATCACATCAATTCTTTTTTACATCTCTTGCCCTATCATATGAAAGATGAAGACAGCAACGCTAAACGCCGAAGGGGGTGTCAGAATTAAGCTGTTCTAAAACAGCTTCAGTTTTGAAGCCATATATTTGAATTAAATGTTCAGGCGTTGCAAAGATTGTTTCGCAACGCCTGAACATTTTCAAAATCGGGTGCGCCGGTTTCCGGCCAGGGCACGAGAAGGCCTTGGCTATCACGGGGAGGCGTCAGCACCCGGAGGATTCATGTTTACGGGCAAGACGCCCCAGCTGGTCGAGGCGCCTGTCCACTTTGTGGAAGAGCGAGCCGGGGGTAAAGCTTCCGTCCTTGCGCCGGGTTCCCGTAGATATCCCGGTGAGCAGAGCCAGCACTTCTGAAATGTGCGAAACCGGGTAAATGTGGAATTCATCTGCTTCAACAGACTTAACCACTTCCGATTTCAGCATGAGGTGATCAATATTGTCTTTGGGGATAATCACTCCCTGCCCTTCGGAAAGGCCGCGCCGTTTACAAACTTCATAAAAGCCTTCTATCTTGCGGGTAACGCTGCCCACGGCCATAATGTTGCCGGTTTGGCTCACTGCCCCGGTGCAGGCCAGGGAAAGGTTGATCGGCACGTCCGCCAGCGCGGAAAGCAGGGCGGCAAGTTCCGCGGCGGAGGCGGAATCGCCTTCAACCCCGGCGTAATTCTGCTCGAAACAAAGGCTTCCGGTAAGTACCAGCGGTTTGTTGCGCGCGAACATGCTGACAAGATAGCTTTTCAGGATCATGATTGCTTTGGTGTGAATAGGGCCTGAAAGCTCGGCTTCCCGCTCCAGGTCGATAATTCCTCCATGCCCTACACCCACGGTGCACGATATCTGATGAGGCAGGCCGAACTCGAAGTCTCCGAACCAGGTCACGGCAAGGCCGTTAACCAGCCCCACCGCCTTTCCGGAAGTGGGCACTTTAATCAGTTCCCGGTCATATTCTTCAAGAAAATGCTCTTCAAACAGGTTGGCCCGGAAAATGCGGGCATCGTGCGCTTCCATGATGATTTTGTCGTCAACTTCATTTTTGCCGTTCATGGAGGCAAGCGCCGAAGCCTCAATCATAAGTTCCCGCACCAGGGCGAATTTTAATGAGAGTTTTTTCTGGTCTTCACAAATATGCGAGCCGAAAGTGATTATTTCGGCAAGGGCTTCTCTGGTGAACGGCAGCAGTTTGCTTTCGCTGATTATCCGGGCCATGCGGGCGAGATACAGCCTGAAGCCGGCTGCATTGCGCGAGGTGGTTTCGGTAAGGTGGGCCTTGATTTTGAACAGCTTGGCGAAGCGGTCGTCTGCAAGCAGAAGGGATTCGTATATCTCTTCCGTGCCAATGAGCACCACCTTGAGATCGAGAGGCATGGATTCCGGGGTAAGCCCTTTGGTCTTGGTGCTGTCTCCTCCTTCCGAGCCTTCTTCTATCCGGGCGAATTGAGAGGAAAGAGCGCGCAGCATGCTTTCCCATGCTGCGGGGTGTTGCAGGATGTCCTCCGCGCGCATAATCAGAAAACCCCTGTTTGCCCTATGGATGGCCCCTGCCTTGATCAGGGTGAAGTCCGTTACCAGCGCGCCCATTTCAGCTTCACGCTCAATGCAGCCCATTAAATTGGTGAAAATCGGGTGATCTTCAAAAATTATGGGGGCTCCCCTGGTTTTAGAGTTGTCTACAAACAGGTTTACCTCATAGGGAACTGTAATGTCCGGCGAATACGCCTGCGGGGGCGGGTCTCCGGCAAAAACAGGCGTGCCCGAAAGCGGCGGGTCGTTGGGGATAATGACGTCTTTGGGCAGGAAACTGTCCTGGTTTTCAATGATGCTTCTGCGCAGGTCTTCAAAATATTTGTCAAGTTCAGGACTGGAGCAGCTTTTTTTGAATTGCTCGGCCACCGGAGTCAAAAAGAGGTTCAGCACCAGGTTGATCACTTCGCGCTCAAGTTTCCGTTCTCCATCGGAGAACGCTTCCTCGGTGCGGGACAGTTTGCGCATCAGCCTGCTCATGTCCTGCAAGAGCTGGTCGCCTTTAATTTTGAGGCTATCGCGCAAATCCGCGTCCAGTTTTTCAAACTCTTCTTCCGACAGGCGCTTGCCTTCAATCAAGGGGTAAAGGGTGAGGCCGCCCCGTTCGTCCATGTCCAGGTTGAACCCTTGCTCTTCGGCAACCCGGTCCATTTGCTTGAACAGTTTTTTGCGTTCTTCCTGAAATTTGTCGATGAGGATATTGCGATTTTGAATGAAAGCGTCATGTTCAAACCGGCCCGGTATTTCCTTCCTTATGCGGGTAAAGGTTTTGGAAAGCTGGGCCTTGAGTTTTTTTCCCTGACCTGCGGGCAGTTCAATTAAAATGGGGCTGTCGTGATCCTCAAAGTTGGCCACATAAATAACGTCTGGCGGAGTGGGCTGTTTTTTTGCCCTTGGGGTCAGGAAGTCTTTCAAAAGCAGCTTGCGGCCCAGGTTTACGCTGCCTGCCAGGTAAATGTTGTAGCCTTTGTCGTAAATGTTCAATGCCAGCTCAAGCGCTTTCAGCGCACGCGGCTGGGGGTGGGAATGGGCCAGGCCGTTCTGGGTGCGGAGGGGGATTTCCGTACTGTTGGCATATGGTATTTTGTCTGGAGAAAGGGTTGTGCGCAAACGGCTGAATGGAAGAGCGGGAATTTTTTTCATTTATAAAATAATCCTTATGGGGAGAATGGCTGTAGCTTATATGGGCCTTGTGCTTTAAAGGATTTGATCCCTCCGGCAGGATGACCCTGAGGAAGATGTATACCATAAATCAATGCGCTGTAAAATAGCGGCGAGGACCTTTCCCCGGTTGACCGCCCAGCCCTGCTCTATGAGCAGCGATGTGCATTTATTTTGAAGCTGCGGGGGAAAATCGGCTTCCAATGCGTTCACATTAATTCCTATTCCTATGACCGCCCAATCCAGGCGGTCTGCTCTGAATCCTGTTTCCAGAAGAACTCCCGCCACTTTTTTACGGTTGACGTATATGTCGTTGGGGGGTTTTAAAAATGCTGTCAGAGATGTTTCCAGCTCAATTACTTCCTTGATGATTTCACATAGGGAAGAGGTAACTTCGGAAGTTTCCGGAAATGACGGGCCGGGGCGCAGAAGCAGTGAAAACTGCAAGCTTCTTGGAGTGGAAAACCAATCGGTCGCTTTTCTTCCTCTGCCGGCAGTCTGGATTTTGGAACATACCAGGCTGCTTAGCGCCCGAAGCACTTTTGAAGCAAGGCGGGGGGCGGTGGCGGGAGCTGCCGGGCTGGCTCTGTTCTCCGTTATCATTGTCGGAATAGGCTTGGGGGCTGTTGGGCTTGTTCCGGCGTCAACTCCTGAAGATTCAGTGTTGTCAATGCTGATGGTGGAATTTATGCCCGGCTGGCTGGGGCTGCTTATGTCTGTCGGTCTGATAAGCGCAATAGTTTCCTCGGCGGACTCCTGCCTGATTACCGTGAGCACGGTTTTCAGCTTCGACCTGATGGGGCGGAATACTATCAGGCTCAACCGGGTTTCGCTTTTAATCATCGGGCTGATGGGGCTTCTGTTCAGCATGCTTGGACAGAACATACTCCATTACCTGCTTATGGCTTACGATATTTATTTTTGCGGCGTGGTTGTTCCTGTGTTTATCGCTTTAGTGCTGAGCGGCACAAAATACAGGATTGAGCCCAAATGCGCGTGCACGGCGATTGTTGTGGGCGGCGTTTGCGGCGCGGTGTCCGGGGTTGGGGGAGTTCAGGTCATGAGCTATGTGGGAATGTGCAGCGCCGCACTGCTTTGTTTTTTGGGGCTGCTGATCAATGACCGCAAAAAAATTGCCTTTAAGGAAGAAAATGTTATTTGATTTCCGGATCGGCAGGTTCCCGAACCGGTCTGCGCACGGCTATGTATGAACCCGCAAAACCCATTATGGAGGGGACAGCCACCAGGATGATGATTTGCAGGCTGGGCAGGAACTGGAGATGGGTGACCAGCGGCGGGAGATACAGCCCATTGAGCTGCCAATGCACCAGGCTCAGCATGCCAAGCCCCAGAAGGCCGCCCAGAAAACCCAGGGTTGAGCCGCTGCTTAGCAGCGGCAGGCGTATGTACCAGTTTTCAGCGCCAATCAACTGAAGAATTTCAATTTCCGTTGCCCTCGCCACCAGGGTCAGCCTGATGGTGTTGCCTACCACCAGGGCCAGTACTCCGGCCAAAAGGCATATGGTGGGCAGCATGATCTGTCTGCTTACAGAACGCCAGGCTTTGGCCAGTTCTTCCCGGAGGGGGTTTGCCACAACCCGCTCCACGCCGGACATTGATTGCAGGTATTTGACCGTTTCCGCTATCCACGGTTCATAGTTTTCATCGCGGGGCTGGAAGTTCAGCACGGCAGTGCCCGGCAGGGGGCTTTTCCCCTTCAGAAAAGAAACGTCTACTCCGGCGCTTTTCCCAAGCCGGTTGGACAGGGCAGTCAGGGCGTCGTCCGGGGTATATGTGCTCCAGCTGACCAGCCCGGGCAGGTGGGCCAGTTCTTCCCATTGAGCGCGCATGGTTTTGACGTCCACATCTTTCCGCCAGTAAACCTGAATGACCACCTCACCCCGGCTGGATGAAAGTTCGTTGTCCAAAGTGTTCAAAACCATAAGGAACATGCCGGACAGGAATACAACCAGAGTTACAGCGCCCAGGGCGAAAAATTGCGACCAGAAATTCCGGCGCATGTCTTTCAGGCCCTGCATAATCAGTCTGAACCAGATTTTTATCATAACTTCACCGCCGCAGCGCGTCTCCGCCTTCCCAGTCCAGAGGGGAGTCGGCTCCCCTGAAAATTACCGCGTCATGCCAGTTGGCCCAGGTAATCATGCCGTCCTCAAGGCGCATCATTTTCGCCGAGGGGTTGCGGGCCGCGATATCCCTGCTGTGCGTGGCCAGAATTACGGTCGTTCCATGCGCGTGGAACTGCATGAACAGGTCCATCAGCCGGTGCGAAAGATCCGGGTCCAGGTTGCCTGTAGGTTCATCGGCCAGCAGCACTTGCGGGTTGACCACAACCGCCCTGGAAACTGCAACCCTTTGCTGCTCGCCTCCCGAAAGGCTGCCGCAGGCGATATTCATGCGGCTTTCAAGGCCAAGCCCCCTGCACACCGCGCGCACCCTGCGTTCAATGGTGTGGCGGGGAAGGCCCCTGACCTCCAGCGGCAAGGCCACGTTCTCGTAAACGGTGCGGTCCGGCAGTATTTTGAAATCCTGAAACACCACGCTCACCTGCCTGCGTAGCAGGGGGATGGTTGAGTAGTCAAGTGTGTTTAGGTTGAAGCCCGCCAGCTCAATTTGCCCCCGTTGCACGGGCAGAGCGGCGTAAAGCAGCTTGAGAAGAGTTGTCTTGCCCGCTCCGGACGGACCCGACAAAAACAGGAAATCTCCTTTGTTCAGAGAAAACGAAATGTTTTTCAGGGTCCAATGACGGCCAAAATTGTGCGATAAATGACGGACTGACAGCATCTTTTTTATTCGGGGGAAGCTGGCGGCCTGGGCGGCCTTCTTCCCTGTGTTTAATGTGCTCTGTTTGTAACCTTTTGCCAAAGATCATGCAAGGCGCGGCGCCACCCTTTCCGGTTTTAAAATATTACCCGCATTTTGAGTATGCACAACTGGGGCAAAGGTGGCAGCCTTCCTGAAATACCAGCTCGCTTCCGCAGTCAGGGCAGATTTGTTTGCTCAGGCTGTTTCCCCCTGAAATGGGAGCCTGATCGGAGAGATAGCGGTTTTCCAGAATCCAGGCGATGGCGTCGGGAATGGAAAGAAGCAGGCCCTTTTTTTGGAACACCGGATGTTCCCCGCCAATTCCCTTGATTTGCTTCACTATTTCCGAGACTTCAATGCCGGAGCGAAGCGCCAGAGACACCAGGCGGCCAATGGCCTCGGCCTTGGCCGTGATCGAATGACCGGATTTTCCGATTGTCACAAACAGCTCGAAAGGGCGCCCGTCCACTTCGTTTATGGTCACATACATGGTGCCGAGACCGGTCTGCACCTTTTGGGTGAAGCCGTAAATGAGGTCTGGCCGGTCGCGTACGGTGGCGGCGTCCTCCCGCTCTTCCGCTTCGCTCTTATGGCTTTCACCGGTATAAAGCACCTGAACGGATTTACAGCCGTCACGGTATACCGTAACCCCTTTGCAGCCAAGCTGGTAGGCCATCCAGTAAATATTTCTGATGTCGTCAATGGAGGCCGAATTGGGCAGGTTCACGGTCTTGGAAACAGCGTTGTCCGTGTACTCCTGAAAAGCGGCCTGCATGCGCAGGTGCCATACCGGTTCAATATCCATGGCGGTTACGAACACCTTGCGCATGGATTCGGGCAGATAGTCCATGTCTTTTATGGAGCCTTTGGCGGTAACCGCTTCCATCAGGGTGTCGGAATAGCTGTTGTTGTCTTTAAGAGCTTGTTCGAAATAAGGGTTTACTTCCACCAGCCGTTCGCCGTCCATCACATTA
The DNA here is from genome assembly GCA_964545305.1 of uncultured Desulfovibrionaceae bacterium. Classification (GTDB taxonomy): domain Bacteria; phylum Desulfobacterota; class Desulfovibrionia; order Desulfovibrionales; family Desulfovibrionaceae; genus RGIG1962. The sequence goes on from CAZJFJ010000001.1 coordinate 46,649, forward strand.
CGCGCAAAGCACAGGGCAAACAACGGCTCCACGCCGGAAGAACATCCGGCCAGAATGGACAGGGTTCCGGTAGGGGCAATTGTGGTGATGGTTGCGTTGCGGTAAGGCCCTTCTTTGTGCGCCGCGAAAATTGATTCGTCATAGGCGGGGAAAGGGCCGCGTTCCTCCGCCAGCATGCGGGAGGCGTCCCGCCCCTCATCGCGCATGAATTTCATCAAGCGCCCGGCCAGATTTATGGCCTGTTCGGAGTCATATGGTATTTCCAAAAGAAACAGCAGGTCTGCCCAACCCATAACTCCCAGGCCGATTTTGCGGTTTTTATGCACATTCTCTTCAATCAGCGGGATTGGGAACCTGGATGCGTCAATCACATTATCCAGGAAACGGACGGACAGATGGATGACCCGGCGCAGCTCATCCCAGTCAATGCAGGTGTCGGGTGTGACGTCCTCTTTGGCGGAACCTTTTTTGGGTTTTTTAAAAAAGCGTGCAAGGTTGATTGAGCCGAGGTTGCAAGCTTCATAAGGAAGCAGCGGCTGCTCCCCGCAGGGGTTGGTGGATTCAATTTCTCCCTGACCGGGGGTTGGGTTGTCCCGGTTAATCCGGTCAATGAACACTATTCCCGGGTCTCCCGACTCCCACGCCTTTTGCACCAGAATTTCAAATACTTTGCGCGCGTTAAGATGGCCCGTGATTTGTTTGTCGTGAGGATTTATCAGGGGGTAGTCCTTATTCTCCTCAACCGATTTCATAAATTCTTCAGTAAGCGCGATGGAAAGGTTGAAATTATTGAAATCGCCTTCGCGTTCTTTAGCCCTGATGAAGTCCATGATATCCGGATGGTCCACGCGCATGATGCCCATGTTGGCGCCGCGCCGCGTGCCTCCCTGCTTGATTTGCTCGGTGGCGGTGTTGAATATGCGCAGAAACGACAAGGGGCCGGAAGCCACGCCGCCTGTAGAGCCCACCCGGCTGTCTTTGGGGCGGATGCGGGAAAAGGAAAATCCGGTTCCGCCGCCGGACTTGTGAATCATGGCTGCATGTTTCACTGCATCGAAAATTTCTTCTATCGAGTCGCCAACCGGCAATACGAAACAGGCGGAAAGCTGCCCCAGAGCGGTGCCTGCGTTCATCAGGGTGGGGGAGTTCGGCAGAAACTTCCAACTGGTCATAAGGTCATAAAATTCTTTGGCGAGCTGGTCCGTTTTATAAGGGGAGCCGGCATATTTGCTTTCTTCCGACGCAATGGCGGCGGCCACTCTCCAGAAAAGTTCCCGGCCTTCTTCCAGGGAAGAACCATCCGCGTCCTTTTTAAAATAACGCTTCTCAAGCACTATTCCGGCATTGGGGTTCAGTCTTACTTTTTCAAGCCTGGCTGGCATAGCCGGTAAACCGGCTGAAACGGAATCATTGCTCATAGTAAAACACGCTCGCAAGTAAAATGTTTGTATGGCTTGACGTAAATCAAAGAATAAAAGTTGTGCTCTGTCGTCTTGCCTGCCGCAGCTGAAAACGCATCAGCAGCCTGCTGTTGCTGAAAAGCCTGTCTGGCGGTTTCTGCCCCTTGCCAGGCCAGCCTTGGATAACTTTTATAAAATAGCCTTATTTGCGTTTGTTGCCAAGTGGGAAGGAGTAAAAAAGAACCCTCGCCGGCAGCGGGAACAATTTGTCAAAGTTAGAGCAGTTAACGCCTCAAATGATTGCTTAACGGTCGGCAAAGCCGC
>CAZJFJ010000001.1:48382-65508 GCA_964545305.1 uncultured Desulfovibrionaceae bacterium
TTTCACACTTGAAATGCTCTGGCCTGAACCAGGAGTCTTTCAGGGGATTTTCTGCGTGGCAGGCAGCGCTGCGGGCAGGCAGGGAATTTTGGCAGGAATACACCCTTGTCAATGTTAAAATGTTTTTAGTGGGGGATGCCGCAGCTTGTTCCTGCCGGACATACCGTAAAAGCGAAAGCCGGCTGGTGTTGAAAAATGGTTTGCGGCAGATGAAAAAAATATTGGTTTGAATTTTTCTTGTCAGGAAAAGAAAGCCCGCGTAAAAAGCGGGCTTTCTTTGTGCTTGTGTGTTGGCTGCTAATTGCCGCTGAGCAGGTTGTCCTGGCTCACAGGGGAATTGCGCATAATAATGGGGGCATCAAGTTTTGCCTTTTCAAATTCCGAATTCGAGATGTTGAGGCTTTCGAGCAGCCTGCCGCCCAAGGCCAGCAGACGGTAGGTGGAGCCTATTTCGTTCATCTGGGCGGTTACCAGCTGCATGGAGTTGGTGAATATTTCGTTTTCGGAGTTCAGTACGTCGAGCAGGCTGCGCTGGCCGATGTTAAACTGCTCCCAGTACATGCTGGTGGTTTGAGTGGCATACTGCACAGCGGAGGAGTAGAAGCGGATTTGCTGGCGGGTTGCTTCCAGGCGGGCCCAGGTGTCTTTGGTCTCCTGGGCGAGTTGCTCGTAAATATTCTGATAATCGGCTCTGGCCTGGCGTGATCTGGAATAAGAGGCTTTTATGTTGTAAAAGTCGTAAAGGCCGTTGAACAGGTTCCAGTCGGCGCGCAGCAGGGCAGTGTAGCCGCGGGTCCACGATCTGCTCGAGTCCACATGGTCGGTATAGCGTCCGGCCAGTTCGGCGTAAATGGTGGGGTGATATCCGGATTTGGCCAGATCGATTTCCGAATCGGCTGCGGAGATGTCCGACATATAGGCGTCAAGCTTGGGGTTTTTGGTCTGGGCGTACATCAGGGCTTCATCGAAACTGGTGAGGGCTATTGCCGGGAAATTTGCCGGGGCGAGATCCACCGCGTCCAGGCCGGTGACCCTTTTATAGTTGGCAAAAGCTATCTGGAGGTCAGCCTGAGTAGAGGAAAGTGTGGAGCGCGCCTGCGCCAGACGGCCCTGGGTTTGGGTTACGTCCGCTGCGGTGTCGATGCCGGAAGCGAGGCGTTCCTGCTGCGACCCTAAAATTTTTTCATGGACGCGGACGTTATTTTCGGAAAGAGCCACCAGCTGAAGCTCCCGCAGAACTTCAATATGGGCGAGTACCGCATCAAGGCCGATGCTCTCCGAGTTGTCGAACAGCCTGCTTTGGGCTGAATTCAACTTGGCGTTGTTGATGTCCACCCGGCTTGCGGTGGCGAGGCCGTCCCAGATGGTTTGGGTAAGCATAAGCTCTCCATCAAAGCGGCCGTGCCAGTTGTCGTCATAGCCGCTGGCTCTGGTGTCTTCGTTGCTGTATTCGCGCGGGCCGTATCCCACGCGGGAGTCCAGGTGCGGGAACCATCCGGAGCGGGCTTTTCCCACTTCATGCTGGGCGGCTTCGGTGTATTCCTGGAAACTTTTAACAACCGGGTGATTGTGCAAGCTGGAAAGAGCAGAATCTCTAAGCACTTTTTGTGTGCCATTTTGCGCTTCTTGAGCATTGGCGGCGGTGCTGAGCGCAACCAGCGCGGTGAATGCCAAGAGTATTTTGCGGGCAGGCTTGCCGGCTGTATTGTTAAGCATTTAGGCATACCCCTTTCATTAAGTTAAAATATTTTTAGCCTGACCAGTTAACAAATTTAGTTACTCTATATTGCTTTTGTGGCTGCATGTCTACCTTTTTTTATATTTCGCAGTAAAAAAACACCACTTATAAAAATAGAATATCAAATTATTTATTGAAAATAGACATTCTTTATGTGGGTGCGACTTAGAAATAAAAATTTACAGCTTATTTCTTATTTTTTGGGAAGATTTTTATTTTATCCTTGAGAATTCTGTTTTGCAGCAGGGGAGCCCGTTTCTTTTTTGGGGAAAGCGGCAATCTGGTTGAAAAACGGGGCCTTATCGTTAACCTTGTATGAAGATATTCAGTGAAGGATTTTTTATTGCCTGAACGCTATTGCATTGTTATATAATAATCTGCAGCTAGTTGTGCAGCGTTCGTTTTTAAGTGGTTGAAACCGGTTTCCCGATGCTTTTGATTCTCTATAGAACGTGCAAGCCTGCTATTTGTATTGTATGGCACAATATAATGTGCTAAGCATTTTTCAGCCTTTTTGCCATATTGTTATCGCGAATTTTATAGAGGGCTAGATGACAAATAAGCCAGAACATATCGGAAAAACTGAAGTTACCGAATCACAGGCAGAAGACGCGCACGTAGCGGCAAAAGATCAGGAAACAGACCGGAGTTCCATTCCGGAGAAAAGCCGGGCGCTTGATTTGGAGAACACATCCGGGCCGGGCCGGGCCGGGCCGGGGTTTCCGGTCAGCGGGTTGCACTTGGGAGTGAAAAACCTGGGGCCGTTTTGGCCGCTGACGCGGAGAAGATATCCCCTAACACCGCTTTTGCCGGGGTTGATACCGCTGATGGGCAGAAAGAAAGCGGCCCTGTGCAGGGCAAGGCTTCCCCGAAAAACCTTGCACCGTCCGGTTTGGCGGGGCCGGAGGGGGAGGCGCGGGCTTCGTCTGTTCCGGCTGGCTTTTCCGGCATGCCCGGGCAGATACCTGCCAGTCAAACAAAACCTCGTTCTTTTGTGGACATTGAACCTTCCGATGTAGACTTTGAGCCGCCGCTTATCCAGAGTCTGGCGCTTTTGTTCAAGTTGCTGGGCAAGCCCGTGTCCACGAGTTTTCTTCTTTCAGGCCTGCCTGTTGCGGAAACAGCTCTTCGTCCCTCAGCGGTGATCCGTTCCGCTCAACTTGGCGGAATGAATGCGAAAACTGTTTACCGGGCGACCGTTCAGGATATTTCCAACCTCACCTTGCCTTGCATTTTGCTTTTGCGGCACAACAAGTCCTGTGTTCTGGTCAGTTATGGCGAAGAGACTGCGGAAGTTCTTTTCCCGGAAACCGGACAAACTCCAAACCATGTTCCCATGGAAGAGCTTGCCAAGGAATATACCGGCTATGCCATTTTTGGGAAACTTGAAGGGCGTCTGGACAAACGGGCCAGTGAAATCAAGCTTGTCAAGGCCAAACGCTGGTTCTGGGATACGTTGCTCCACTTTTTCCCCATTTACAAGCATGTCATTCTTGCAAGTTTCGTGGTGAACCTGCTTACCTGCGCTTCACCGCTTTTCTTCATGAATGTATATGACCGCGTGGTTCCTAACGGGAGGAATGCGTTTGAAACTTTGTGGGCGCTTGCCATAGGAATTGCCTTCATTTATCTGTTTGATTTCATCCTGCGCAACTTGCGTTCCTACTTTGTGGACGTGGCCGGCAAAAACGCCGATATGGTCCTGGCAAGCCGGCTGATGCGTCATTTGATGAATATCAAACTGGACAACAAGCCCGATTCTACAGGTTCTCTTGCCAATAATTTGCGGGAGTTCGACTCGTTGCGCGAGTTTTTCGGATCTACCACCTTGCTTGCCCTGGTGGACCTGCCGTTTTTATTTTTCTTCTTGGGCATTATCGCGTTCATTGGCGGGCCTTTGGTCATAATTCCCCTGGCGGCGATTCCGATTGTGATCGGGGCCGGGTTTATTTCCCAATTTTCATTTCAAAGGGCGGTGGAAGCCGGATACAAGGAAACCACCCAGAAAAACGCGTTGCTCATTGAAATCATCAACGGCCTTGAAACCGTTAAAACTTCTTTGGCGGAAGGGCGCATGCAGCACGCCTGGGAGGAGGTGGTCAGCATGAGCGCCGCTTCTTCCAGCAAAATCAAAACGCTTTCAAACCTCACTCTCACCATTTCCGTTTTCGCCACCCAGATGGTCAGCGTGCTGATTATTATCTGGGGCGTTTACCGCATCGATGAACAGTTGATGACCATGGGGGCGCTTATTGCCTGCAACATGCTTTCGGGCAGAGCCATGGCGCCGTTGTCGCAAATGGCTTCAATGCTCGCTCGGCTGCAGCAGTCCCGGATGGCGCTGAAATCTCTGGACATGCTGATGCAGCTTCCTGTGGAGCGTCCGGAGGACAAACAGTATGTTGATTTCGGAGAACTCAAGCCGGCGCTGACTTTGGATGATGTTTATTTCAAATACCCGGGCAGTGAGCGCTATGCGATGGACGGAGTGACCATGCATATAAACCCCGGCGAGAAGGTGGGCGTGATCGGCAAGATGGGGTCGGGAAAAAGCACCCTTGGGCGCTTGCTCATGGGGCTTTTCGAACCCACTGAAGGCGCGGTAAAGCTGGATGGAGTGGATATCCGTCAGCTTGATGTTGCGGACTTGCGTGTGCGAGTAGGATATGTTTCGCAGGACAATTACCTTTTTTATGGCAGCGTAAGAGATAATATAGCTCTTGGCATGCCGTATGCGGATGACCGTATGATTTTGCGCGCGGCTGCGGTGGCTGGAGTTACTGATTTTGTGCGCGCCCATCCGGCGGGGTTCGGGATGCCTGTGGGTGAACGTGGAATGTCGCTTTCCGGCGGGCAGCGCCAGGCTCTGGCAGTTGCACGCGCGCTTCTGCACGACCCGGACATACTGATAATGGATGAGCCCAGCAGCAATATGGACAATGCTTCCGAACACGCTTTCAAATATCGCCTTGCGTCCATTATCAAAGACAAAACCGTGATTATAGTTACTCACCGTTTGAGCATGCTTGATTTGGTTGACCGCCTTGTGATTATGGATAACGGAAAAGTTGTGGCGGACGGGCCAAAAGACGCTGTTTTGCGGGCCTTGAAGGAAGAGCAGGTACGGGCGGCGGCACGCGCCGGTAGAGGATCTCCGCAGCGAGCTGCGGGAACGCCCCGCCCCGTCCATTAGAGCATTTTACGCTTGAAACGCTCTAGGACAGCCCGACCCAAGAAGGGCTGTCCGCGCACGAGGCGTAGGCGGAATTTACTTCCGCCGGCAACGCCGAGCGCGGCGTCTTAAAGTTAATCTGCTCTAGAGAATTGGCGCTTGAAATGGCCGCCTGGCGGCAGCGACGGCAGGCAAAATTCGCCTGTGTCTATTGTGCAGCAAGGGGTTAATGGAATTATTACGGAATATTTCAAGTATGAAATGTTCCGGAGCCGGTTCGCTTTGCGATTGCAGTTTAACTGCGAACAAAGCCGCCGCCGGCAACCTCGCAGGTGTTGCCGGGCAATACTTCGCAGTGCTGGAGAATTTTAGCTGAATATATAATTTCAAATCCAAGATGTCCCGGTTTGCATGCAGGAGCGTCTGTTGACCAGAGTATGATTTTGAAAGATTGTGTTCAGATTCTGGCAGAATTCCCGATGCCGCCGCTGCGTTAAACACGGCAGCGCCACGGGCAGCGTGAACAGATCCTGCTTACGGATAAGCGGAACCCCAAGGGGAAAATCGTGAAAGAAGAAAAAAAGAATATGATAGATAAGCTTGCCGGAGCTGCTGAAGGCTTTGGAAAGGGCGTGGCTGATAAACTGAGCAGGAAATTCGCCCAGCCTGACAGCATGGAACCGCAGCCCTCATTGCTTAACCGGGGTTCTTTCAAAAGCGATTTGAAAACCACAAATTTGAATTTCGAGGCTCGTGAGAATCTGACTTTCATGAACAGTGTTGACGCAGCTCTGCACAACACTGGTCATCCTATGGCCTATATCGTGTCCCTCGGCGTGGTTCTTTTCTTTATCGTTTTCCTCATCTGGGCTTCATTTGCGAACCTCGACGAGGTTACCAGGGGGCAGGGCACGGTTGTGCCTTCACAGCGTGTGCAGGTCATCCAGAACCTGGAGGGCGGGGTTTTGGAAAACATCCCCGTTCAGGAAGGGCAAATTGTTGAGAAGGGCCAGACTCTTGCAGTTATCGACAATACAGGAATTCGCGGCACTGTTGACGATATGCGGGTAAAAGTGCTGGAGCACAAGGCCTCTATTGCCCGCCTGGAAGCGGAAACCACCGATACCGGGCTGGTGTTCCCCCCTGAACTGATAGCGGAGGCCCCGGAAATTGTGGATCACGCCAGGGCCATCTATGAGTCGCGTCAAAACCAGTTCAAGCAGGAAGCTTCCGCCCTGGAGTCGGTTCTTGAGCAGCGCCGCCTGGATATTCTGGAACTGGAAAACCGGAGAAAAACGCTTACGGATTCGCTCGCCATTGCCGTGCAGCGCCGGGACAACGCAAGACCGCTGATGGAGCGCAAAATCTTCCCGCCTCAAGACTTTCTTCTGCTTGAGCAGCAGGTCACAGACTTGACAGGCGAGTTGAACAACATAGCTGTAGCCATTCCCAGGGCTCAAAGCGCCCAGCGTGAGGCTAATGAGCGCCTGCAGCAGCGCAAGGCCGAAATCCAGTCGCAGGCCCTGACTGAACTTACAAAAACCAGAGCAGACCTTGCCACGCTGCAGGCCACTCTTGAAGGACGCGAAGGCGTGCTGAACCGCACAGATGTCCGTTCACCGGTGCGCGGGATTGTAAAAAAAGTTTATATCACCACCAACGGGGGAGTCATCAAGCCTGCCGAGCCGATTATGGAAATAGTGCCTCTTGACGACACATTGCTGATAGAGGCTAAAATAAGGCCTTCGGACATAGCTTTTATAAAGGTTGGCCAAAAGGCCATGGTTAAAATCTCCACATTCGACTTTAGCCGTTTCGGAGGGCTGGAGGCGAATGTGGTGCATGTGGGGGCGGATACTCTGGAGGACAAAAAGGGCGAAACCTATTATCAGGTAAGATTGCAAACGGAAAAGAACGCCATAGAATATCAGGGGGTGCAGCACCCCATAAGTCCGGGAATGATTGCCACGGTAGACATTCTGACAAACAAAAAAACCGTTCTGGACTATTTGCTGAAGCCGATAATGAAGGCAAAACAGGATGCCTTTACAGAACGTTAAAGCTAAATTGAACAGATTCTCTGCCTTAGCAGTTCTGCTCACCCTGCTTTTCATTTTTGGGGTTCCCTCAGAGGCTGGGGCTCAGGGAAATGAACGCAAGGAGTTCCAGCTTTTCGGCACAAAGGAGTTTCGCTCATCTATAAAAAGCCTGCCCAAATGGACCAGTGTGGTCGATTTTGAAAAAGGGCGTTCCACGTTTGAGAACTTGCGGGAAGGCAAGGCGGCCCAGTGGGAGCAGGTAAAAGAAAAAGCCATGAAAGAAAACCGCATGGGCAAGCTCAAGCGGGTGAACCAGTTCTTTAACCAATGGCCGTACCGCACTGATATGGAAGCATGGGGGCAAAGCGATTACTGGGCAAATCCCAAGGAGTTCATTTCAAAATCGGGCGACTGCGAGGATTATGCAATAACTAAATATTATGCATTGAAGGACTTGGGCATTCCCGTGGAGGATATGCGCATAACGGTCTTGAACGACTCCATCCGCGGCCTTGAGCACGCTGTGCTCGCGGTGGACGTGGACGGAACGACATATATTCTGGATAACGTTTCCAACCTTATTCTGGCGGACACGAAGCTGAAACACTATAAACCCTATTTTTCGGTGAACGAAAATTTTAGATGGGTGCATTTGCCCCCGGATACAGTCAACCCCAGCAAATCTGTGATAAAATAAAAATGGAGAGACCTCAATGACCAGTATTAGCAATGCAGACTCCAGCACCGGCAAAAAATCAAAATTGTTATGGTTTGGTTTCGGTCTGGTTCTGATAACACTGCTTTTGGCTTCAAGCGTGCTGTATATAAATGTGCGCAACCGGGAAACCGATTTGGAGGCCGCGCTTGAGAAGCAGGAAACCATGTCCGCAGCGGGTCGTGTTCAGAATATCACTCTTTGGCTGAGCGATTTGGAGGTGCAGGGCGACCGGATCGTTAATGGGGACATCTTTCGTCTGTTCGCATCGGATGTTGATTTGCTTGAGGGCGATGTGGCCAGCCTGTTCGCCTCTCCCGTCACGTCTTCAGCTTCGCAGCAGGAGGATGTAAGCAGCTTGGCGCAGCAGCTTCCCATGATGCGCAACATGCTCAGGGAGTTTACTTCCTATTCCGGGTTTCTTTCCAGCCGGATAGTGAACAAGCGGGGAGAAACTTATATCGCCAGTGAAACCGGCGTTCCCCGCCTGAGCCAGGAACAGATGGACAGGGTGAAGAGCGTTCTTGAAACCGGGCATACTGCGTTTTCAAATATTTACCTGACGGCCAACGGCATGGTGCTGGATATCTTCATGCCCATATTCCCTCCCCAGGTTGACGACGGCAGCGAAAAACCGCTCAGCGTGCTTATTCTTTCCCGCATAGTCACACCGCGGATTGCCGAATTTCTCAAGGCCTCGCCTATGGATACCTACAAGCTCAGCACCTATCTGGTTCAGTATAATGAGCAGAACGACAGTTTTGAGTTTGTAAGCTCAAACTCCGGAACGGACAACAATATGCAGGCCCTGGCCACAGGCATGATCGAGCGCGATACCGAGCATCTCGACTTTGCCCGGAGCATGGGTGTAATGAACAGGGACGTTTATTCCCTGGGCGTCAAGGTGCCCGGCATAAACTGGTGGATAATACAGGAAATTGACTATAATGAAGCCCGGGCCGAGCTGGACCATTACATCCGCGCCGCGGTGGGGATTACAATATTGCTCTCCCTGGTCCTTATTCTGGCTGTTACCGGAATGTGGTGGTGGCTGGTGGGCAACGAGCAGCGCAAGATAGCCGGCCGCGTGCAGAATCTTCTTGTTTATATTGAAGATCAGAAACAGTTGCTGGATGCGATAAACTCGACCATTTCCGACCTGATTTTGCTTACTGATGAAAAAGGCGTTATTCAATACGCCAACCTGGCTTTCGCCAACGCGGTGGGGCGCGAGACCTCGGAGGTCGTTGGGCTGGACATTCCCGCCCTGTTCGGCTTTGACACGGGCAAACGCCTGATCGGTTCGGACCATCAGGTGATGATGAGCGGAGAACCCATGGTGGTAAACGAAGTAATCTACCTGCAGTCGCACCGGTACTATTTCCAGATCGTCAAGGCTCCGCTTACAACCACTGCCGGGCGCCAGGCCAAGGGGATTGTTTCCGTTTACCGCGACATAACCGATCTGGTAGAAGCCCAGGAGCGCAGCCAGCGGGTGGTGCAGCAGACCATTGACGCCCTTGTGCGCACGATTGAGGAGTCCGACCCGTATCTGGCCGGGCATTCCCGCTACATGAGCATTGTCGCCACGATGATGGCCCGGGACATGAATTTGTCCGAGACCGACATCGCCACGATTGAGGCCGCCGCCAACCTTTCCCAAATAGGCAGAATGTTTGTGCCCAAGGATATTCTCAACAAGCCGGGGGCGCTTACCAAGGAAGAAATGAACATTATGGAAAGCCATGTGGAGCATTCCCGCAGGGTCCTCCAGAATATTGAATTCGACCTCCCAATCGTTGACACCATTTGCGAAATGAATGAACGACTTGACGGAACCGGGTACCCCAACAAACTGTCGGGAGACGAAATCGGGGTTGATGCCAGGATACTGGCGGTGGCCAACGCATTTACTGCGATGGTGCGCCCGCGTTCCTACCGCAATGCTTTGGGGGCGGAACAGGCCATGCAGATCCTGCGTCAGGAAAAGGATGGTTATGACCAGAAAGTCGTTGATGTACTGGAGCAGCTGATTTCAACTCCGGCAGGCGAGCGTTTTATGAATTCATTGTCTAAAAACGGATAATGATTTAAAAGCAAGGGGCTGGTCGGCGAATAAGCGGCCGGACCTTTTTAAAGGTTCAACCTGCAACTTTAAAATTCGAGGACGGGAATGTTCAAGGGCGTTTATAGCGGCAAGAAAGTTCTAGTGACCGGGCACACAGGTTTCAAGGGTTCGTGGCTGTCGGCCTGGCTTCTTGCCTTGGGGGCGGATGTGGCCGGGTTTTCTTTGTCGGTTCCTACAGAACCGTCAAATTTCGACATTCTGGGGCTGCGCCCGCGGATAAAACATTATGAGGGCGATATTCGCGATCGCGAAGCCATCACCGAAGTGGTGAAGGATTTTTCCCCGGACGTGGTTTTTCATCTTGCTGCCCAGGCGTTGGTGAGGCGTTCTTATACTCACCCGGCCATCACCATGGAAACAAACGTGATGGGGACAGTAAACGTGCTTGAGGCCGCGCAGGTTTCTCCCAGCGTCCGTTCTATGGTCTGTATCACCTCCGACAAATGCTACCGGAACGACGAGTGGGTTTGGGGATACCGTGAAACAGATCATTTAGGCGGTGATGACCCTTATTCGGCGTCCAAGGCCTGCGCTGAAATAGTGGCCCATTCATATTTTCACTCCGGTCTGCCGGTGGATCTCTACGCAGCCACAGCCAGAGCGGGCAATGTGATAGGTGGAGGCGACTGGGCGGAGGACAGGATTGTTCCCGACTGTGTCCGGGCATGGACTGCGGGCAAGCCCGTCAATATCCGTAATCCCTGGTCCACTCGGCCCTGGCAGCATGTGCTGGAGCCTCTTTCCGGTTATTTGTGGTTGGGGGCCCGCCTGTTTGCGGGCAATTTCAACGGGTTGCCTGTTAACAAGGAAGCGTTCAATTTCGGCCCGCCAAGCGAAACCAATAAAAATGTGGGCGAAGTTGTGGACAGCCTTGCGGCCCATTGGCCCGGATTTGCCAGTGAAATGGACCGCAACCAGGCGGGCGGCAAGGTTGAAAATACCCTGCTGAAGCTTTGTTGCGACAAGGCCCTTGCCCACCTTGCCTGGAAGGCCATTCTGACTTTTGACCAGACTATAGATTATACTGCCCAATGGTATAAGGCGTGGTACGAGGGCAATACCGACATGTATCTGTTTACCATGGGCCAGATTGAAAACTATGTGAACATCGCCAGACGGGAAGGGCTTTTGTGGACAGAGGAATAGAAGGGGTACAGGTAACCCCGCTGAAAATAATCCCCACCGATGGCGGGCCGGTGTTGCACATGTTGCGCCGTGACTTTTCCGGTTTCTCCGGGTTCGGGGAGATATATTTTTCAGAAGTGGAACCCGGGGCAGTGAAGGGATGGAAACGCCATCTGGAAATGCGGCAAAATTTTGCAGTGCCAAAAGGGCGGATTAAATTTGCGCTGTTTGACGCGCGCGAAAATTCTTCCACAAAAGGCATGGTTCAGGAATGTCTTTTGGGAAGGCCTGACAACTACCGCCTGCTCAGCCTTCCTCCCATGGTCTGGTATTCGTTCGGCTGTGTGGGGGACGAACCGGCTCTGATTGCCAACCTTACCAATATCATGCACGATCCGGCAGAGAGTGAGCGCATTGCTATAGACTCACCTGCAATTCCCTACCGGTGGGTTAAGTAGCAAGCAGTAAAGGTAGTAAATAATGAGTTTTCAGGAAATAATGGTTCTTGCCTGTTCGCTGGCAATGGACAGTTTTGCCATATCCCTTGTTTTCGGCACCGGGGGATGCCTGCTGCACCGGAGGCAGGCCTTGATGGTGGCTTTGATTTTTGCTGCTGTGCAGGCAGTCTTCGTCACCGTGGCCTGGCAGGCCGGTGGAAGAATCGGCACCTTGATTGATGGGCTGGACCATTGGCTGGCGTTCGTTATTCTGGTGTTGGTGGCCATTCATATGCTCAGGGAAGGGAAAGCAAAAATTTATGCGCCTGCCCGGCAGCAAGCGGGAGCTGATGAAGGCGATGGGCCGGACTCTGCGCCCGAGTGCCGCGAAGTGATGGGGCGGATTGGGCAAATCAATACCGTCTCGCTTCTGCCTTCTTCCTTGCTCACCCTTTTGGGCCTGGCGGCTGCAACCAGTATAGATTCCCTCGGCGCAGGGGTCGGGGCATCGCTTGTGGGGGGAGTCGGCTGGGGGCTTACCGCAGCGGTATTTGCAACAACTTTCATGTTCAGCGCCGCCGGAACCTTTCTGGGCAGAAAAACCCGCAGCATCAGCCGCCTGGGAGGTTGGGCCTATGTGGCTGGGGGCCTGATTCTTTTGTCAATTGCTATGGACATTCTGAACAAGCATGGCGTCTTCAATATTTAACCAGTTTTGACTCCATGCTTGGCATTACAGCTCAGCCAGGGGCAAAATTTCAGGATTTCTTCCGTCAGTGAGGGCTGTGTTCCTTCTTCCCCAAGCTCATAAATAAGAATGGGCGCTTTCAGCTTCAAGCCCGGGCGCCCGTTTTTTACCGCCTTGAGTAAAATAAGCCCGCATTCCTTATGTTCACGCGCTTGCAGCGGCTGCAACAGCTTCGGTTCAAGTTTGTATTTTTGAAGCAGAAAAAACAGTTCGGCCAACCTTTCGGATGAAAAAATACAATAGAAGGCCCCCTGATTTTTCAGGGCGAATGTGGCGGCCTTGATGAAGTCCTCCAAAGAAGCGTTGGACTCGAACAGTGCTCCCGTGCGCATTTCCTGCTGGGGCAGGCGTCCCTGGTTTTTTCTTCTGAATGGGGGGTTGGAGACCACAGCATCAAAAAATTCAGGCTTGAGGCAGCTTTTTGATATTTTTTTAAGGTCCAGAGTCATCGCCTGGTATTTTTCCCCAAGACCGAGCATTTGCGCGTTTTCCTGCGCGCATGTGATAAGTTCAGGTTCAATGTCTATTCCTGTGGCCTCTGCCTCCGGCCTGTTGAATAGAATGCCAAGCCCCACCACTCCGCAGCCGCATCCCAAATCAAGTATGCGTGATTTGGGGGAAGGGTCTGAAAAGGCGGCCAGGAGCAAGGCGTCTATGGAGAATCGAAAACTGCCTTCCGGCTGATTTAATCCGCGCGGATAATACTGGCGCCGTGTATTTGTCTCTGAATTTGTCGGCATATGAAAGATTTTAGATTTTTATGTTCCGCTTGGCAAGAGAACGAGTCTGTCAAATGTAGAAAGAGCTGGATTTTTATGTACTTAAAGACTACAATTTGAAGAAATGCAAACAAAACAGCTTTTGTGTGCCGTATAAAATCCGCTGCCTGTTGTTCAAAGAATGTTTGCGGGCATTCAACCGTTGATTTTCAGCCTGCCTGTTGGGAGGAGAGATGAGTCTGCTGCCAAACTCTGTAAAGAAAAATATACGGATGCCGATTCTGGTCACTGCGGCCCTGGTTACTTTGTGGACCGCAGTGTTGCTTTTTCTCCTCTGCTTCAATATAGAAAATACTTACTACCAAATTGATGAGACTGCGCGCATTCAGGCGCGTACCGCCATTGAAAAAGATTTGGCATACAGTTCCTGGGCTGCCGGTTTGGGCGGCGTGTACACGTTGCAGGCTTCCGGAACTGCGCCCGATTTTATGACTGGGGAAGAGCAAAGCCTCTTAACAACAGACGGCCGTGCTCTTGTCAAAATAAATCCGTTATATATGACAAAGCTGGTCTATGCAGCCGGGCCCACGTCCTCTGGAATAGAGTGGCGTGTGTTGAGCAGCGCCCCTTATTACGGCGAGGGCGGCGATGCTTGGGAGAAAACTGCCCTTGAGCAACTGCAACGCGGGGAAATAAATGAAATTTCCGGGCGTGCTTCCATCAATGGGGCTGAGTATATGCGGTTGATCAGGCCGCTGATTGCAGATGACGCCCTTTTGAAGCTTCCCGGGTTTGAAGGCTACAGGCCGGGAGATGTTTGGGGAGGGGCCAGTGTGTCTGTGCCGATGGGCTCCCTTCTGGAAACTGCAAGCCATACGGTGGGGATGCTTGCCTTTGGTTCTGGCGTGCTGTGGATTATCGGGCTTGCCGTTCTTGCGCTGAGCGCTTTTAAAATATTCAAACATGAACACAACCGGGATACGGCGGAATCCGGCCTCATCAATATGAAGCTTGAGCTTGAGGAACGTGTGGAACAGGGAGTGGCGGAAGTGGGAAAAAGGCGCCAGGCCCTGCAGACGTTTATGGATTATACCGAGGCCCTGGTTTACCTGAAAGATATTGACTACCGTTATACGATGGCCAACAAGAACTATGAGCTGATGGTAAAACCCTATGCGGAACTTGAAGGCAAAACCTATGAAGAGGCTTGCCCGGAGTATAAGGAGCTTAATGAGAAAATCCGCTTTTACGAGGAGAGGGTTGTCTTGACCCATCAGCCGGTTCATCCGGAGGAAGTGTTCAGCCTGGATGATTCCGGCCGGCTTTATGCCGCGGCCCTTTTCCCGGTGCTGAACGACAACAGCCGGCTTGATGGAGTGGGGGGGATGTTCTTTGATATCACGCAGCGCATTCATATGGAAAAGGCTCTTGTGCGGGCCAAGGAAGAGGCCGAAAGCGCGAGCAAGGCAAAAAGCCATTTTTTGGCCAACGTGAGCCATGAGGTTCGCACGCCGCTAAACGGCGTCATCGGCATGGCGGACCTGCTTTTGCGCACCCAGCTTACAACTGAACAGGCTTCAATGGCGGCGGCCATAAAAAACGGAGGCGACAGTTTGCTGATTGTGCTGAATGATATTCTTGATTTTTCCAAGATAGAGGCGGGGAAAATGTATCTTAACCCTGTGCCGTTCAGCCTGCGCGATGTCGTTTTTGATGCGGCCAAAGGATTTGCTCCGGTGGCCTACAAAAAACGTCTTGAACTGATTGTGCATATTGCCCCGCAGGTTCCCGACCATCTGGTGGGTGATTGTATGCGCATTCGCCAGATATTGCTTAACCTGGTCAGCAACGCGATCAAGTTCACGGAAGAAGGTGAAGTGACTATTACGATCCGCACTCTGAGCCAGGAGGCAAACCGGGTATACCTGCGCATCAGCGTTACCGACACGGGAATAGGCATTCCTCTTGAAAAGCATGAACATATTTTTTCCGCTTTTGAACAGGCTGACAGCTCAACGACCAGAAGATACGGAGGCACCGGGCTTGGCCTGGCAATTTCGGGCCAACTGGCCGGTTTGATGGGTTCAAGGCTGTGTTTGGAGAGCCGGCCAGGATTTGGCAGCACATTCTGGTTTGACCTGGAGCTGGAATTCTCAGAAGCGGATTCTCCGCCAAGGCCAGCAGTTTCAACCGAGCTGCTCAAGGGAGTCCGGGTGCTTGTGGTTGATGATAATCAGACCAATCTCCTTATTATCGCCGAGCAGCTGAGAGCCTGGGGGATGGAAGTTGAAAAAGCCCAAAGTGTAAATGAAGCCATGAGTCTTTTGAACGTTGCGACGAACAGACGCTGCGATTTTTCACTTGTGCTCACAGACTTGCAAATGCCCGGCAAAGATGGGGTGGATTTTGTTGCAGAGATGCAGACAAAGCCTTTTTTGCGCGACATACCTGTGGTTATGTTGTCTTCCGATGACCTGATGAACAACTCCATGCTGGCTACCGCACTGGTTGCCAGCCTCACCAAACCCGTCCGCCCAGGTGAGCTGATGCGGGCAATCGCTACTGCGCTTGGCATTTGGGAGCGCTTCGACATGAACTCAATTCAGCAGAAAGCGACTGAAGATCTTGAACGCAGCACATCCCATGTCAGTTTGAAAGTGCTTCTGGTTGAAGATATGGAGATGAACCAGATTGTGGCGTCGCATATGCTGAATAATCTGGGTCACAGGGTTGTAATTGCTGAAAACGGGCAATATGCCCTTGATTTGCTTGAGGAAGAAAAGTTCGATCTGGTTTTCATG
Source organism: uncultured Desulfovibrionaceae bacterium (assembly GCA_964545305.1). GTDB lineage: Bacteria > Desulfobacterota > Desulfovibrionia > Desulfovibrionales > Desulfovibrionaceae > RGIG1962. The sequence continues at coordinate 64,005 of CAZJFJ010000001.1, forward strand.
GACATTCAGATGCCGGTGATGGATGGCGTGCAGGCGGTAAGAATAATACGCGAAAGGGAAAAAGAACAAGCGGAGGCCCATCTGCCGATAGTGGCCATGACAGCCCATGCTTTAAAAGGGGACAAGGAAAAGTACCTTGAATGCGGAATGGACGCCTATATTGCCAAACCGGTGCTTTTGAACGAGCTTGCAGAAGTGTTGGACAGTGTGATAGACCGTTTTGGCCCTGCAAACGGGCCCGATGCGGGGGCGAAAGCGAATACGGTTCCAAATAGTTTGCCGCCGGGCAATGGCGGATGTGCAGAAACCGATGATGATAAGCAGGCCGCCCTGGAAGTGGCGCTTGACCCTGACACAATTATTAAAAGTTTTGCTGGAAATGAAAAATTGGCCGTGCACAGTATGAAGCTTTTTCTTCGCGATGCCCCCAAGCTGATTGGGGATATTGCCGATGCGATTGAGCGCAAGGACAATTCCAGCCTTGTTGTGAGTGCCCATGCCCTTAAAGGGATAGTGGGCTACTATAGCAAATCGGGTCCTTTTGAGGCATGCCTGGCTCTTGAAACGTTGGGCCGGGAGCAAAAATTGCCGGAAGGACTGGTTGAAGTGACCAGGCAGGAATCTGTTATGCTTGGAGAGATACAGAAGCTGACCCAGGGCATGACGGAATATCTTGCTAGAGAAGTATAATTTTTTGAGAACCTTTTGTTTATAAAAATGGAATCCGGCGCATGCTCCATTTGCAAAGGCTACGTCCAAGGCCTTGTTATTATTATATTTGTCATCCCAACTTCTCAGGACATATGAATGCATATTTTGATATCTGAGGACCAGCAGGTCGCACGACTTATTTTGGCCACTCATCTGCGTGATTGGGGATACAACGTGACGGAAACCTCCAATGGCATGGAAGCCCTGGATTGCCTTGTTTCCGGCAAGCTTGACATTGACATGCTTATTACGGACTGGAGCATGCCGGAGATGGACGGCTTGGAGCTGGCCCGCCAGGTCCGTGCCCTCAGTGAGTCATCCAAATACATTTATATTATTTTACTCACCGGAAAAGGAAATTTTGACGATATAGTGCAAGGTTTCGAGCAAGGCGGAGTGGACGACTATATTGTGAAGCCGTTTGAGGCCAGCGAGCTGCAACAGCGCATTCAGGTGGGCAGCCGTGTTGTCAATGCCGAACGCTCGCAACGCGTTTACAGCCAGCACCTGGAAGCGATTGTGCGCGAGCAGACAAAAGCTATTCGTGAAACTCAGAACGAAATAATTGTACGCTTGTTTAATGCTCTGGAATCTTACGATCAGGAAACAGGCAGCCATGTGAGGCGAATTGGGCTGCTTAGCGCGTTTATGAGCAAAATCATGGGATACCCTCCCGACTTTGTGGAGGCCATAAATGCGGCAGCCCCCATGCATGATATCGGTAAAATCGGGGTTTCCGACAGGATTCTTCTCAAACCGGGTCCTCTTAGCGAGGAGGAATATGAAAAGGTCA
>CAZJFJ010000002.1:0-14168 GCA_964545305.1 uncultured Desulfovibrionaceae bacterium
AATCGCCTTCAGCTTTTCGAGCGGGCCGGAATCCTCCTGAAGAATTTTAGCGCCCGTTTCCCAGTCCCTGGCGGCTCTGATTCCGTCTTCATAGTCGAGCTGGAGGTTAAGCCGGGTTTTCAGGATTTCCGCCATTTCCCGGTCTTCCATGCCCGCGGTGATCTTTTCAATTTCCGCGCGCTGGTCTTTGGAATCCAGCCCGGTGAGATTTTGCATGGTTTCCTGCTGACGCATGCTGATTTGAGCCATTTTTTCTTTCTTTTCCAGGGTCACTTGGGCGCGTTCGGCCAGGCGGGAGAGTTTGCCCAACTGCTCTGCGGGCAGCGCTTTGGCAAGCCCGGTCAGCGGATTTTGAAGGGAGGAGGCATTGGAATTGCCCGCCCCTTGATCTATGCTGGGGCCCGGCTGCTTTACGGCCTCCAGAAACGCGGACGGATTGTAAGTCGCCAAATTTTGAAAATATGAGCCAAGCAGGGTTTGCCGCGCGGCTCCGATCTGTTCCGGGGTGCGGCCCAGGGCGCGCATTTCCTGCTCGCGCCTGACCAGTGCGCCGCCAAACTGTTCCGGCTGCATGGCGTTTAGTTGCGCGGCCAGGGCGTCGTTGCACTTTTGATCCACCGCGTCAAAATACTGCTGCTGCCTGGTCTGGATTTCACCTTGCAGCCAGGCCGAAGTCTGAACGCGAAACTCCCGGATGCGCTCACCGATGACCTGCTCAGCCACCGGGTTGGAGGCGAATTTTGCGGCAAGCTCCGCGTCCTGTTTCTGATGCAGCTCATTCAGTTCGCGGGCCATGTTTCCGGCCTCCGGCCCCTGATATTTTTGGGCCAGCTCCTGTTTTTTCTCCTCGAAGCGGGCGTTCATTTCCTGCTCGGCGTCGAGCATCCGGGCCACCTCCATTCCGGCCGGGCGCAAGGTTTGCGGGGCGATGCCGTATTGCGCGGCGGCCTGGGCCCCCGCCTGGAACTCTTTTTCTTCCCTGGCTTTTTGCTCCGTCTGGATGCGGGCGGCTTTGGCGGCCTCGTCCTTGGCTTTCAGGCTTTCGTAGGCCCGGCGGTCGTCTTCCGGGGTGCGTTCCTCGTTCATGATGCGCAAAATGCGCTGGTCGGTAATCAGGCGGCCGTCAGCATCGTAGGCCGGAACAAAAATACTGTGAGGCATAGTGTTCTCCTGTTGTGAGTAGTGTGTCCTAGAGCATTTCACATTTGAAATGCTCTAGGACAGCCCGACCCAAGAAGGGCTGTCCGCGCACGAGGCGTAGGCGGAATTTATTTCCGCCGGCAACGCCGAGTGCAGCGTCGTCTTAAAGCTAATCTGCTCTAAGAGGGAAGGCGGGGCGGGTCAGCTGCATTATTGTTGTGTTTTTATTGTTTGGTTTGCATTATGCTTTATACCCGTTTTGAGAGGGCTGCCCCGCCCTCAGGTGAAGTGCCGCGTACGCTTGGGGCCTAGAGCAGTTCAAGTGTGAAATGCCCTAAAGGGTTGTCCGGGCGTCCGGGCTTGATGGGATTAATTCTTGGGGGTGTAGTTGGGGTATAGAACTTCCGCTGTGCTAAGCAGGCGGCCCGAACGCTCCCCTTGGGCGGACGGTTCGGCAAGAGCCCGCCCGACTTTGCCCATAAAGCGCACCATGGCCGGATGGGAGCCTATGCGGGTGTGATTGAAAAGATCAATCAGTTCTTTGGACGCATATGTTTCCATAGCGCGGCGGGCATCGGATATGGTCTGGCGGTAGCCCGGCTGCTGTTTTATTTCAGTGCGCCAGTGCTGTTCCTTTTCCTGCAGCTTTCTGGTGTATTGCTGAAGGCCCCCGCCCACCCGGTTTTCATAGAATCCCGCCAATTTCTGGGCCTGTTTCTGGGTGATGCCGAGCTGGTGGGCCAGTTCGCGGAAATCTTCCAGAAGCTCCTCATTCACTGCGGTGTTGTCTGCAAACTCGAGGCTGTAGCCCTCTGGGGAATGGGGCACAAAGGTGAGGTTTTCCTCATTTTCTCCATTGCCATCATTGGAAAGCGGATCAGTTTCCGGGTTCATGCCCAGGCTCAGGGCCAGCAGGCTGTCTTCGGAAGCGGGATTTTCCGCAGCGGGGTTTTCAGTGTTTGCTACAGGCGTGTTAATTTCGTTCATTATTTTCCTCCATTTTGTTGTCTAAGGGGTTAAGCAGGTTTGCGATTAGTTCCGGCGCGGCTTCGTTGGCGTCTCTGAGGAGCATTATGCCCATTTGGCGCAAGCCCTCATTGAAAGCGGTGCTGTACGGGTCATTTGCAAAGCTTGCGCCCAAGGTGTTTGCCAGGGCGAGAAGCCGTTTGTAAAGCCTGGTTCCCGCGGGCAGGCCAAGCACTTCGCGCACATCGGCAAGCTCCTGCTCGCGGGCCAGTTTTTGGGTGTTAACCATTGTTTGCTCCCATCATTTGTTTCAGTTGTTCGGGGTTTATTGCTTCCGCCATTTGAGAGACAGTGTCTTCATCCATGTTTTCAAGGGAGAGGCCCGCGTCTTTAGCTGCTTTGGCGGCTTCGCCAACCATTCCCATGCCCTGCGCGAGCGTTCCCATCTGTTGGGATTGCATTTGTTGCCGGGCGCGGCCAGTGCGGATTTCCTCAACCTTTTCATCGCTGTTGATAAGCCCGGGCGGGGTTCCGTACATTTCGGCCATCTGCTCAATCGCTTCATCGCTGTTGAGTTTGTCCAGCGCGACGGGATAGGCCGCGGCAAGCCCGGTGGTGAACTGAACCATCCGTTCTATGGCGGCGATACCTTTGGACTGCTGGGCCTGAGCCAGAATGCTTATGAATTCAACCTTCAGCTGTTTGTTTCCAATTTCCGAGGGAGGCGGAGGAAGTTCATCGCGGCGGCTCATGATGCTATGCACCCGGTAAATCAGCGGCTGATAAAGCTCGCTGCGCAGGCGGTCCAGAGTGGGTCCGAGCTGGAGCATTTTTTCCGAGTTGCGTTCGGCTACCTCTGCGGCGGTCATCTGCTTGGTGGTGTCTGAAAGCATGGTGAACAGGTCGCTGAACAGGGCTTCCCGAACTTGGCGCTGGTAGCCCTCAATCCAGACTTGCAGGGCGGAAAGATTTGACTTCACCTGATAAAGCGGAGTGATTGCGGGCTGCCCCTGAGCTAACGGGCTGATATAATTGATTGCGCCCGGCGTTACATTGGGAACGGCTCCTTGTGAGGCCGTGGCTATGTTCAGGGGCGGGTTTACCTCCAACGCAAGCGCCTTTAGCCCGTCCCGGCGCATCCGTTGCAGCATCGCCATATCGGGCAGGGCATCCATTGCCGGGCTGCGCCCATAGATGTCCGATCCTGTGGTGTCCCAGCGGGGGCAAAGGGCGGGGAACTCGAAGTACCCACCTTCTTCCAGAATGGTCTGCTCGCCGCCAAGCATTATGTATACGGATTTGTAGGGGCGTTCGGGCTTCCGGCCATAAACGGCTTCGTCATGTCCGGTTTCAGGGTGCTGCAGCTCAGGATTGGGTTCGATCGCATGAAGCACTTCAAGCCAGCTATGGTTGTCTTCCTCCGCCATACGCTCCACATAATGCGGGACCGTGTCCGGCCAGTGCTGCATTAACTGGCGCGGGGTCATGCGCAGGCGCCGGTATAATGTGTCCACCCGTCCCGCAGCGTCCACATCCACGCAGTATTCGCCAGCGGTCAGGGTGCGGCAGCGGATTGTTGTAAAGTCGTCCTCCTCTATGATCATGCAGCCGGTGCCGAAAGTGGACAACTCATTGTAAAGCAGATGAACCTGATCATAGAAATTGCTGCGTGCGAACACGTTCATCATGAGCATCTGGGATTTGTGCAGCCACTCTTTGCTATTTTCGTGCTGGGCCAGGAAGTCATCCTGCAGGCCCAGCCTGAACCATTGCATGGCGGAAGAAGTCAGGCCGCTTTGCATCCCGCTTGCAAGGGTGCGAATGGCCTTTGTTCCGGTGCTGTCATAAATCTTTTTGTTCAGCTCTCCCCCTTCATTGGTGGCGTCTCCCCGCCCAAGGAAGCGGCTGCGGCGGGGCAGGAAATTGTCTGACAACCGCTGCCAATGGGGTTCCCACGAATTTCGCTCCCTTTCCAGGGTTGCCAGCCGGCGGATGTAATGCGCGGCGTCCGGTACGGGGAAGGATCGTGGAGGGCGTTCATCAAGGACAAGTCCTTCAAACAAACCCTCTTTTCCTGAAAAAGTTTCAGGCAGCAAAGCGGAGTTGTTTTTCTCATTCGCTTTTTCTTTATCCTTTTCCAGTTCGCCTTCAAGCAGGGCGAAGGCTAGGGCCTCGTCGGGAATGGGGATGCTTTGTAAGTTTTTTCCCAGGATGGTGGGAGAGGAATGTGGTTTTTTCTTGTTGTTTCCTGGCATATGGCCTCCTTGCAAATGTTACTGCCCAAGCAGTTTTTTCCGTCCGCCCGAAGCGGTGTAGCCGGTATCGCCAAGCCCTCCGGTCAAAATGGTATTGCTACGTCCGGTTGCTGCCATGCGGCGGCGGCGTTCATCTTCGCCAGCTTTTTTGGCATCCAGATCCGCGTCAATTGGGGCCACAATGGGAGGGGCCACAGGGGTTGGAGTTATAGTTGACATTTTGGGTTTGGAACCTGCGCACATAATGCTTACTCCTTTGGTTTGGTGAGATTGTTGGGATATACAGTCGAATTGAATGGATTTTGGCGCGAGATGCGCTGGGAAGAACAATAGAGCCTTTTCTGTTTGAAACCATCTGCAAGGATTTTTAATTAAAAATCCTTGCCGCGAAATGGATGCAAGACGGGCTTTGTTTGCCGTTAAGCGTCTGCTTCAAGCGTTAACAGCTCTATAGTAAAGTATGGGAGTGGCGCCTTTTTACAGGCGCGAAACAAGACTGCGCTAAAGCGCGAAATTAAGACAATTTTGGGGGGAAACATCGAAAAACAGCTGGAATTAGCCATTTGTTATGCGTATAAATAACAAATAAAAAAGCCGATGTCAAGTCTTTTATGCCTGTTTGCGCAGCACACGGGCTTAAGGAGAGGGGACGCTTTGTTTCCCCAGCCAGTTTTTTATATGTTGATCCAGTGATAATATAAAGTCTATGTGTTGTTGCGTTTTTATGACTTGAAGACTTATTTTGGATGTTTGTTTTTATCTCTTCAGCCCGAATTCTTCTGTGATTACTACGTGTTATGCGGGCAGAGAATTTTTTGTCTAGCTAGCGCAAAATGTTCATGTTATTTTAAAGAATAATAAAATTTTGCCGAATAGCCTTTGGACGAAGAACATAAGGGGGCTTTGTGAAAGTTTGGGAGTTCATTGCTGCTGGGGTTTTTCTTGTTGCAACGCTTGCTTCGTTGACATTTACAACTGAAAATACCCAGTACGCGGGTATGGCCGCCAGCCTCGTATTTGGAATTCTGGCTGTGGCGTTGTGGATGCGCAGGGCTTTTTGCTGTGCCAAAAAAACTGTTGAAACAGGGCAGAAGCTTGTGCAGGCGCAATCCGAACTGGAAGATATGCGTCTTTTGTATGAAAAAGAGCAGAAAAAAGTTGAAGGGTTGGACGGGCTTTTGGCGGAGGAAAGGGGCAGGCTGCGGGATGCGGCGGCAGAGCGGGAGCATTTTATTGCTCAGGTTCGTGAAGTCGCGCATAAGACCTGGCAGGCCACGTCGCTGCTGGGTGCCGATTTGCGGCATATTGCACGCCTTGTGGCAGAAATTGGCGATGGCGTTGAAGCCCAGAAATTCAATTTGCGCCAAACCAGTGATGCAATGACCTCCCTGGTGTCCAGTGTTGCGGAAGTTTCAAAAAGTGTAGATGTAGCTTCCGGCGATGCGCAGGCTTCCCGGGAAAAAGCGCAGACGGGCCAAGCGCAAGTGCGCACAGCGGTTGGGGCCATTGAAACGGTAGCGTTTACCAGTAAAAATCTGAAGGAATCAATGGCGTTTTTGAGCGACCGTTCAGAAAATATTGGTTCTGTGATGGAAGTAATTAGTGAAGTGGCCGATCAGACCAATTTGCTGGCGTTGAATGCGGCAATTGAGGCCGCCCGTGCCGGTGATGCCGGGCGTGGTTTTGCGGTGGTGGCGGATGAGGTTCGCGCCCTTGCTGAAAAAACAATGCAGGCAACCCGGGAAATTTCCACCGCTGTGCTTAGCATTCAGGATGCGGCGCACAAAAGTCTTGGCGCAGTTGAAGATACCGCCCGGCATACCGTGGAAAGCGCTTCTAGCGCCTCCAGTGCCGGCCTGCTTATGGACGAAATAGTGCAGGGCATGGACAAGGCCGCCACTGCTCTGGCAAGCATAGCCGGAGCCGCCGCCGAGCAGGCGAGGAACAGCGCCAGCACCAATGATGCTTTGGAGGGAATAAATCAGGTGGCCGAGTCCACCGCCACCAATATGCAGTTTTTCACTTCGAGGCTTGTTTCCATTTCAGACAGCCTTGCAGAGCTTGAAATCGTGGCGGAGGCCCTAAAGACGGGCGACCTTGCCAAGGCCCAGGAAGACACAAGAATTGTGGAGTGGAGCAATGACCTCGCAACCGGGCTGGAGTTGATTGACAGCCAGCATAAAATGTTATGCGCCTATATAAACTCGCTGTACAGGGCTTCAAGGCGCAATGCCCCAAAAGAGGATATTCTGGACATAGTCAAGAACCTCAAAGATTATACTGCAACTCATTTTAGCACAGAGGAACAGTATTTTACGCACAGCGACTATCACGATGTGGAAAGGCATAAGGAAATTCACCGTAATTTTGTGGCTAAGGTTGCCGAGGTTGAGCGTGACCTGCAACATGGGCGCATTGATGTGGGCGATTCCCTGCTCGACTTTCTTAAACGCTGGCTGCTCAATCATATCAAGGTCACAGACCATGAATATGTGCCGTTTGTGAAGCAGAGCATTCGTGAAGCGGAAACGCGTTCTCGCCGCCTTGCCGTCACGGGGCGCAACCCATAGCGGTAGGCAGGCTCGCCGTGAATGTGCCCATTCTGCTTTGGTCAAGCAGCTTCTGTTTGCAAAGCGGAAAAGGCGAGTAAAAAACGGCTGGCTTTGGAACAGAATTTGGAATTGGAAAATGGACTGTTTTTTGCATCTTGCATCCTGGCTTGATGTTTGCCGGGCGTGGCGCCCAGGCGTGAACAGGCCGGTTTATGTAAAATTCAGGCTGTTTCTCTGAAGATCCGCCTGGTGCAAGAATTGTTTTTGGGGTGCGGCTCGCTTCGTGGCTGTGCCTCGTAAATATCGGTCTTGGGGCCGGCTCCGGCCTCCCCTAAACGCACTGTAAAGTGGCGTTGGTTTGAAAATTTGGCTTGACGGCGCAGGCAAGGTCCGCTGGTGCTGGTCTTGTAACGGCTGTGAAGCCATAGTTAACAGCGCGGAGCATTTTGCCTTAATGTATGGTTTCAAAATGAAAGTGCTCTAAAAGCGATGGCTTCGCAAAAATAAAAATGCGCAATCATTCGCTCTTGTGGTTTTTTTTGACTTTTGTTAACGGTTACATATGAAATATAAGCCTGTCGCTTGAATTTCATTTTTTTTAGGGTATGTCCCGTGTAGTTTGTATCATTTTATGACTCACGCTATACTACTCCATTTTACCTATTCCTATAGGACGCAACGCCATGCTCAAAAACATTTCTGTTCGTTCCAAGCTTTTTATTTTGCTGAGTTTTCCTCTTGCGGCCATAATCTTTCTGGTTTGCAGCATCTCCGTGGATAAATACAAAGAGTATCTTATGATGGAAGCTGCCACTGATGTTGTGTCTCTTTCAACCGTCAGCGGCAACCTCATACACGAATTGCAAAAAGAGAGGGGGCTGTCAGCAGGTTTTATAAACAGCAAAGGAGCTTCTTTCTCGGGTGAGCTAGGCGAGCAGCGCAAGCTGACCGATATAAAGCTGGCGGACTTGAAAGAGGAAATCACGCGGTTTATGGAGAGCGATTTGGGAGATTTGCTTGGTTCCTCGTTGCAGCCGCTGGTTGCCCGGTTGAATGCGTTAAGGGAACTGCGCCAGCAGGTTGATAGCGGAAGCGCTTCGGCAGGAGATATAATTGCCGAATTTTCAGGCATAATCGGGCAGTTGCAGCAAGAGCTTGGTGCTATGCTGGAACTTTGCCAGGGCGATGAAATGTCCAGGCAGGCGTCAGGGATTATTGCTTTTGTGAATTCCAAGGAGTTTGCAGGTCAGGAGCGCGCTTCGCTTAATGCCGCGCTTACGGCAGGAGTGTTCAACAAGAATCTTTACCGTTTGTGGGTAGAGCGCGTTGCCTTGCAGGAAGAATCTTTCAAGGCTTTTTTGGCGCATGCTTCCCCTGCCATAAAGAGAGAAAATTCAGAAAAACTCGTGCCTTTGAAAGAAAAGGTGGAGGCCTTCCGGAAACAGGCTTTTGAAGACCTGGACAAACCAGGGCTTACAGGAAATTCCAAAGCGTGGTTTGCGGCTTCAACCGAGTATATTGACGCGATGCATCTTGTGGAGCTGGCAATGGGCAAAGAGTTTGAGGAGATTGCTCAAGCTCAGGCCGATGATGCGCTTTTGCAGCTATATATCACGCTGGGGGCGGCGGTGGCGGTGTTTTTTCTGACATTGCTTCTGGCCTGGCGGATTATCGGGAATATAACCACACCCCTTAAACTTTCTGTGGGCTTTGCTCAAAGCGTGGCCGCGGGCAAGCTGGACAGCGAGCTTAATCTTGTGCGGGCGGATGAATTCGGCATGCTGTCAAAGGCTTTGCAGGCCATGCTTGTTTCTCTCCGGGAAATGATAGGCAAGGCCGAGTCCGCCACGGAGTCGGCAAGAGAAGAGTCCGAAAAGGCCCGTCTGGCTATGGAAGAAGCCAGAGAAGCACGGGCGGCTGCCGAACATGCCAGGCAGGAAGGAATGGCGGCCGCGGCGGAGCGGATTGGTGAAGTGGTGACAATTTTATCTTCTGTTTCACAGGAGATTTCTGTTCAGTTGGATCAGTCTGACAATGGCGCGCGTGAACAGTCCAGGCGGCTTGAAGCGGCGGCCACGGCCATGGAGGAAATGAATGTGGCTGTGCTTGAAGTGGCTCAAAACAGCTCCAGTGCGGCTTCCATTGCCGAACAGGCCCGGGCGCAGGCGCAGCAGGGGTCTGCCAAAGTAAACGAAGTTGACGAAAATATAGCCGTAGTCATGGGAAATACCCAGGAGCTGAAAGAATCAATGGCCCGCCTTGGCATGCGCGTGCAGGATATTGACAAGGTGCTGAACGTTATTTCGGATATTGCCGATCAAACAAACCTGCTGGCGCTGAACGCGGCTATTGAGGCCGCCCGGGCCGGTGAGGCGGGGCGCGGCTTTGCGGTAGTTGCCGATGAGGTGCGCAAATTGGCGGAAAAGACGATGGATGCCACTAAAGAGGTGGCTGTAGTTCTTTCCGGCATTCAAAAAGATACGGAGCACAATATTGAAATTGTTGACGGAACTGTTGCGGGAATATCCAAAACAGCGGAGCTGGCCAAAGAATCTGGAGAGCGCCTCAGTGAGATAGTTGTTTTGTCCGATGGCACCAGGGACCAGATCGACTCAATTGCCACCGCATCGGCGGAGCAATCGGCCACCAGCGAAGAGATTAACAGAAGTGTTGATGACGTTAACCGTATTGCGATGGAGACGGTTGAGGCTATGAAAAACTCAACTCAGGGCATGAGAACGCTTTTGGAACAGACCCAGGCCCTGGAAAACCTGGTAGTCGAGCTGCGCTCGGATGAAACGGGCGGCAGACAGGGTTAATTCCCGCTTACGGGTTTGCCGTGCTTCCCCCGCAATGTGCTTTTAAGCGGGGAATTCTTGATGGCTATGAAGATTCTTGATTGCTTTTTTAAACTTTGTTAAAAAAAAGATGTTTGCAGGGGAACTGTTCACAGTTGAGAAGGCTAAAACCTGACCCTTTGAACCTGTTAGCTAATACTAGCGTAGGGAGCAAAATTGCCGAAACCACTAAGCCCCTGCCTCTGTTGCGGGGGCTTTTTGGGCTTGTGTGAAATTTGCGGTTTTTGTTTTGTAAGAAAGTTTCTGCCAACTTTGCTCCCTGTTTATTGAGTATATTATATTTTGAAGGCTGTTCTAGAGCAGATTAACTTTAAGACGCTGCACTCGGCGTTGCCGGCGGAAGTAAATTCCGCCTACGCCTCGTGCGTGGACAGCCCTTCTTGGGTCGGGCTGTCCTAGAGCATTCCAAGTGTGAAATGCTCCAGCGGCCGGAAGTATGAGCGTCAGCTACGCCTGTAGGGTGGGGTAGCGTCTGTTTTGCTGCTCAATCCGGGCACGGTGGTTTGAGGCTGCCTTTTTGTGGCAGCCCGGCATTTTGTGATTTCAATCCATATAAAGGCAATCAGGAGTATTATTTTGAACATATCTTCAGAAATCGGAGCGTTGCTGGACTCGGTTCGTAAAAAAAACGGTGTTGTGCACCAGATTACAAACTATGTCACAGTGAACGACTGTGCCAATATAACCTTGGCGGTCGGCTCTTCACCCATAATGGCGGATGACGGTGAAGAAATGGACGAAATCGTATCTTTGGCCTCCGCTTTGGTGCTGAACATGGGAACTTTGAACAACCATTCAATCCGGGCCATGCAACTGGCGGGAAGGGCAGCGAACAGGCTGGGCGTGCCTCTGGTGATTGACCCGGTGGGGCTTGGGGCATCGCGTCTGCGCTGTGAAACAATGGAGCTGTTCCTCGATGTTTTGAAACCGCAGGTAATCCGGGGAAATATGTCTGAAATAGCCTTTCTCGCGGGTTCAGGCCAGCGGTCCAAGGGGGTGGATGTTTCTTTGGAAGATGAAAAGCGCATGGGCACGGAAGGGGTGTCGCTGGCGGAAAACTGTGCACGGAAACTTGGCTGTGTTATTGCGATTACCGGGAAGACCGACATAATTTCAAACGGAACCCGTACTTTTTGCATTGAGAACGGGCATGAGATGCTTGGGCGGGTAACCGGAACAGGGTGCATGTGCACAGCGCTTGTAGCCTCTTTTCACACCGCGGTCGAAATTTCCTTGGAAGGCTCTTTGCTGGCGGCGGTGGGCGGAGTGGCCACAATGGGTGTTGCGGGCGAAGTCGCTTTTGGCGAGGCGGGCGGAAAAGGCACTGCCAGCTTCAGGGCAGCGTTGATAGACGCTGTTTCCCGGCTTAGCGGCAAGGAATTACAGAGCAGGCTGAAGTTGTACGAGGTTGGAAATTAATTTTTTCTTTTGCAGTATCTGCTGCTAAACCTGGAAATTTTTTTTCATGGAGCGTTTTTTATGCGGCCATGACTGTGTGGTATCTTTGAAAGGGAATCAGTTTTCTGATTCCCTTCTTTAGAGCATTTTACACTTGAAATGCTCTGCAAGGATTTGTCTTCAAATCCTTGCCGCCAAATGATTGTAGGGGGCTTTGCCCCCCGTTAAGCAATCATTTAAGGCGTTAACTGCTCTAGACAGTGTGGTCAAAGGGCTTGTTTTTAAAGCCCAACTTTGTGGCAGATTCCGCTTGCCCTTAGGCACAAACGGGGAATTCATGCCTCCAGCGGCACGTCAACGATATGATATTGCTGATAATGCTATTGGTGCAAGCCGCTATAAGCTGCGCCTGCACACGCCGGGAGCAAGAGGTGGCAATCAGGATATAAGCTGCACAAAAGAGGGCTGATTTAAGATTTTTGTATAATTACCCGGAATAAAGCAACACAATGCCAGCCACCAGCATCACAATGCCGAGCCAGGCCCGAAGGTGCAATTTCTGTCCGAACATCCGCCAGCCCAGCAGGGCGGTGCCCAACACCCCGAACGCCATCCAGAGCGCATAAACTACCGCAAGCGGCAAGCCTTTCATAGCAAGTGCCGAAAGGCTCATGCCGGTGAGCATCATGGCAATGCCTATGATGCCCCGTTTGCGGTCGGTAAAGCCTTGTGATTTTTTCAGAACGATATTTGAAGCAATATCAAAGCATGCGCCAAAAATGACCAGCAGCAGGTAAACCCAGGCAGGCAAAGCGTTCACCGCGTGCCTCCTGACGGCAGGGAATCATTTTGCCCCTTTTCAGTCCCGCTATGAACCAGGTAAGACCCTCCCAGTAAAAGCGCCACCCCCAAGAAACCTGACAGCCCAAAGCTTTCTTTAAACCAGAGAATTCCGATCAGGATGACCAGTAGCAAGCCGGCCGCTTCCCATACAGCATAGGCAACTACCACGGGAATCCGGGTTATGGCCTTGGCGCGGAAGTAATAGGCAATGATAAAAAGCGTGTACAGGGAAATGAGCGCCGTCCAGGGCGAGGTTTGATCCATCCCCTTGAATAGGCTGAGCCCCAGAACAGCCAGAAAAATGGACGCGAGAAGAAAAAGCCAGCAAACGGCGTAAGCCATGAATTTACCTCCTGTCTTTAACCGCTTGTGGGAGGCTATAACCCATTAGCTATTTATAATCAATTCTGACATACAGCTAACCCGCTTGGGCGTAACTTTGGGCTGCATGCATACTCTAAGGAGTAGAGCGCTTAAACAGGTGAAAGCGGAATTCGTTTTGCCGTTATTTAAGCATTAACCGGCCATGGTGCGCGAAAGGATTTACCCTGCCTTTGTCAAACAGCATTGTGCCCTGGGCGTCTGCTAGAGCAGTTAACGCCTCAAATGATTGCGTAACCTACAATCATTTGGCGGCAAGGATCTGTCTTCAAATCGTTGCAGAGCATTTCACACTTGAAATGCTTTAAAGGCCGAGTCCTTCTTGTTTATTTAGAGGGCTTCGGCAATAAATTTATTGATTTTTTTATATGTAAATATGTGCCATTTGTGTCGCACGCTATATCTGTTCCGCTTTAGAAGTTCTTTTATACATATCTTTCTATTCTTATAATCTCCTTATAATATAAGAGTTTTCGCTTATTTCTAGAATTTCTTTAGATTGTCGCTATACATTTATTTATATATAACATATGTAGACAATTAAAGGTTTCCAAATATAAACAGCGAGGTTGGCTGCCTTGGATTGTAAACCGTACCGCTCCTCTTTGAATCGTATGGCTGTTCGTCTGTTTTTTTTGGCAGTGCTGGTTCTGCTAGCCGTATGGGCTCTGGATGGAGAAAAAGCGGCTGCCGAACAAAATATTTTTCAAACCGAAGACCTGGACGCGGGGCCTCCGCATTCCGGATTGCAGCAGGACGGCCCCGGAGCGGCTCTTGGCTTTGGGAATCAATATTTGAATGAACTGGGAGAAAAAATACTGTCGGAACATGGCAGGGTAAGGAGCGGGCTTGGTTTTGACGAGGAAGGAAAGCTTCAAGGGGAGGTTGATTTTCTATACCCCCTAAATAGCGGCGATAATCATCTTTTTTTTATTCAGGCCGGAACCCGCAGTATGTCCGGCGACCGTTGGATAGCCAACCTGGGGTTAGGGCAGCGTTTTTTTCCCACGGAAGACGTGGCTGTGGGAGTGAACGCCTTTCTTGATTACGACCTGACCAGGGAGCATACCCGGGGCAGCGTGGGAGGGGAACTCTGGCTGGACTGGCTGCGAATGTATGGGAACTACTATGCGCCTCTTTCCGGCTGGAAAACGTCCAAGGACCTGGAAGTATCGCTTGAACGTCCTGCAAGGGGCTGGGATGTAGATTCCACAGCCTATTTGCCTTTTTACCGCAATTTGGCTGTAAAAAGTTCATACAGCCAATGGTATGGGGAAAAAGTGGGAGTTTTCAGCTCTTCGTCGCTGGGAAAGGATCCCCGCGTCTGGGGCTATGAGGTTGAGTACACTCCTGTTCCCTTGGTTTCTGCTTACTTCAGCCAGAAAAAGATTGAAAGCGGAGGGAGTGACAACGAATTCGGCCTGCGTTTCAATTATAACTTCTCCATGCCGTTTGAAGACGCTCTTGACCATTCAAAAGTAGCGGAAATGCGTACGGTCGGCGGCAGCAGAGACGATTTTGTCTCCCGCGAAAACCGCATGATTCTTGAGTATAAAGAAAAGGCTTTCAATGTTTTTCTTTCGGCTTCATCATACCGGGTGGCCAGCGGGGCGGTTTTGAATGTTCCGATTATTGTGAGTTCCGCAGCGCCCATTAGTTCGGTGGTGTGGGAGGGCACTGCCGCCGCCCATCTGGTTGGGGGAGACGAAAACGGGGGGCGCTTCCTGCTGCCTCCATATGCGCCCGGCGGGAGCAACGTGTATAGCGCGCGGGTT
>CAZJFJ010000002.1:14178-17491 GCA_964545305.1 uncultured Desulfovibrionaceae bacterium
CACAGTTTGCAGCCATAGAAGTGCTTCCTTCCGCATCCGGGTATGCTCTGTCGCTCAATGCGGATAACAGCAATCCTGTGTCGGGGGAGAACGTGACTATTACGGCCACCCTCAGCCAGACCAAAAAAGCGTCATTATTGGGCGAAAAGCTTAGCTGGAGCATTTCTCCTTCTGGAGCAGGCACATTCACTCCTTCTTCCATTACCGATATAAATGGCAAGGCCAGCGCTACTTTTAATACGTCCGGCGTGGCTCCCGGTGAATTTGACGTAACTGTCAGGCTTGTGGATGAACCGTCGGTGAGTGCTTCGCTGCGCATAAGGGTGGGGGCGGCCCCTTCAAGCTATGTGCTGAACTTAAGCGCCTCCCCTGCCGCTCCGGTTCAGGGCGACGTTGTAAGCATTGCTGCCGAGCTTTTGAACAACGGCATTCCTGCGGGCAATGTTCCGCTTCGCCTGGAGCTGGTTTCTGGAGACGGCTCACTGATAACGGCCAATGTAACCACCGGGCCGGACGGGCGGGGCGTGCTTACTTTCCGGGCGGGAGCCCTTGATGCGACGTTGCGGGTTGTGGCCGGGTCTCCCGGTGAATTGGCCAGCGAAATCATCACTGTGCCGGTTTCCTCACTGTATGGATTGGCCTTCTCTTTTGATCCGCCTGCGCCGCTGGCGGGGGAAATGGTGCATGTCAAGGTTACCCTCACCAATTTCGGGGTGCCGATGAACGATGTTCCTATTCGCCTGGAGATAGAATCCGGCGGGGGCAGCGTGATGAGCCCGCTGAGGCGCAGCAATTCAGGCGGAGAGGCTGATTTCATCTATATTGCGGGAACTCAGGACGTGGTGTTCCGGGCCACGGCCGGGGCTTCTCCCGGATTTTATACCGATACCTCTCCCCTTGCCTTGAACCATCACTATAATTTGCAGGTGTCTTATGCGCCCATGCGGGTGGGGTCCGGTGAAACCACCACGGTAACGGCGGTGGTGACAGACAATAATATCCCGGTGAACAATGTTCCGGTACAGCTATTCCTGCTGTCCGGCCCGGGAACGGTTAAGCTCGGCACGGCAGTGACTGGCGCAACCGGAACAGCTCTTCTGGAATTTACGGCCGGAGACGCCGATGCGGTGCTGCAGGTTTCTGCGGGTGCGCCGGTATCCCTGAGCAGGCAGATCAACCTGGAGCTGGATGTGAGCTACAGCTTGCTGCTGGCAGCCAGCCCCGCTGAAACGCTGGCAGGAGGAGCGGTTGCGCTTGAAGCCACGTTGCTCAGAAACGGAGTTGCAATGCCCGGAGTTTCCCTGCACCCGGAAATAATTTCCGGAGGAGGGGGAATTTCTCCGTCAAGCGGCAATACGAATTCATCAGGCAAAGCCTTTTTCACCTACACGGCCGGAAGCAGCACCGCAGTGCTCAGGGTGCTGGCGGACACCCCCCCTTTACAAAGCAACAGTGTAGTTGTTCAGGTCACTTCCAATTACAGTCTGGTCTTGACGCCCAGTCCGGCAAACCCCACCCCCGGGCAGACGGTGACGATAGGGGCCACACTGGCCAATAACGGCATTCCTATGGCCGGAATTCCTCTGGAATTGGAGATAATTTCCGGAGACGGCACTCCGCTTGTTGCGATGGGGGTGACCGGCGCCGATGGGAAAATAAATCTTTCCTATGTTGCCGGGATGCATGACGCGGTAATCAGGGTAAATGCCGGATCCCCCAAGTTTTACAGCGAAACTGTTACAGTGAATGTCACTCCAGACTATCATTTTGTTTTCACTACGGACAACCCCAGCCCTAAAACCGGCGACATTTTCCATGTTACCGTGGAGCTTAGAAATGGAAGCCTTGCTGTGGCGGGGGCAAATCTTAACTGGAGCGTTTCACCCGCAGGGGCAGCAGGAATCAGCGGAGGAGGGCTGACAAATTCCAGCGGCCGGGCGACAATTTTATATGAAGCCAGGCAGTCCGGACCGGCAACAGTCACAGCCAGCGCTCCTGCCCATCTGGTCAGTGATTCCACGCTTATAAATGTGTCTCCGCTTTACAGCCTTGCTCTTGATGCGGACGTTAAAATAATAAATAACGGAGAGATTTCTTCGCTCACTGCAACTCTCATGGATGGGGTCAATCCGGTTGAAGGCGCCAACATAAGCTGGAGTCTTCCGGCAGGAACAGCGGAAGGCGTTCTGGCCGTGGCAAATTCTGCAACAGGTGTGGGCACGGGCCAGGCCGCAAACAGTTTTGAGGGAGCCAGGGGAGGCGATATTACGGTGCGGGCCACGCATGGGGCGAGCGGGGTGTTCGCAGAACTTCATATTAGCGTAAGGCCTACTTATGTTCTAACCTTGATTCCTGCCAGCGCCACAATAAACAATAAGGAAGGCGTAGTTCTGGAGGCCTTGTTAAAGGACGGGAACAAACTTGTACAGGGGGCCAGGCTGAACTGGAGCATTACAAGCGGTGACGGGGCCGTTGGGGGCCTGTCGAGCACGGCGACATTTACGGGCGGAAGCGGAGAAGCCTCCAGCACGTTTACGGCGGAAAAAGGCGGCACCATGCGTGTGCGCGCGACTTTGGACGGCTATCCTTCTGTGAGTTCCGAATGTGTGATTACTATCAATCCGGTTTACAGCGTTATCCTCACTCCAAATCCCGCGGTAGTGGACAATGATGAACCTTCCCAGATTTGCGCCATTGTCCTGGACGGCGATTTTCCGCTTTCCGGAAGAACGGTCAATTGGTCCATTGTGTCAGGGGGAACGGGCAGCTTCAGCGCTCCGTCAGGTGTCACCTCCGCTGATGGCAAAACCAGCACCAGCTTTACGCCCAGCAGTTCCGGAACTATCCGCCTGCGTGCGGAACTTGATGGAACCGGAGTGGGCCAGGAAGTGAATCTGGTGGTCAGCAGCGTTTACAGAATAAATCTTTCTGTCTCGTCCGGAAACATCAGGAATGGAGATGAAATAACTTTAACGGCCCTTCTGAAAGACGGGCCGGGTTTTGGGTCGGGGCAGCAGATTGATTGGAGCCTTGCCGGAGGCACCGGCGCGGGCGGTTTGGGCGCGGTATCCGGCACAACCGGAACAAACGGGCAGACGCAAACCACTTTTCGGGCGAGCAAGTCCGGCGCGGTGATTTTACGTGCTTCGCTCAGCGCTGATCCTTCGATTTATGCCGAAACTTCCGTTATAATCGGCCCTGCCTACACCCTTGAATTTTCGCCCGTCTTGTCCGAGGTCAAGACCGGGCAAGCCGTGACCCTGGCAGTCACCCTGAAGGACGGCGCTCATCTGGTTTCCGGGGCCAGAATATC
>CAZJFJ010000002.1:17501-21329 GCA_964545305.1 uncultured Desulfovibrionaceae bacterium
CTGGAGCGCGCTTTCCGGGGCGGCGTCCGGAGACCTTTCAGCGGCCGCTTCATATACTAATGCCTCCGGTGTGGCCTCTTGCCTGTTTACTCCGCAGATTTCCGGGCCGGTGCGGTTCCGGGCCGCTCTTGATTCAGACAGCAATGTTTTTGATGAAACCGGGTTTACCGTTCTGCCCATATACAGCCTGAGCCTGGAGCCATACGCGCAGCAAGTGAAAAACGGGGGAAAAGTGGGTTTTTCCGCCACGTTGCTGGATGGCCAGTCTCCTGTAGACGGCCGTGCCATTTCCTGGAGCGTGGTGTCCGGCAGCGTGGGTAACGGCACTTTTGACAGCAACTTGAGCGTGACTGCGGGCGGCGGGGAAGCCACCGTTGAGTTTACGACCACCCGTTCCGGGCAGGTAACTGTCCGGGCTGAATTAAGCGGAGATGGCGCTGTTTACGATGAAAAACTGATAACTATAACCCCGGTGTACAGTCTGGTTCCGTCGCCGGATGTTTCCGCGCTTCCAAATCAGAGTTCAACGGCCGTAAGCGTGCAGCTTCTTGACGGCAGCGAGCCGGTTTCAGGCAAGGCCATTTCCTGGAGCGTCGTGCACGAGCCGGGCGGCGGGAACGGCAGTCTCAGCGTCCTGAACTCAATCACCTCGGGCAGCGGCAATGCGGGAGTTGCTTTCACTGCCTCTAAAGGCGGTTTTGTGATGGTGCACGCCGTTCTGGATGAAAAAAACGATGTGCAGGCGAATATCAGCATCCAGATCACGCCCCAGTATAATATCGCCTTTTCCGCTCTTTCTAATGATATCCAGAACAAGACCCATACCGGGCTGATTGTGGAACTGACCGACGGAGAAACTCCGCTTCCTGCTGAATCCGTAAGGTGGAGCATTTCCGGAACAAGCACCGGAGCGGGCTTCCTGAACCCGGATGTGGCGCAGACAAACGCGGCAGGAGAAACTTCCAGTCTGTTTACGGCCACCAAGGGAGGGAACGTGACACTGCGCGCCACAATGGTGCGGGAACCTTCAGTATACAAAGAAATAAACATCGTGGTCAGGCCCGTTTACAGCATCAGCATTATGGCTAACCCGGCCAATCCGGATAATGGCGAAGATGCTGCGGTGTACGCCATTTTGAAAGATGGGGATACGCCTTTACCCGGTAAGGAAATTGTCTGGACGGTAGAACAGGGCGCTGGCACATTTACTCCGGTGCGCTCAACCACAGATGCTGATGGAATAGTGCATACCGTTTTCCAGCCCACAGGCAGCGGCAGCATGATAGTGAGGGCGTCCCTGGCTGAAAACCCCAGTAAATACCAGGATCTTCCGCTCAATGTAGGCAGCTCTTTCAAACTTGGCGTTTCCGCTTCGCCTCCGGCTTTGAGCACTGGCGGCACCACTACTCTTACGGCGCTTTTGAAAGATGGAAACGTTCCGGCCGCAGGGCACAGCCTGACCTGGAGCATTCTATCCGGCGGAAGCGGGGCCGGGACTTTGTCTTCAACCTCGGAAAACACGGGAGCGGACGGCACTGCCGCGGTTGTCTTTACGGCCACAAAACGGGGGAATGTTTCAATTCGCGTGTCTCTTGCCTCGGACAGCAGCATTTATGCGGAGATAAATCTGGTGATAAGTCCCAGCTATCATCTTATTTTCAACACTGCTCCCAGTTCCGTCCGAACCGGGGATTCCGTGCCGCTTAGCGTGGTGCTTTGGGACGGCAGCAATCTGGTGAGCGGGGAGGACATATTATGGGAAATAAGCGGGCTTCCCGCCTCGACCTTGGGCACATCGGCTTCGGCCACCGGATCTGGCGGCGCCGCCACAAATACATTCATTCCCTCCTCTCAATCCGCTTCGGTTATAATCAAAGCCACTCTGGCTTCCAACAGCAGCGTGACCGCTCAGATCGTTTTGACGGTCGCTCCCAAATACACGTTCACCGTGAGCCCGGCCTCGCTCATATTGAACACGGGAGACAACTTTTCGATAACAGTCACATTAATGGACGGCACAACTCCAAGTGCAAACAAGCAGATACTATGGAGCCGTGCCGACATACCTGGGAGTGACCTGGGCAGCGCCATGACAAACTCGAACGGGCAGGCAGTGGGGAACTTTACAACAACTATTGCCGGGCCGGCGGTCGTACGCGCGACTTTGGCAGAGGACAGCAATGTTTACGCCGATGTCACAATCAGCATTATTCCCAACTACACCCTGACCATAGATCCCCCTCCCTCTCTGAAGCTGGCTTTATTGTCGCCCATAGCCATCAACGCAAGGCTCACTGATTCCGGGCTGCCAGTTCCCAATGCTGTAATCGACTGGCAAATAGTGCCTGTGGGCGTGGCTCTGGCCGGCGTGACTCCCAGTGCCACGGTAACCAATGGCTTGGGGAACACGAGCACCCAGCTCCAGGGAATTGCACTAGGCTATGTGTGGATAGTGGGAACCATGCGGGGGCATCCGGACGTCACGGCTTCGGTAAGATTGCTGGTGGTGCTGATTTTATGATTTGATTTGCGAGTGCGCATATTAAGCTTGAAATTGCGCATTTACATGAAAGGCTATGGCATTGTGAAACAGTGCCTTGCGGCGCCTGGGGCCGGCTTATGTATACTCTGCCTGTTGCGCGTTATTTTAGCTTGCCCGGGTGATAAAGCGAAACAGCTTTATAAACACCCAGCTTCCATAGTGATTTTGTCCAGGCAGGCAAAACAGGCTGTGCTGTTCCCATTTAAAATGGGGCGGGATGAGGCTGTTGCAGGGGATTGACACTTCCATTAATTTTAAATAGCATTATATGTAAGATGTAAGGACGGTGGAAATGGCCAGGCGGGATAGGTTTTTAAGTGATGTTGAACTTGAGATAATGTTCTATGTCTGGGGTAGCAATAGGCCCCTTACTTCTAAAGAAATTCTTGAAAATTTGCCGCGGGCCTGGAGGCTCTCCACTCTGATTACGGTGCTTGCCCGCTTGGAAAAAAAGGAAATGTTGTTTTGCGACCGCTCCACCAGCACCAACATATACAGCGCCCTTAAAACGCGTGAGCAGCATCTGGCCGGAATTTGCAGCTATATAATGAATGTGCATAATGTGGACGCTGCTTACATGCTCACTGCTCTTTGCTGTGAAGGCGTAATCGGAAAGGAGCAACTGGCCGAGGCCGCCCGGCAAGCCGCTTCGGGCCTGCAAGAAGGCGCGGTTTGAGCCTATATGAAGAAAAGATTTTTTTGTTATTAAATCAAATGCTTGGCGTGTGCTCCCCGGTCGCACAGGGGTGGCCGGGGGCATTCAGCCCACGCTGATGCGGCAAAATCCGCATCAATCCTCCCGCAGGGGTCTGCTTTTTAGCGGACCCCTACTTAATGCTTTCTTTCTATTTTTCTTAAAGCTTGTCCAGTTTGGAAAAAGTTGAGAGCCGGCGGCATAAATGCCGCAGCAGAGGAGGGGAGGATAAAATCGCTTCTGCGGCGTGTTTCTGGAATATCGTTTCAAAGCCGATCTGCTTCAAAGCGATATTTATTTTTTTGTTATAAGCTTTCCAAAGCTGAACGGCTGATATTGCATTTTTTCCGCAAAGGGAGGATATACTTCCAAAAGACTGTTTTTTGCCCTGGTACGCTGGTTTGAAAGGCTGAGCGAAACACTGCTGGCGCTGAAATAACCTTCTTTTTTCAGCTTGTCGGGGTGGCTGTAGGTGAAGTTTATAGTCATATCGCCAAGATAGAGCACTTCTCCTCCTTTAACCTTGAAGGAGGCAATCAGCGGAAGCCCGCTGCCGTCAGTTCCGTGGCTGATCAGGGCATAAAGGTAGTCT
>CAZJFJ010000002.1:21339-62533 GCA_964545305.1 uncultured Desulfovibrionaceae bacterium
CGCCCATCCTTTTCGTCTTCGCGCACAACCACCTGCCCAAGCTCGCTATACGGCCCGGCTTTAGGGTCCATTTTAAGCTGGGTCCAGCTCTTGAACCCTCCATAGGCAGCATAAGTCAATACGTATTCGCCAGGTTCAAGCGTGACCAGATCATATTCATGGGCGGCTTCTTCTGTTAAGGAAAAGAACTGTGAACTGACCCTTACTTCTTTTTTTGTTGCCAGATTGGTCCATTGCGTTTCCACTGTGGATCCGTCCGCCGTGTTGGCCCGGAAAACAACCAGGGCTTTTTCCCCTTTATTTATGCTTTCTGCGGCAATGTCGCTTTTGGGTGAAACATCATTCCAAAGCGTGGGAATACAGCCGGTGGTAATAAGGCACAGGCAAAGGGTCAGGCAAAATTTCAGCAGTTGTGCGGGCATAGGAAATCCTTTTTATGAAAGCATAACAATAGGCAAAATATAAAAGAAAGGTTAGCAGAATTCAAGGAATCTCAAAAGGGTTATTTTATTTTCAGCAGTATAAATATTACTATGGAAAGGCCGACAAACCGGAGATGCGGAAGGTTGTCTGCATTTCGCGCAGGAAAGCGCTTATGTCCATGCCTTCGGTTTTCTTCCGGTTATTGTTGTAATGATGCCCAGTTGGAGCCGTGCCGGCAAGTCCGCCCGCAAACGGAGCGCAGCGGATACGGCTCGACGAAAATGCAGGACACAGTTAGAGCTGTTAACGCCCCAAATGATTGCTTAACGGGAGGCTTTGCCGCGCCACAATCATTTCATGGTAAGGATTTTAACAAAATTCGCGCGGAACGTTTCAAGTATGAAACGCTCTGAATGGAAAGCGGACAAACAGATTTCAGGTGTTCTGAACACGTTGTCATTCCTTGCAAATTTTGCAACAATTTGAAGCGGTAATAAATAAACCGGATTTTTTTAAAGCTGCTTGCAAGTGAAATTGAAATTCGTTATCTTTAAAAAAAGAACATGGAGCGTGTGATGCGCAGAAAAAATAATAACTTTTGGAGAGGTTAGCTATGCCTTCAGCACTGATTGTTTATGGCTCTACTACTGGAAATACCGAATACGTTGCCGGAGTAGTCGATCGAGTAATCAGCTCACAGGGCTTTTCCACTACAATGTTTGACGCCGCCCGGGCTGACGCCGCTGGTCTTTGTGACAGGTATGACTTTATCCTGTTCGGCTGTTCCACCTGGGGGCAGGACAGCATTGAGTTGCAGGATGATTTTGTAGATCTTTTTGAGAATTTCGACAAAATCAACGCCGGCGGGAAAGCTGTGGCGGTTTTCGGATGCGGGGACACAGCCTATCCTTACTATTGCGGAGCGGTGGACGCTATTGCGGAAAAACTTGCCGAACTTGGCGCAAAGGTTGTAGGCCCGCCTTTGAAAATAGACGGCGACCCCCAATCCGAGGACGATGAGATTGAAGCTTGGGCCGAAAAGGTGTGCCAAGGCGCAAAATAGAAATGTTGAGCTGCATAAGTGGCGGCTTGCACAGAGTGGGGGAGAAAAAGGCAGGCGCGGCCCTTTGGGCCGCGCCTGCCTAACTTGTTATTGGCGGAGTGTCAGCCCAGCTGTTTGACCCGTTCAATAGGGCTGATGATGTCGGTAAGGCGGACACCGAATTTCTCGTTGATAACCACGGCTTCGCCCCGTGCTACCAATTTCCCGTTTACGAATACTTCCAGCGGGTCTCCTGCCAGCTTGTTCAACTCTACAACTGAACCCTGACCAAGCTGCAGGAGCTCGTTAATCAGTAATTTTGTTCGCCCAAGTTCCGCGGAGACGTCCAGAGGAATATCCAGAATGAAATCCAGTTCCCTGCGGCCGGACTCCGGTCTGGGCGTTTTAGCTTCTTCGGTAAAATCTTTGAACTTGGCCTCCTGCGCAGTTTGCGCGAAAAAAGTTTGTTCCTTTTCTTTTTTCAGGGAAGCCTGTTCGTCAGAAGCCAGGGCCGCGGCCCATTCCTCAGCCAGTTTGTCATCATCAGTGGCGTCTGTGGCGGTAGCGGCGGCAGCGGATTGGCCGGAAGCGTCTTCGCTTTCGTCCTGGGCCTCAAGGGCGGCAGCCCATTCTTCCGCCAATTTATCCTGATCATCGCTCATAATTTTACCTCATTATTAATAAATGCCAAACAGCCCTGCCAATGCCGCTGGGCCCTCAAAAAAGTCAAATTACTGAATTACAATATCCACAAAATACACTCTTGCAACTTTCGGGCCGCCCAGTATCTGATTTAGACGTTCAACTATTTCATTCTTAAGCAAAATCTTGTTTTCAGCCGGAGCGAGATCGGCGTAAGATTTGCTTGAAAGCAGCAAGTTTATGGAATCACGCGCCTTTGCGGTATTGTTCTGCAGTTCCTCAGCCGCGCTTTGGCTGTTCATTTCCACTTCAATAGTCAGCTTGATATAGCGGCGGCCGAGCGGGTCGGCCAAATTGACCATGAAGGTGGGCAGCGAAACAATTATATTGCTTGACTGAGGCTTGGCGGGAGCGGATGAACCGGCTTCCTCCTGGGCGGTTTCCTCCTGGGCGGAGGAATTCATGAACATGGGCCATAAAAATACATAAGCCGCGCCCCCTGCCCCGCCAATTAGAATGAGAAGAATCAATATCTTTAAAAGTTTCCCCTTTTTTTTCTTTTTAGGGGAGATTTCTTCATCTGCCATCGTTATTCCTCCTGCCAAAATTAGGATGGTTCATTATATACAATTGGTTGAATTTTGCAAAATATCAGAGTTGTCTGTATTTTTTATAATATTCATTAATGCCTTGGGAGCCGGTGATTAACCCCTCCTGCGCCCATAAAGGCCGGGTGATTTTTTTCAAACGCTCACAGAGGTTGAGTTTAATTCGCTCCAGGGCGGATTAATTCCTGAACGCCCGCTTTGGCGTTTAGCGGCGGAACCGAATAACCTTCGGCAATCCTGCGCCCCCCTTCCGGGCCGGGCCTATCTGCTTCATTGTGCAATCCGCTGTATTGCGGAATTGGCGCCTACGCCTTTGTGGCGGGCAGCGCCCATGCGAGGCCTGAGCATTTTGTCAGAAAAACACCTTTTTAATTGTTAATTTGTTCTAGAGCAGATTAACTTTAAGACGCTGCACTCGGCGTTGCCGGCGGAAGTAAATTCCGCCTACGCCTCGTGCACGGGCAGCCCTTCTTGGGTCGGGCTGTCCTAGAGCATTTCAAAGTTGAAATGCTCTAATTATACCCGCCCAGCCAGTGCGTGTTTTTGAGCAGAATTTCCACTCTTCTGTTCTTTGCGCGGCCGGCTTCCGTGTTGTTGGGGGCGATCGGCTTTTCCGGGCCATAAGCGCTGATGGACATCCGGTTGGGCTTGAGCGCCCCGCTTGTGTTCGCTTCGTTCAGAAAAAAATCCAGAACCGAAAGCGCCCGCTGGCTGGCCAGATTGTAGCTGTTGACTCCTTCGGGCGGCTGATTGTCGGTGTAGGCGGAAATGTTGATATCCTCGTTCACGTATAGCATCACTTCGTAAAGCGGAGCCAGGAACTGCTTGTTTTGTGCTGTGAGTTCAAACTTTCCATGTTCAAACAAGAGTGAACCGGTCATCACAATTACCAGCCCTTCTTTGGTTAGCAGTATGTCCAGGTTCTCCATAACCTTGTCTCTGTCCATTTCCTTGGGCATGGCGTCATAAGGAAAAAGCAGGTCCTTGATGCGCGCCTTGCGCTGTTCCAGGTCCGGGTCGCGTATTTCCTGCAAAAGGAGCTGAATGCGCTGGGGAATATTGCCGGACTGGGAATAGCTGATTACGTTGTGCGGCCTGAAAAAGGAGTCCACCTGGGAAATCGAGCTCACTGTGATGGAAGACATGCTTATAAGCAGCACAAAAAAGGTGAGCAGAAGAGTCATAAGGTCGGCTAGGGTAATCAGCCATAACTGGGTTGGAGCGTGGGCCGTCCGTGTTTTTTTTATGCGCGCCATCAGCCGGATTCCCCGTTTGTGCTCGCGCCGGGGTTTTTCGGCTGCGGGGTTGGCGTCATATCCAGGTGGAACTGGAAATCCTTGATTTTGTAAACGTCCTTATCCTTTTCCTCTTCTTCAGGTTTTGTTTTTGCAAAGCCATTTTGTTCGCGCCTGTCCAGCACCAGATCAACCCTGCGGTTGAGCTTCCGTCCGAAAGGAGTGTTGTTGGAAACTTTTGGCTTGTATTCCCCAAAAGCTTCATTCATAATTTCCACTCCTGCAAGATTTTTGGCTTTTAAATATTCATACACGGCAAGAGCGCGGGCAATGGACAGCTTCCAGGTGGGCGAAATTGCGCCGCCGTCAAGCATGGAGCGGGTGTCCAGATATCCATTGACGGTTTCATCGCGCGCGGTTGAAGTGTGCCCGGCCACCAGCATGGGGTAGCCAAGATTCTGAATTTGAGGGGCGAGGCTGTCGAGCGTGCTTCTTCCTGTTTCGGAGATGACATCGCTGCCCGGCTGAAACAGGGTGTCCTCGCCTATGGAAATGATTGCGATATGGCGGTTTGTTTCCAGGTTGACGTCTTCATCCTTATTCTCCCAGATGAATTCGCGCAGGCCTTCCAGGTCCTCTGCGTCCATGGGGCCTGGCTGGACGGATTTTTTTTTGTCTTTCTTGCTCAGCGGGCTGAAAACCCCCTCGCCGATAACTGATTCCCCCTGGGATGCAGTCAGATAATTGCGCACCCGGCGGTCGTCGATTTGAGACATGCTCAGAAGCAGCACAAAAAAAGTGAGCAAAAGTACCATCAGGTCCGAATAGGTTATTATCCAGAGGGGGATGCTGGTGAGGGGCGTTTTTTGTGCGCGGGCCATGAATTTGCCCTTTATCTGGGTTTTCGTTGCTTCATGGGCAGGTAGGCGCTCAATTTCTCCTGAATCAGGCGCGGGTTTTCCCCGCGGGCTATGGACAGGATGCCTTCAAGCTGCATTTCCATGAGCTGGACTTCCTCTGTGCTGCGGCTTCGCAATTTGTTGGTCAGGGGGAGGAATATGAGGTAAGCGAGGATTGCGCCGTAGAAGGTGGTGATCAGCGCAATGGCCATGGCCGGTCCTATTTTGTTCGGGTCATCAAGATTTTTGAGCATTTGCACAAGCCCGATTACTGTGCCGGTCATTCCCAGGGATGGCGCAAAAGTGGCAAGGGCGTTTACGATATTGATGCCGCTCTGGTGTCTGGTCTCCATGTTTTCTATCTCCGCCACCATGATTTCTTCTATTATTTCCGGCTCAAGGCCGTCCACGGTTAGCTGAAGCCCTTTTTTAAGATATTCGTCAGACAGGAGACGGATGGATGGCTCAAGCGCCAGAATTCCTTCCCGGCGGGCGCGGTTGGCATAATCCATGAATTGGTCGATAACAAATTTGGTGTCGTTGGCCCTGGAGAAAAATGCTTTTTTAAATATTCCGCCAAGGTTGCTCATGTCTCCAATGGGGGTGCTGGTCAGGGTCGCCCCTATGGTTCCTCCAAAGACTATGAAAATGGACGGAATGTCGATAAAAGTCAGGATGCGGTCCAGAGCGGAAGTGTCCTGGCCCATGCCCATAGCTACAATAATCAGTGTGAACGAGCCGATCATTCCAATAAAGGTTGCTATATCCATTTCATCAGCCTGGTTTTGTCTGTCTTGTTTTACCGCCCGCTCATTGCGGGTAGGCTCTCTCTCCAAAAATATCCGTGCCTACTCTTACAAGGGTGGCTCCTTCGGCTATGGCGATTTCAAAATCCTGGGACATGCCCATGGAAAGATGGGGGAGAAGCCCTTTGCCGAATTTTTTCTCCATTTCCTCTCCAAGCGCCCTGAGCCTTGCGAAATACGGGCGGGCGGCTTCAGGCGCGGCACCAAACGGAGGAATGCACATCAAGCCTTTCAGGCTCAAACGGGAGAGGCCCAGTATCTGTTCAATCATAACGGGCAGTTCCGCTTCCATAATTCCGGATTTTTGTTCTTCCCGGCCTATATTCACCTGAATGAGCACATTTTGCCGCAATTTTCCGGCAGGAGAGGCCGCAAGTCCGTTTTCCGACAACCGTTCCATCTGTTTATGCAAAGCCTGGGCCAAGCGGGGCGAGTCCACAGTGTGGATAAGGTTAAATTTTCCTGCGGCCTCTTTTGCCTTGCGGCTTTGCAGGTGGCCGATGAAATGCCAGACAAGATTGTTTTTTCGGGTGTAGTCAAGGCCCTCCGCCCTGCTGACTGTCTCCAGCTTGGGAACGGCTTCCTGGATGTAGCTTTCTCCGAAGTGGGTTTGCCCAAGGTTTGCCGCCTCCACTACCGCCTCCGGAGGGTGGGTTTTGGAAACGGCAATCAGGGTTATGTCTGCCGTTGAACGCCCCGCGGCCAAGGCCGCGGAGCAGATTCTTTCGTTAACTCTGGCAAGGCGTTCAGATAAATCCATTGAAAATTACCGTTATTTCTTGAGCTTGTTTTTCACTTTTGGCAGCGCCACAGGCGGCTCGGGGCTGTGTTCTTCCTGCAGGTGTTCAGCAAACATCGAGGGAAGCAGGGAAGGATCGAAATCCTCACCGGGTTCTTCGCCAAAATCTATGGATTGACCGTCTTCAAGGGGAAGCAGCTCATCACTTGCCTGGCTCATGAATTGGAGGAAGCTCGGGTCTTCGCTCCATCCTTCGCGAACTTTTACCCATACTTCCAGGAACACTTTGTGCCCCAGCAACTCTTCAATATCTTTTCGGGAGGCGGTGCTTATTTCTTTAAGTTTGGCCCCGCCCTTGCCAATGACCATGCCTTTGTGGCTGGTCCGGCCCACGTAAACCACTGCGTGGATGATGGTCAGGGGATCCTGGCTCTTGCTGCTGGTTTTGTCTTCCCATTTTTCAATTTCAACCGCTGTATAATATGGCAGTTCCTGCTTGAGCGACAAGAACAGCTTTTCCCGGATAATTTCCGCGGCCATGAATTTGAGCGGCACGGTCGAGAGCTGGTCGGCCGGGTATTGCGCCGGAGCTACCGGGAGGCCCTGTTTTATGAATTTTAAAAGGGCGGGCAACCCTTCGCCGTGCAGGGCGGAAACAGGGAAAATTTCCGCTTCAGGCCAAAGTTCGTGCAGTTTTTCCAAAAGCGGCAGCATGCGCGACTTGTCGTGAAACAGGTCAACTTTGTTCACAGCCACAGCCACCGGGCGTTTTTCACGGAAAATTACTTCCCGCAGCGGCTCCAGGCTTTGTTCAAATTCTTCTTCCTTTTTGAGATAGTGGTCGGCGTCAAGTATCACCAAAATGGCGTCGGCCCCGCTCATGGCCTGCCAGGCCGACTGCACTAGCATCCGGTTCATTTTCCCTTTAAGCTGGTGCACTCCGGGTGTGTCCAGAAAGATGACCTGGGCATCGGCATCGGAAAGGATGCCGCTTATCTGGTTGCGGGTGGTTTGCGGCTTGGGGGTGACTATGGCGACCTTCTGCCCCAGAAAACTGTTCAGCAGCGTTGATTTTCCCGCATTGGGCGGCCCCATCAGGGCGACCCATCCGCAGCGGTGGTTGGAATTGCTCATTAAAAACTCCTGTTGGGCCAAAGAAGTGGCCTTGATTTTGCAATATTATCTTATGTAAGGTTAAAATGAAAGTATTGACCGGCAAAAAAGAAGTTTTTCTCTAATACCGGAGGGCAATGGGGGAACAGGCCAGTGGAAGGGAGAAACGTTTTTTTATGTGAAATATTGAATAGTCCGGCTATTGTTTAAATTTTTATAAAAAAGTTTGCTTAACGATTATTTTAAGGAATTTGTCAATGAAAGTGGTCTTTTGCCTTGACGACAAGCCGCAGTATTTGCTTTTGCTGAAAGGCGCGGTGCGTTCGTTGCGTCAAATTTATGGCTCCAAGGCTTCCTGCCTCGCGGTTTATGGGGGAGACAGCCAGGAAGTGATCAGAGGAATTGAGGCGGAGAACATTCCGCTGGCCCGGCACAAGCCGGTGTTGAACCGGGAGAACATGGCCCCTTGCACACACCGGGTGATGGGGGCGTTTTTGAAGCTTGAGCTGTCGCTTTTGCCGGAACTTGCCAATGACGAATTTGTGCTTTATTGCGATACCGATGTTTTTTTCAACCGTCCCATTGACGGTCTCAAGGAAATAAAGCCGTCTTATATGGGCATGGCCCGCGAGCAGACGGCGGTGTTCTACCCGGAGCATGAAAGCTTCACCTACACCCATATGGGCAAGGAATATACCGTGCCCATGCCTTTTCCCATCTGGACCTATAATAGCGGGGTGGTTCTGTTCAACCTGGATCGTCTGCGTTCCCGTGACTATATCCATAGTTTTCTGGATTTTTGCTGGCAGGTTTCCGATCGTATCGGGAATTTTGACCAGTCCATGCTCAACTATTTTTTTGGAAAGCAGGTAACAAAGCTCAGCCCCCTTTACAACTGTCCTCCATATATGCCTGAATCCAAAGAGGAAGGCGCCATCGTGCATTTTCACGGGCCAAAGCCCTGGGATATTTATGCGCCTTTGTGGAAGGATTTGCGTATTGGGCATTTCGACTATTTCAGAAAACGCTGGCTGGAGCTGATGGGCCCGGAAGAACTGGAGCAGGTGAAAGAAATGGAAGAAGTTCAACGGAAGCAGCATAGTTCTGGTTAGGGCATTTCACACTTGAAACGCTCTGCAAGGATTTGAAGACAAACCCTTGCCGCCAAATTATTGCAGGGCGCTTTGCCGACGGTTAAGCAATCATTTGAGGCGTTAACTGCTTTAGATTTTTTTATTTTGACAATGCATTGGCGGCGCGAACTGCGCCGCCCGCTTGAAGCTTTCGAACTCCCTGTGGGCGGAGATGCTTGCCAGCCTGTTTTGCCTGGGGTATTAACAGAACATAAGGAGTTTCACATGCCGGATAAAAAACGCTGCGTCTGGGGCGAGAAGGGCTGCCTTGAGGAAAAGGCATACCATGATGCGGAATGGGGGCTTCCCTGTTTTAACGAGAACACCCAGTTCGAATTTCTTGTGCTGGAGTCCGCTCAAGCCGGGCTTTCCTGGCGCACCGTCCTTTTAAAGCGCGAGGGCTACAGGGCATTGTTCGCCGGTTTCGACCCGGTTCAGGTGGCGGAATTTTCCGCTTCCAAAGTTGAGGAGCTTCTGCTTGATGCCAGAATTATCCGCAACAGGAAAAAAATTGAGGCGGCCATCAATAACGCCCGCTGCTTTCTGGAAATACAGGCCAGATACGGAAGTTTCTGCAACTATTTGTGGGATTTTGTGGACGGGCGTCCTCTGGTGAATTACTGGAAAGAGATGGGCGAAATTCCGGCTAAAACCGCTCTTTCCGACAAGCTCGCCAAGGAATTTAAGCAAGAAGGGTTCAAGTTTTTGGGCAGCACCGTGCTCTACGCCCATATGCAGGCAACCGGGCTGATTAACGACCACACGGTCGATTGTTTCCGGCATCTGGAATGCCAGAGGGTTGAAAAGTAAGCGAAGAGGGCGGGATTTCCCGCCCTTCTTTATTTCTCAAGCACTTTCCGGATTACGTCCAAAGCATTGCGCATCAGCGCCGGGCTAGCCTGAGTGCCCATATGCCCCAGGCGGAAGACTTTGTCGTACATCGGCCCGAAACTGCCCGCAGTAATCAGGCCGTATTTTCGCAAAGCCGCCTGCCAGGAGTGGAAATTATACCCTTGCGGTATAAGCGCGGCGGTTACGGTTGGCGACTGAACAGCCATAGGATCGGGAAAAGTTTTGACGCCCAGCTCCTGCAAGCCTTCACGGCAGATGGCGGCCACTTGTTTGTGCCGGGTGAAGCAATTTTCCAGCCCCTCTTCCAGAATCACGTCCGCTGCTGCGCCCAGTGCGGCTATGCCATGCCAGTATGCGGTGTAGGGGCAGCGCCCCGCCTCATAAATGCCGCGCCAGGGCAGAATGCTGTCATACCCCTGGTAGTTTGCCTTTTCCATTGCTTCCCAGGCTGCGGGGCTGACCCCTACCATGGTCATTGACGGCGGCGCGGAAAGGCATTTCTGGGAGCCTCCCAGCAGAATGTCGATATTCCATTCGTCCATCTTTATTTCTGCTCCGCCCCAGCTTGATACCGAGTCCACGTAAAGCAGGGGAACTCCCAAACGGGCTTTTATTTCACCTATTTTTTCTGTGGGGTTTAATGTCCCGGACGGCGTCTCGCAGTCCACCACGGTCAGCATTTTGGGTTTGAATTCCCGGATGGCGTCTTCAATCGCCTCAAGGTGCATGTTCACAGTGCTGTCATAAGGCAGGGAAAGCGCTTTCAGCTTGCATCCGAAAGAGGCCGCCATCTGTCCTATACCGTCTCCGAACACTCCGGTGCCGATGGCCAGCACCTTGTCTCCTGCTGTGAGGCAGCTTTTGAGCCCGGCCCATAAACCTAGCATACCCTCTCCGGTCATCAGCACAATATCGTTTTTGGTGTTCACCAGCTTAGCGTGTTTTTTGCAGACCTCGCGGTAAAATGGAAGAAAATCGTCTTCAATCTGGCCGGAGCCGAAATCCCTGTTCATGGCCTCCAGCACCTGCGGGTGCAGGCTTACCGGGCCGGGAACCATGGGAATGGGGGCATAAGCTTTGTGAGACATGGGGCACCTCTGATTATTTTTTAAACGTATTTAAAATCGCCCTTGCTTCGGGGCAGCCCTTTATTGCTGTTACAGCAAAGTAAATGAGCGCACATGCCGGAGCGAGGATGCCGACTTTTATCCAGGGGCTTGTCCCTGTATTTGTACACACAAGCCAGGTGCCTGTAAAGATCAGTATTGACAGAAGAAATGGCAAGCCCATGCCGGAAAGGTCGGCTGCTTTGGGGGTGATGGATTTGCGGCGCATGAACTGCCACAAGAGGAGAGCCGATACCCATGCCCCCAGACTGATTGAGAGCCCAATGCCCAAGATGGGCGCATTTAGAGTGGTGAAGGCTTTGGGCAGGGCAAAGCTCAGGCTTGCAGTGGCAAGCATGCTGGCAAGGCCGATCCCGGCCGTGAGCTTTACATAGCCCTTTACGTGGCATGCCGCCAGAAGCGGGCGGGAAATGGCAAAAGCCGGAAGGGCGAGGCAGGCTCCTTGCAGGGCCAGGGTTGTGCCGTGGGCGGCCTGGGCGTCAAATTCGCCCCGCATGAACAGAATTCTTACCAGCGGATCGGCTATTCCGGCAAGCCCTGCCGCGGCCGGCATGCTCAGGTAAAGAGCAAGTTTCATGCTGTCGGCAAGCCCTGCCCGCAGAGCTGCAAGATTGTTTTTATTGGCCATCTCTGTAAAATGAGGCAGTGAAATCACTCCAACCGCCATCCCGAACATGCCAAGGGGGAGGCTGATCAGCTGGTCGGCGTAATGGAGCTGTGAAATGGTTCCCTCGGCCAGAAATGAAGCGCCCATGCCCGCAATTAAAATGTTCAGCTGGTGCGTGGAGGTGCCGCAAAAGCTTAGGGGCAGACGCATTACGAACGGAAACGCGGTTTTGAGCCGGACAGGCCCCGGCCAGCATAGCTTCTCCTGACGCATGTTTCTGGCCATATACGCCCATTGCAATAGGCCGGAAAACAACAGCGCCTGGCAGAAGATCAGAGCGGCCTGGGTCGGCTCCCCTCCCGCTATTGGAGAGAGGTGAACATCGCCAACCCAGATGGCTGCGCCCATGACCAGCAATACAGTGATATTGGGGATGCAAGGCCCGATCACCGGGGAAAGGTAGCGGTTGCGGGCCTGCAGAATGGCGCCGCCTACCGACAGGGTGCATAGGATGAGAGTGTAAGGCAAAAGCAGATAGAGCAGGGTGCTTGCAGCCTCGGCTTGCTGCGGGTATAGCATGAACCCCGGCGCAATCATCAGCATTACCTGGTCGGGGAAAATCATGCCCAGCAGGCATAACGGGGTTAAAACAAGCAATATCCAGAGCATTGCGCTACGGCAGAAAAGCATGGCCTGGCGTTCGCCCTCGGCCGGGCCTCCTTCGAGCGTTCCCTTATTCTTTCTGCGGCAATATTCCGGTATGAAGGGCATGCTGACCATGCCCTCGGCAATCATTCTGCGTGCGGTGTTGGGGATGCGGAACGCCGCCACAAACACGTCCGCCGCCGCGCTCCCCCCCAAAGTGTAGGCAATGACCAGATCACGGGCAAAGCCTAAAACACGCGAAACAACGACAATGCCGGTAACCGTCAGGGTCGAACGGGCCAGTTGTTCGCCCGGGGTTGAAGGAGAAGATGCTTTTTGCGTGCTCATGGTTTGATGCTAGCCTACTTTGAATCTGCAGTGAAGGGTGGGGGCGGGGTTTCCTGTACGCTCCGGGCGAAGCTTAGCCGGGGCATTCCGGAGCCGTTCCACTGTATGTTTATCTGTCCGTAATCCGCGGTTGTGAGCAGGGGAATTTTGCGGCGGGCCATTTCATCCCGGATGATTTGAACGGGAAACCCCCACTGGTTTTTATAGCCAGCGCTTGCAAGCACAATCTCCGGGCTGACCGCATCATAAAAATCCGTATTGAAGCCGTGTTTTGAACCATGGTGTGGAAGCACCAGCACTTCTGTCTTCAGGCTTGCGCCATCGCTTTTCTCCACCATTTTCATCAACTTGCGCAATCCGCTTTGTTCAATATCTCCGGAAGTAAGGGCCAGATTCCCTCCAGGGCCCGTCAATTGTATTACAAGAGACGCGTTGTTGCTTTTTGTGACCACGATTTCCGGGTTTGGCCCTTTGGTGTATTTCAGTTCCGGGTATAGTATTTTCAGTTTGTGGGCGGAGTCTAGAGCAAGTTCGTCTCCCGCCCGCAAGGGGGGCATGGCCAAATCTTTTTCATGGCCGCTTTTTATAATCGTTCTTGCGAATTCTTCGCCGTATTCATCTTTTGGAAGCCCTTGCCCCAGGTAAAGGGCGGACACTTCGAAATGGCTAAGGAGATATTGCAGGCCGTCAATATGGTCGCGGTCGGGGTGAGTGTTGATTACTGCATCAAGCCTTGGGGCGCGGTTAAGAGTAAGGCTTGGAGCCAGCACGCTTTTGCCTATGTCAAAATCGGAGCCCCACAGGCCTCCGCCGTCCACCAGGATGCGCTGCCCTTCGGTGCCGTAAAACAGAATGGCCTGCCCCTGGCCCACGTCCAGAAGAGTCATGCCCGCTCCTTCCGGATGTTCCGCTTGCCAGCGTTCCATCAGGTAATATCCGGTAGCCAGCCAAGCGCAGGCCAGCAGGATC
The DNA here is from genome assembly GCA_964545305.1 of uncultured Desulfovibrionaceae bacterium. GTDB lineage: Bacteria > Desulfobacterota > Desulfovibrionia > Desulfovibrionales > Desulfovibrionaceae > RGIG1962. The sequence goes on from CAZJFJ010000002.1 coordinate 34,528, forward strand.
AGCACATGGGAGGAAAGGCCCGGTTTCTTGGGATTTGGGAGTACTACTCCGCGCCATAAGTTTTTCAGCTTTCCAACAGGGTTTGTTTTTAGCGGATTCCCGGTTTTTTTCTTTGAAAAAACTGCCTTGCTTTCTTGCAATGCTGTGCCTAGCATCACCAAAACGAGAAGCAGGAGCCAGTAGGCGATGCTTGCCGTTCCCGCAGGGCGGACCACTGCCGGGGCGTATAGGAGGTTGGCGTTGTCCAGCCATCTCAGCCAGTCCAGCAGCCAGTCGGCGGGCAGGGCGGCGGCGTCAAACACCAGGCTTGCCAAACCTTCCAGGCCGGGGATTACGCAAAGAATCAGCCCAAGCACGGACAAGGGGAATATAAAGGCTGATAACACCGGCAACCAGAGCATGTTCAGAATGAACCACGGAGTGGCCTGGCCGAAATTCCAGGTCTGGAGCGGAAGAAGCATTATTTGGATGGCGGTGGATATGATTAGAAGGTTTACGGCCCCGCGCAAAAAATATTTTAACAGGCTTTCTCCGGGAAAAATTTTCCGGGCGGCCTGCTGGGAGTAAGGCAATGTGAGGCCGATGGCGGCGATGCAGGTGGCGGAAAGCTGAAGCCTGATATCGTGCAGGGCCAGAGGGTTTAAAATCAGCATGATTAAAAGCGACCAGAAAAGGCCGTCAAGCACTATGTGGGGCCTGCCCCTAAGCAGGAGAACGGCCCAGCATGCAAACATCAGGGCGGCCCGCAGAAGCGGCGGGCTGGTTCCTCCAAGCCACAGGTAGGCGAGCACCAGCGGGCTTGCAAAAAGCACAACCAGCTTCGGGCGGGGGATTTTAAGCATTATGCCTGGAAACAGGTGGCAAACCAGAAGGGCCAGCCCGGCTCCCATGCTTGCCATCAGCCCCAGATTCATGCCTGAAAGGGCCAGGCTGTGGGAGAGGGAGGCCGCTGCAAAAAGATCCAGCTCCTCGGTGGTAAGATAGTATTTGTTGCCATCTAGAAGCGCCAGGATAATGGCCTTTCCTTCACCGATGAGGGGCCCTTGTTCCGTTTGCTCCGTATTTCCGGAGGCCAGCGCCGCTATCAGTTTTTTCTCCGTCTTGTCCCGCAGGGAGTGCCAGAACGGCGGAGGCTCAAGGCGTTCGAACCCGCCCTTGTCCTCTTTCGTCCAGGTTCTGAAGGCGACTTCTTTTTCCAGCCAGTAGTCTTCAATGCTGAAGCTGCCCGGGTTTATCATGCCGTGCACTTCGCGTATGCGCAGGTTTGTTTTAATCAGCTCTCCGGGCAAAGGGCGTTCGGGCGGTGGAAATTGCCAGGTCCAGGCAAGTTTGGCGGGCAGGGTTTCCTGTGTTTCTGTTGATGTTACATCGGAAAGAATGATTCTGAGCCTGCCTTCGTGCATGGGGTCAACAGATTCAACCCTGGCGGTTATCTGCTGGGGCTTGCTCCCGTTCACCCATTCCGGTATTGGAGGAGCGGCCAGCCATGCCGCGTCCGCCGCCAGGAAGCCGGCCCCGAAGCTCACCAGGCAGATCAATAGGGGCGGAGCTGTTTTTCTGATCGGGCGGAGTGTTTTTTGGTGCAGGCAGGCGATGAAAAGCAGGATGGCCGCAAAAATGGATAAGGATGCGGAGACTGGAGCCAATGTTCCAAGGGCGGCAAACAGGAGTGCCTTTTGCCAGAACAGCAGCGAGTGAGTGCGCTTGCCCTGCCGCAAGGCGTCAGCTCTTTATGCGCTGTATTCGCGCCCCAACCGGGATCAGCTTCTCTTCCATGCGTTCATATCCGCGGTCCAGGTGATATATGCGCTGCACTTCCGTCTGGCCGCTGGCGGCAAGCCCCGCAAGCACGAGTGAAGCGCTTGCCCTCAGGTCGGAAGCCATTACCGGAGCCCCTTTGAACTGGCATGAACCTTTTACCAGGGCGGAATGGCCGGAAAGGCGGATGTCCGCCCCCATGCGCATCAGTTCGAGAACATGCATGAAGCGGTTTTCAAAAATGCTTTCTTCCACCAGGCTGGGGCCGTTGGCGACGCACATCAGGGTCATTATCTGGGCCTGCATGTCTGTGGGAAATCCGGGATGGGGCTGTGTGGTCACATCGGTTCCAAACAAACCGTCTTTGCCCCGGCTTACCAGTATCCCGTTTTCCTTTGGCTCGAATTTTACGCCCATGGCCATCAGCTTGAGAATCAGCGCCTCCATGTCCTTGTTGGGGCAGTTTTTTAGGAGCAGTTCGCCGTTGGTGATGGCGGCCGCGATCATGAACGTCCCTGCCTCAATGCGGTCGGGCATGATGTTGTATGTGCAGCCGTTCAGACGGGAAACTCCCCTGACATGGATTATGCTGCTGCCATGCCCGGAAATTTCCGCTCCACAGGCGATCAGGAATTTGGCGAGGTCAACCACTTCGGGTTCGCGGGCCGCGTTTTCCAGAATGGTTTCACCTTGGGCGAGAGTTGCGGCCATCAGCAGGTTTTCAGTGCCTCCCACTGTTGGGAAGTCGAAAATTATATGCGCTCCCTTGAGGCCGCTGGGGCATTTGCCGTAAATATATCCCTCGTCCAGCTCAAACTCCGCGCCCATCTTTTCAAGCGCCGTCAGGTGGAGGTTCACGGGCCGCGCTCCAATGGCGCACCCGCCGGGCAGGGCCACCTTGGCTTCGCCAAGCCGGGCGAGAAGCGGACCCAGGCAAAGCACCGATGCCCGCATGGTTTTCACCAGATCGTAAGGCGCTTCGTGCGTGAGCCTGCAAGGACGGGTGCGAACCACCCCTCCGGCAAAAATCGCATATTTGTCCGGGTCATCTTGGGGGCATGCTTTTTCGGGCAGCTCTTCCACGTCAAAACACGCTTCGCAGCCAAGAATGCTCAAAAGCTGGAGGGTTGTGTGAATGTCTCGAAGCCTCGGCACATTGTGAAAAACAACAGGCTCGTCAACCAGAATTGAGGCCAGCAGAATGGGCAGGGCCGCATTTTTGGCTCCGCTCACAGAAATTTCGCCGTGCAGGGGGATGCCGCCCTGGATAATCAGTTTGTCCATTTGTTTCTCGATATATATTCAGGCCGCGCATGGCGGGCAGGGTTCAAGTTTGGTGGTGAATCTTAATGCATTTGGGTGGTGTTGGCAATCGCGAGGAAAGCTTCCTTTTGTTTTGGGCAGGAGAATATCTGGATTTTGCCGGTCAAAAAAGGTATATTTTAAGCGATTTCAAGCCGGGCGACAAATTGAAGGCAAAAGGGGAAATTATGGCTAAAACCACTCCTGCCACCAGGCAGCTGGATGACGAAAAAATCAGGTACGAGCTTTTTGAATATCACTATGACAAATCCGCCCATAAAATAGGAATGCAGGCCGCCGAGGATTTGGGGGTAGAGGCGGCGCGGGTGTTTAAAACCTTGATGGCCCTGGTTGACGGGCAGCCCGTGTGTGTGCTTGTGCCTTCGGATAATGAGCTGAGCATGAAGAAGCTGGCTCATGTTTTTGGCGGAAAAAGCGCGAAAATGATGCCCCCGGCGGAGGCTGAAAAAGCCACTGGTTACGTGGTTGGCGGCATAAGCCCGCTGGGCAGGCGAAAAACCTCTCCTGTGGCGATTGATGCGCAGGCCCTTGAGTTTGAAACCATATTCGTCAATGGCGGGGGCAGGGGGCTGCAAATTTGCATTGAGCCGGGCGCTCTGATTGATGTGCTTCGCGCAAAAGTGGAATCTCTGGTGGCTTGAAACAGCGTTTTAATTTTAAAATTATATCCGCCCGGACAAACTGCTCCAGGCTTGCGAAGCGGTGTTCCCCGGCGCATGCGGGGTAGATGGGGGAAGGCTTTGTCTGCTGTAAAGCTGGCGTCCCAACCGTCAAACAATCGTTTGTTCGAGTTTGCCTTGGCCGTGCAAGTGGCAGGCCGCAAGGTGGCTTGGCCCTGAAACAATTTTAAGCTCCGGCAGCACTTCTTTGCAGACCGGCATGGCAAAAGGGCAGCGGGGGTGAAGCGCACAACCGCAGGGAAGGTTGACCGGGCTTGGCGGGTCGCCCAAAAGTTCCACCTGCCCATATTTTTCTGCGTTTGCGCCGGGCTGGGCCGAAAGCAGGGCTTTTGTGTACGGATGAGCCGGATTTATGAAAAGCTCGTTCACCGGAGCGATCTCCACGATGCGCCCCAGATACATGACCGCCACCCGGTCGCTGATATGCCCGACCACGCCCAAATCATGCGAAATAAACAGGTAGGCAAGCCTGAACCTGTCTTGCAGGTCCATCAGCAAATTCAGCACCTGAGCCTGGACGGATGCGTCCAGCGAGGATACCGGCTCATCGCAGATGACCACTTCGGGCCTTTTGATCAGCGCCCTGGCCACGGCGATTCTCTGGCGCTGCCCGCCGGAAAATTCATGCGGAAAGCGTTCCGCGTGTTCCGGGGTGAGGCCCACCAGATCCAGCATTTTTTCAACTTTTTGCCGGCGTTCTTTCACCTGTTTGATCTTGGCTTCCACATCCAGCGGTTCGCGTATGCTCCAGCCAATGCTGCGCCTGGGGTTCAGGGCGGAGGATGAGTCCTGGAAAATCATCTGAATGGGGAATTCCCCCGGCCTGGTCACCGGGGAACCGTGCAGCAGCACCCTGCCGGAATCCGCCTGAAGCAGGCCTGCGGCAATGCGGCCCAGAGTGGATTTGCCTGAGCCGGATTCTCCCACAAGGCCGAGAATTTCGCCTTTATGCAGGGTCAGGCTCACGTCCGACACGGCTTTAAGAGTGCTTTTGTGTGCGAAAGCCCCTTTTTTTACCGTAAAGGTTTTGGTGATGTTTTCAAGCTTGAGGATGGGGGCGTGAATGTCTGGGGCTTGCATCAATCCTCCTTGGGCCCGCTTATTCCAGCGGCCTCAAAAGTGGACATGTCGTTGAAAATCGCAGCTGCGCTACGCAAAATGGCAATCCCCAAAGCCGCTCCAGTGCCTTCGCCCAGCCGTAAATCCAGGTTCAGAAGCGGCTTGCGTTCAAGAAGAGACAGTACAAGCGCATGTCCTTTTTCCTGGGAAACGTGGCTGAACAAACAGTATTCGCCGACTGCCGGGCATATTTCCCAGGCCGCGAGATAGGCCGCTGTGGTAATAAATCCGTCCACCATTACGGTAATGCCGTTCCGGGCCGCGCCCAGGACAATTCCGGCCAGAGTGGCGATTTCAAAACCTCCCAGGGCGCTGAGAATCTGTATGGGGTCTCCGCTCGCCACAGTTTTTTCGTGAGTTTTCAACGCTCTATGCAAAGTTTCAATCTTGCGGGCCAGGCCGCCGGGGGGAAGCCCCGCTCCCGGCCCGGCTATCTCCTCGGGGCTTAAACCCAGAAAGGCGGAAAAAAGTGCGGAGGCCGCAGTTGTGTTGCCAATGCCCATTTCGCCAAGCCCAATGCAGCGCGTTCCTTTTTTTGCGGCATCGGCCGCCAGGCGGATGCCATTTTCCAGGCAGCCGGAAAGCTGGGTAGCCGTCATGGCCGGGCCCTGTGTGAAGTTTGCAGTTCCTTCCGCAATTTTCATGCTTATCAGCCCAGAGTGCTCTGGAAAATTATCCCCCATGCACCCGGCGTCTACAACCGCGAGTCCGATTCCGAGCGTTTTGCACAACACATTGATGGCGGCCCCGTCTTTCAGGAAATTTTCAACCATCTGTCTGGTTACGGCAGGAGGGTACAGGCTGATTCCTTCTTCCGTGACTCCGTGGTCGGCGGCTACTGTATATATCACGGCAGGATCGGCCGAAAGGGGACGGGCTGCCTGGATACGCCAAAGGGCCAGAGCTATTTCTTCAAGCGCGCCAAGGCTTCCCTTGGGCTTGGTCAGGCTGTCGAGCCTGGCTTGACCTTCTTCTGCAAGCCCGGCCGCAGGGGGGGTGATTTCATTAATTACGGATTGTAGCTTTGGGGTCATTTGGAGGCCAATATCCTGTCAGCGGCGGAGCAGGCCGAATTTTTTCAGTTTGTACTGCAGGGTGCGCCGGCTGATGCCAAGGGCGTCTGCTGTTTTTTCCCTGTGCCCGTCGTGCATGTACAGGGCTTTTTGCAGAGCCTCGCGTTCGGCATCATCCAGCGAGATATGCCCTCTGCCGCTTTCAAGGCTTGGAGGATATTCCGGATAGGAACCTGAAGATGCGCCGGGGAAAGATTCCGGACGGGCTGGGTGATGCATCCCCTGTGATGGGGTCATGTCTGGCGGCGGGTTGAGTATTTCCGACGGGAGGGTGTCCGGGGTGATGAGGTCCGAGCGGTTCAGAATCAGGGCGCGTTCAAGCACGTTTTCAAGCTCACGCACATTCCCCGGCCATGAGTAGTTGGACAGGGCATCCAGAAAAGCGGGGCTTACGCTTGGAATTTGCCTGCGGTTTTTGCGTGCAAGCTTGTCCAGCAGCCGGCTGGTCAGGATGGGAAGGTCATCAAGGCGCTCCCGCAAGGGCGGGGCCACTATTTCCAGCACATTCAGGCGAAAGTACAGGTCTTCCCGGAATTCCGGAAGGTGCCCGCCTCTACGCTTTCTGCCAGATTGCGGTTGGTGGCCGCTATTATGCGCACATCCACCGGGGTGGAATGCACGCCGCCAAGCGGTTCCACCACTCTTTCCTGTAAAACCCGCAAAAGTTTGGCTTGTAAGGGAAATGGCAATTCCCCCACTTCGTCCAGAAAGATGGTTCCGCCCCTTGCCAGTTGAAAGCGGCCGGGCTTGTCTCGCACTGCGCCTGTGAACGCGCCTTTTACATACCCGAACAGCTCGCTTTCCAGAAGCTCTCCAGGCAGGGCGGCGCAGTTGACCTTTACCAGGGCGCTGCTTGAACGGGTGCTTGCGTCATGTAAAGCCTGGGCGATCAGTTCCTTGCCGGTTCCCGATTCGCCAAGAACGAGAATTGTGGCTTCACTGGGCCCGACCTGGCGGATGAAGTCCACAACCTTGCGGATGGCGGGGCTTGAACCGGCAATTTCAACCGAAGGGTCGGCGTTTTGCAGCTTGCGGCGCAGCTTGTCGTTTTCAACAATCAGCCGGGAATATTCCCATGCTTTGTCCAGAACGGCGATCAGCTCGTCGTTGTCCGCCGGCTTGGAAAGATAGTCGTAGGCCCCAAGCTTCATGGCTTCCACAGCGGAGTCAACAGTGCCGTGGGCCGTGAGCATGATTACCGGAAGGCCAGGGTGAATTTCCAAAATTTTTTGCAGTGTCTCCTGACCGCCCATGCCGGGCATGCGCATGTCCAGAAGCACAACACTGGGGCGGGTTTCTTCGAGTATTTGCAGCGCTTCCTCCCCGCTTTCAGCTTCCTCCACCAGCCAGCCCACATCTTGCAGCACGGCTTCAATCATCATCCGGTGCGAGGCCTCATCGTCCACAACCAGCAATTTTTTAATTCTGTCGTTATTCATGCAAGGTCATCCTCAAGCCTGGGAAGCGGAGTCTTCGGCGGCAATGCCGGGGTTTTCCTGATCGGCCCGTTTTCCTGCTACATAATTAGGGAAGAAAAGAGAAACGGTGGTTCCTTTGCCGCATACGGAGTCGAGGGTTATTTTTCCTTCGTGCTCGCGCATGGTTTTATGCACCAAAGCAAGGCCAAGGCCTGTGCCTGTGGGTTTTCCCGTATAAAACGGTTCAAATGCCTGCTTTTTTTGCTCTTCCGTCATGCCCGCGCCGTGGTCTCGCACGGTAAGCCATACGCCGCCTGCGCCGGAATGGGATAAAAGCTCGATTTCCCGGTGTTGTTCGTCATTATCGCCCAAGGCTTCCAGGCTGTTGATAATCAGGTTAAGCAGGGCTTGTTTAACGCTGTCCTCGTCGGCGAAAATTTTGTTGATTTCAAGATCACATTTCAGTTGGGCTTTTGATTTTTCAAGGTCAAAATTGATCAGGGTTTTCAGGCTTTCAACCAGATTCGCCAGATCGATCACACGCGGTTCAACATGCTTTGGTCTGGCAAGGTCAAGCAGGTCGGTGATAACCCTGTTCAGGCGGTCCGCTTCCAGAACCATGGTTTGGGCGTATTTTTCTTCCGGCTGCTTGCCTGCGAATTTTTTGGCGAAATACTGGGCAAAACCGCGCAGCGCGCTTAATGGATTTCTTATCTCGTGCGCCATGCCTGCGGCAAGGGTTCCCACCGTAGCCAGTTTTTCTGCGTAATACAGGCTTTTTTCAAGCTCGCGCAGCTCCGTGCGGTCACGAATTAAAATCAGGCTTTCTTTCCCGGTTCTCTGCTCGGACGACAGGGGCAGAACAAGTATTTCCAGGTCGGCCCCGCCCAGGGTGCAGTGTCTCCAGGTTCCCCCCTCAGGCTTGTCTTTCTCTCCAAGCAGAGCGCATTTGGCAATTTCTCCAGGCAGAACGTTGAATGATTTTCCAACCAGAGAGCCCTTCGGGGTTTGCAGGATTTTATGGGCGGCCGGGTTCGCCGCTTCTATTTTTCCGTTTTCTCCAAGCAGCACCAATCCATCGGGCAGATTGTCCAGAAGTTTTGCCTGGAAGCGTTCCAAAACCACCGCCCGCCCGGCCAGAGCGCGTCGTTTGAGAAAGCTTATAGACAAAATCCAAACCACCATGGCGGCAAGCAGGATGTAAATTGTCTGAAATTGCAGATTCTGTTTGAAGCTTTTATAGGCCAGCTGGTGCTTGGACACGTCAAATGCCACCACCAGATAAGGGGCCCGCATGTTTTTGGGCAGTTTTATGTCCTTGGGGATGTTTACCTTGCGCCCGTATACATAGGCCTCTTCGTGACCGATGGGCATATATCCGCCCCATTCGTTTGTTTCAACCAACTGGGCCAGCATCTCAGGATCAAAATGAATTTCGCCGGAAGTAGGGCCGGGCAGGGATGAAATGATTTTTTCCCCGGTAGAATCCATGATGCTCACGAAAACAACGTCTCCGTTTTGTTCAAGCTCCCGGAAAAAATCGGCTGTTTCCGGGGTGATAACCGGACCCTGGCCCGGATTTGCAAAATATCCCCGCCAAAGGGTGCTTTCCACGGCTTGCAAAACTGAGCGCGAGGCGAGCATCAAATGCTCGCGCATGGCTTCTTCCTGACGCTGTAAGATTTGCCACAGGCCGAGAACCAGCCCCAAACCAACAATGACCAAGGTAATCACGGCCAGAAAGACGGTGCTGCGTTCGGTATTTATTTCAGCGTCCATAAGGCCTATTCCGTTCCTTTCTCAAATATTTTTATTGGCAGGGTGATAACTCCGCCAATCAAATCAATCAACCCCCCGCCCAGGTTGGTGATGTTGCGGGTAACGAATTTCCCGCCGCGCAAGCTGATTTCGGGGTCAGCCAAATCTCCGGTCAAGGTGACCGGGAAAGCAACGCCTCCAAGATTCATGTCCATAGTCAAGTTTATTTTCTGGTCAACAAGGTCAACTGTGCCGTGGCCTACCATGTGGGTGGACGGGCCGTCCATAAGCAGGTCTTCAGTATACAATACCCCGGCCCGCATTTTTGCGGCGCCCTTCATGAAGTCGAATTTGCTGAGCCTTGCGGTGTTTGTTTCGCTCTTGGGCCCGGCCGGACCCTGGGTTTGAGAGCGCACAAAATATCCTTTGCCTATGTTGAAGGCGGTTTGCCCGTCAAAGGCGCGCGGCACGTCATCCATGGAACCTGCTCTCCCGTGGATATCAAAGCTCATTTCAAGGTTGCCGCTTGCTTTCACCTCCCCGCTGCGGGCTTCCGTTATTTTTTCAAGGCTAGCTTTTTCAAGGCGCAGGCTGAAAGTGCTGTTTAAAAGCCCCCCATCGTCATGGCCTTTAAGCTCTGCGGTCAGAGGGCCGCCGCTCGTGGTTCCGTTAAGGCGCGCCAGCAGCTTTCCGTTGCCTGTGGATGCCTGCAGGGTGACGTTCTCGCTGGGGAGCTTCATGAAGATCAGGGAAGGGCTGGTCAAGGTCAGGTTCAGGTTTGTCCCAAGCCACCCGGAAACATTCCAAGGCTTTGCCAAAGTTTTTGGCCCGTTCTTGTCCTTGCTCGGCCAGTAAGAATCGATATCAAGCTGGCTCACATTCGCTTTTATTCTTGTTTCTTTTCCTGGAGAATACCACGCCTCGCCAAAGATATCCATCTGGTCGACTTTTGCCGAGATGTTTGAAATCTGCGCCTGTGATGTTCCGTTTCCGGCGGCGGTGATTTTAAAACTGGCCTGCGCATCGGCTTTTCCCAGCAGGGGCATGGGCACGAAGGCTACATCGCTGCCAAGCCCGGTGAGGGATTGACGCAGGTCCTGAGTATTGATTTTAGCCTTGCCGGAAAATTCGGGGTTGTCGCCAAGATTTTTGCCTTCAATATGAGTGGAGCCGGTAAGCCCGGCAAAATCCAGCCCGTTTATGTCCAGGCTGAAGCTGGAATTTTTTTCCGAGCACTTGAGGGTTCCCTTGAACGGGCTGTTTCTTTGTTTCCCTGTAAAGCCCATAAAGGACAGGTTGGATGATATTTGCCCGTTCAAATTGAAGTCCCTGATTCCCATCATCCCGTCCGGGTCAAATTCCAGCGGGCCTTTGCCTTGGAGCTTGATGCCGTCCTTTTGCTGTTTCCCTTCTATCTGCGCGTTCAGCTGGATGAGCGCGTCAAGGGATTTTCCGTTTACGGGCGCGCCATCGAAGCTGGCGGTGAAATCCAGCCGTTCAAAGCGGTTGAATTCCCGTTCCGTTGGCTTGGCCGGATAGGAGGAGCTTGCGAACAGCGTGTCTTTTGCCTGCCCATTGCATTTGAGGCTCATGCTTTCAAGAAAGTCATCCAGGCTTCCGGTTTTGCCTTTAAGTGTGAAATTTGTGCTTCCGGAGCCGTAAATAGGTAAATCCCATCCCATTCCGGTCAAAATGGGTGAAATTTGCACATTGGAAAGGTCGCCGGTCACGTCTATCGTGTGGTCGTCATTATCGAAGATGGTGGCGTTCACTTGGCCTTCGGAAATATTGGATGCGCTGATTTCCCATTGCACGTCCAGAGGATGGTTGTGCATGACCGCTTTGAAATCCTTTATTTCAAGGCTGCGCAAAAGCAGGGTTTCAGCAGCCAGAATCAGCTCCACTTTGGGGGAAGTTCCGGTATCGCCCTTCAAGAAGTGAGGCTGATTGAATTTGGGCGCATCCGCGGTAAAACGGGGGGGGCGGTCGGGATCGGAGAGCTCTGGAAAAACCGCTTCAAGCGGCAATTCATTCGCTTTCAGGGAGAAATACACCTTTGTGTCGCCGATAAAATCCGTCACGCTTCCTTCGCCAACCCAGTGATAAGCCCCGGTGTTGACTTTGATGGCATTGAAAAACAGGCCCTCCCGCCTGAACGTCAAATCCAGAGTGCCTTCTATTTTTGAAAGCAGGGTCTGGGTTTCCGGCGACATTTTAAGAAGAGGGGGGACCCATCGCGGCAAGTCAAAATCCGTGATTCTGGCCGGCCCCACGGCTTCCCAGGCGAGTGCTTCCCCTTTTGGGCCGAAATTGACGGCGATGCTGGAAGACAGTTTGCTTTTACCCGTTTTTAAAATGAAATTGTCAAGCTGGACCTGTCTTTTGGCCTCATTGAAATTAACCGTGGTTTCAAGTTTGGGGGTGAAGCCTTTCTCGTCATTTGCCGTTGCTTCAAGTTTGACGCTGGCGTTGTCATATCCTGACTTGAATTCAGTGAGCTTGATTTTAAAATCCATAGAATACGGTTTTTCATTCACCTGCCCGTGGGCGGTGAAGGACAGGCTCAACTCGCCCATGAATTCTCTGAGTTTCAGGCCGGTAAACAGGGGTTCATAAAGTCCGCCTTTATTCAGCGTGTATATTCCGGTATCGGACAGGCGCACGGATTTTAGAATTTCCCAAAGCCAGGCGATTGTTTCGGCGGTGGAGTTTTCAACAACAATGTTCTGCCGGCCGCTTTTCTCTTCCAGGGCCAGGGTTTGGGGGGCCGGTTGATGGAGAATCCAGTTCAAGTCGTTCAGGCTGTTCACATAAAAGGCCAGGCCTTTGACATTCAGGCCCACCGGTTCGACCTCGCCGCTGAAAAGGGCTGGAATGCCCAGATAAATTGCCAAACTCCTGATATGCAGGCTGGTGGGCTTAACCTCCTGAGCGGGGTTGAATGCTGCATTTACCGTGGCGTTTTGGCCGGTCGCATTTCCGCTTGCGGTGGAGTTTGCGGGTTTATTGTCTGTGGCGTTGGTGGAGTTAATTGAAGAAACGATTTTGCTTTCCAGGTTTTCTTCAAGGCTGGCGTTCTCCTGCCCGGCGTTCGGCAAAGGGAGGAAGGGGGCCCCGGCAGCACTGTTTTCTGCATTTGCCATGCCCGCCGGAGGCATGAACACTACGTCATTGAGCAGCAGACCGGGTTTGGGCAATAGAATTACATGAACCTCTCCCACCTGGCATTCAAGGCCTGTTTCTTTGGCAATCATTCCCGGGATGCGTTTGTCCAGCTCCAGAATGGCGGGCAGAAAAAAATAGGCGGCAAGTGAGAGAATTGCCACAACGCCAGCGAAAACAGCTGTTATTTTAACAGTTTTCCGGAACAGTTGGCGTATTTTTCTCGTCATATATCTATATGGGGGACGAGGCAAACAGAAGCAGCTTTCAGTTTGCAGCCCGAATGATTTTAATGTACATTGCGCTTAGGCTGGCCGAGCACGGCTGGCCTGACAGCCTACTATACCTTTTAGGCAGCAACTTAACAAGGTTTTATCGGCCTGCAACATGCTGAAACTTCTTTGGATAGGCAGCCCTTTTTTTGCCGGGGACATGGGAAAATGCGGATGGGATTTGCGTTTTCACAACTTTGAGCACACGGCCGTATTCCATTGGCAAGATTTGGCGGAGATTGCGGACGGCCCTCCGGATGTTCTTGTGGTGGCGGATAAAAGCCGCCCGCCTTTTGTTCTGGGAATGGAGGATTTTCCATGCCTGACGGTGTTTTACTGTGTGGATTCGCACATCCATTCATACTATCCTTATTATGCCCAGGGGTTTGATCTCTGCCTGGTCAGCCTTAAAGACCATGTTTCGCTGTTTCAGAAGATGATTTTGCCGGACGACAGGGTGGTGCATGCGCCTCCTTTTGCCAAAGGGGAGGATTTGCCCCTGGAGCCGGAGCTGTTCAAAGAGGCCGGGCTTGATGCATTGGCTGTTTCCCTTGCCGGGCGGGAGTGGGATTTGCTTTTTGTGGGCACGGTTGACTCGGAAAATACCCCCCGCAGAAAAGATTTCATGCAGGCCCTTTCCGGGGTTCTGCCCAATTTTGAAATTACCCGGGGCAATTACCGCGAGCTTTACCCCAAAACAAAGATAGTGCTGAATCATTGCGAGCTTGGTGATCTTAACTTCAGGGTGTTCGAGGCCTTGGGCTGCGGCGGCGTGCTGCTTACCCCCAAAGTGGGGCACGGGCTGGATGAGATGTTTGAAATTGACAAGGATCTGTTTGTTTACGAAATGAACAACTGGGGCAGCGCCCTGAACAGGGCCAGAGAGCTTTTGGGCAAGCCCCTTGCTTGCGCTGCTGCCGCAAAATCCGGATTCGCAAAGGTAAATTCGCGCCACCGGGCCATTCACAGGGCCGAGGCATTCACTTCCCTTCTTTTAAGCCTGGGGCGCAAGCCGAAGCCTTCGCCCTACCAAAAATATGAGCAGGACGGTCTTGATTACCGGCACATCATAGCCGGCCGCCATGCGCGGTCCAAAGAAATCAAAAACGATTATCTCCGCTTCATGTATCTGCTGCTTGCTGAAAAAATGGACGACCCTCTTCTTAAACAGGCCTATTTGCAAGCTGCGACATAGCGGCGGAGCACAGGTTTGGAGTTTTTTGGTGCAAGGTTTCGCGCCTGCACGAATCAAAGCGGCAGTGTGTGGAGCAGGTTGATTTTGAGACGCCCCCTTCGGTGCTTAGCGTTGCTGTCTTCATCCGTGTGCCTCAAAGATTCATCTATGGCTGAAGCGACGGCGGAACTGAATGGCCTTCGGCGCATCCTGTGCCTTGCCCTGCGGCTAAAGCCGTTTTGCTCCTTTGTGCAATACCGCTGTCCTGCGGAACTGCCCGCCTGCGCCTGCGCGCTTGGCTGCACTGCCCGTTTTGCCAGGGCATTCTGTCTGAAAATATAATTTAAAAATTGAAACGTCTTAAGCTGGTTTAATCGAAATCGGCGAGGATGGCCCGCATATCCCTGGCCAGCCGGTTGTCTTCAGACTTGCGGCCTTTGAGCCTCCACATGGCTTCTTCCAGTTCCGGAGAGGCCACGCCGTTGCGGATCGAAGTGTAAGCCTCCAGAAAAGCCGCCAGCTCATCGCACATTTTCAGCAGCTCACCGTCCTTGGGGTCCAGCTCGTCCCGGTTGTACTCGTCATGCAATTCGTCAAAGCTGACTTGCCTGATTTTCCCCTTTTCTATTATGGAGGAGTGGAATTCCGATCCGGTTTCAAGGCCAAGATAGTAGGCGAGTTTTTCCACGATGTCTTTGTGGTTGTCTTTCTTCAGCGGGGTGAAAACGTGGCTTTCCATCTGCTGCCTTTCATATTCTTGCAGCAGTTTGTCCAGCTCCTTGAACGATCTTTTCACCGGCGAGATGATGTCGCGGGTAAGCAGTTCCGGCAGGTCATGAAACAGCCCTGCGAAAAAGTTGTTCAGCGCTCTGGCGCGGCAGGCTCCAATGGAAAGGCTGTAAAAATAGGCGTAGCAGCCCACCATGAACATGTGCCCCATTACCGATGTTTCCGGAACGCGGGGGGTTTGTGACCAGCGGGCCTGAAAGCGCAACTGGCCGCAAAGCGCGGCAAACTTGCCCAGGGCCTTATGCGGGGGCTCTGTTCCCAACTCTTCCGCACCCGGCAAATCGGCAAAGCCGACCTGCTTTTCGTTGAAAGAGGCATCTATTAAGGGAATTTCTTCATCAAAGCTGTTAAGCTCTTTAATAATGCTGAATTCCCATGAAGAGGCATAAGTGTGGGCGGCATCAAGGATGCGTCCAGCCAGATCGCACGGGTTTTCCTCGATTTTTCTGTCCAGCCATTTTTCAAACCGCTGCTTCACCCCGTCAGGCAGGGATGAAAGCATCGGGTCGAGCTCGCTCAGCACCCAGTTGGACAGGGCGCGGTAATGCTCTTTGTCTTCTTTTATTTTGTAGAATACCGGGGGTTTGATGTCGGTGATGACCAGGCGATAGAAATAGTCGAAAATTCCGCCTTCCACCACCTTGCGGGCCAGCTCAAGGCGTTCTTCCTCTGGCTTTCCCCGCGAGTTAATGACCAGAAGAAGCCAGGCAACAATCATTTTATGGGCTTGCTTGTCCACCTCATACATGTCCATGGCGCGGAGTTTGTCGTTCCAGCGCTTCATATAGGCGCCTGAAAAGATGAACTGTAAAAAATTTTTTCTTATGCCTTTCATTTTTGCCGAATTTAGTTGCAGTTTTATACGGTTGAGTGTATATGTCTCTGGCCCGATTCAGAGCATTGCCAGAATAACCATAAGCCCTGCGGGGGCAAAGCTCAAGCTTTTTCCGCAAACGGCCTGTGTGCTGGCAGCATTCCCCGTTACTGCTCGGTTGGCCTGGACAGCAATTTTGAAATAGCTTCAGATTGAAATTGGCAATACAATTTTAGTTTGGAAGCCTTTACACTTGACAATTGATTGCAAACAGCTTACAAGCAATCTCTTTCCAGCTTGTTAAGGAGCAATAGGCATGAAAACTTTTACACCAACGCCCAAAGACATTCAGAGAGACTGGTTTGTCGTTGACGCCAGCAACAAGACTCTGGGCCGTCTGGCTAGCCAGATAGCACATCGTCTGCGCGGCAAGCATAAGCCCGAATTCGCGCCGCACATGGATAATGGCGACTTTATAGTTGTGGTCAACTGCGAAAAGGTGCGCGTAACCGGGGCCAAGCTCGACAATAAGAAATATTGGCGCCACACCGGATACCCCGGCGGAATTTACTGCAACACCCTGCGCGAACTTTTGGACAACAAGCCCGATCAGGTGCTTGAGAAGGCCGTTAAGGGCATGCTTCCCAAAAACCGTTTGGGCCGCGCCATGCTGAAGAAACTTAAGATATACAGCGGCGGGGAGCATCCTCATACCGCTCAAAATCCTCAGCCCCTTAACTTTGACTGCTAACGGGCTTCTGGAGAATAACAATGAGCACAGAATTCAATTACGGCACAGGCAGGCGTAAGAGCGCAACCGCCAGAACCAGGCTTTACCCCGGTTCCGGGCAGATTATTGTGAACAACCGCCCGTTTGAAGAATATTTTCCGCGCAAGACCTTGCAGATGATTATCCGTCAGCCCTTGCAGCTCACCAAGATGGGCGAACGTTTCGACATTAAGGTGGTTGTAGCCGGGGGCGGTGTTTCCGGTCAGGCCGAAGCGGTTCGGCACGGCATTTCCCGCGCGCTTTTAACTGTTGATGAAAATTTGCGCGGCATGCTTAAAAAGGCCGGGTTCCTTACCCGTGACTCCCGCGCCAAAGAACGTAAAAAGTACGGTCAGCGTTCGGCTCGCGCCCGCTTCCAGTACTCAAAGCGTTAATCTGGTTCGATATTGCAGAAGACAGGCAGGCTCGATTATTCAAGCCTGCCTGTTCAACATTTACAGGTTGTGATTATGAATAATGCTTCTTCAAATGCCGCTTCGTCTTCAATTTCACCATGCACTAACTTTGTTTCAAATTACAGCCGGGTCCGCGAAGATGGCTGCGTCACTCTGATCGGAATGGCCGGAGCCGGAAAAACCACTGTGGGCCGGGCCTTGGCCAAGCTGATGGGCTGGGTGCAGGTGGACACGGATCACCTCATTGAAGCAGTTTACGGGACCAATTTGCAGGCCGTAACTGACATGATGAGCAAGGAAGAATTTTTGGATGTGGAATGTTCCGTGCTTTGCAAGGTAAAGACCGAGCGCACTATCCTGTCTACCGGCGGAAGTGTTGTGTACCGCAAAGCGGCTATGGACCACCTGGCAACCCTCGGCCCGGTTGTATTCATGGAAGTGAGCACCCCCATAATTCTTGAGCGCATTTCCCGCAACCCCAACCGCGGGCTGGCCATAGCCCCCGGCCAGACCATTGAGGATCTGATTGCCGAACGCTATGCCCTGTATAACGCATATGCGGATTACACCCTGCACGCCGACGAACTCAACCCGGAAGAATGTGCTCAGGCTATTGTGGAGTGGTTGAAAAACTAGTATAAAAATCACATGATTAAGGCAACATCTGTTCAGAGAGAAACGATTCTTGGGCAAAATCCGCTCAATAAATGGTTTCTCTCTTTTTTCAGGCTTGCGCCGGTCTTTGCCTGTTCCGTATTTTTAAGTGTGGGCGCATTGGGGTGCCAGCAATATTCCGCCACTCACAGCACGGGCAATCCCTGGCAGATTGACAGACCTATTTTGCAGCAAACTAATGTTTTTGATTTCAGCTATGTTGGGGAAACAGTGGATGGCCAGGCCGTGTGCAGGGGAATTGCCGCTGTCCGGCCGGGAGCTTTGCCAGGCTGGGTGAAATATTACGAACAGGCTTCTATTGTGCTTTATCTTACCGACCAGAGCGGGCGGATTCTTGAGCAGCACAAACTCGATTACCCCGCGGGGCTTCCAGTGGACAAAGCGCTGGAGTTCCGGTTTAATGTAGACAGCCCCACCCAACTTGACGACCGCAGCTTTTACGTCAGTTTCGGGTATTTCATGCTTTTTGCGGAGTTCGACTCCCTCGGGGGCGAAGGAAGCGGAGGGCGAAAGATAATCCGCCATGAAGCGGGGTATCACTAGAGCAGTTAACGCCTCAAAGGATTGCTTAACGGGGGGCAAAGCCTCCCTGCAATCATTTGGCTGCAAGGATTTGAAGACAAATCCTTGCAGAGCATTTCAAGCCTGAAATGCTCTAACTCACTTCAATGCCTGAATTCTTTAATTCATTAGTAAAAGATCTGGCCCGGCAGCCATACTGAATTTTGCCAGGCATTTTAAAAGACAGGGCTTAAAAAATAATCTGCGCTAAAGCAGATTATTTTTGAGACGCCCCTTCGGCGTTTAGCGTTGCTGTCTTCATCCTTACGACTCAAATTTGTCTACAGCTGAAGCAACTCTGGAAGTGAATCCCGCCTGCGGAGCGGGCGGCGCAGCTCGACCCGCCAGAGCGTTTTGTCAAAAATAATTTTTCAATGTTAAAATGCGCTAGCTTTCGTCCACCGGCAGCTCAATGCTGATGACCGCCCCGCCCGCCGGGTTGTTTCTGGCGCGCACATACCCTTGATGATCGCTTACGATCGACTTCACAATAGCGAGGCCAAGCCCGGTGCCGTCTTTTTTGTGGGAAAAATATGGTTCAAACAGACGGTCCAGCTCTTCGGGGGAAAGCCCCGCGCCGTTATCTTCTATCTCTATTTGCACCATGCTTTGTTCCGGGCGGTATGACGCCTTGATTTTTACGGCGGGGGCAGGGGTTTCCTCCAGCGCTTCAACTGCGTTTGTAAGAATATTCATGATGGCGCGGTGCAATGCGTTCTGGTCCATTTCTATCGCAGGCAGGTTGGGGTCCAGCGTCAGTTCCCAGGCAATCTTGCTGTGGCTTGTGGCAAAAAACAAAGTCAGCTCTTCAAGCAAGGGTTTGAGGCTTCCTGTTTTGGGAGAGACTTCGGGAAGTTTAGCGAAGCTTGAAAATTCTTCCACCATCTGCTGCAGCTTTTCAACCTGACTTACAATCAGTTCGGTGCACTGGCTGAAAGTGGGGTTGTTCACTTCCTGCCCGAACTTGCGTTCAAGGCGCTGGGCGGAAAGTTTGATCGGGGTGAGCGGGTTTTTTATTTCATGAGCAATCCTGCGGGCCACTTCCCGCCAGGCGGCCATGCGCTGCGCTTTTTCCAGGTCGGTGATGTCCTCGAAAATTGCCACTACTCCGTTAAATGTCCCTTCCACTCCAACCAGAGCAGTGCAACTGATCAGAAGCTTCCATTTCCTGTCCCTCAAGGTGATGTTCAGCTGGCGCTGTTGGGGCAGCCCTGGAGTGCGGCGCACCTGTTCAAGCAGAATTTTGACTGTTTCCGCAGGCTTGCCTCGCAAAAGCTCGGAAGGGTGTTTGCCGATGAAATCTTCGGGCCTGAGTTCAAAAATTATGCAGGCCGCTTTGTTGACTGTGCTGATCCGCTCTTCTGTATCCAGGGAAATTACGCCCGCCGCCACACTGTTCAGCACTGCTTCAATATACTGGGTCCGGTCGGCAAGTTTTTCATTGCTGGCCCTGATGCGCATGGTGCTTTGCTCCAAATCGTCAGTCATCCGGTTGAACGACTGGATCAAAAGAGCCACTTCATCAGTGCCCCGGTCGTCAAAACGAATGGAAAGGTCGCCTTTGGCGATGCGTTCAGTGCCTTCCATCAATGCCTGTAAAGGCTGTGTCAGCTGTTTGGACAGGCGGAAGCCGACCCACATTGCGCCCAAGATGATAATCAGGGCGATCAGGGCCAGAAAGAAGTAAAAAGTGCTTTTGAACGGGCGGCGCAGTTCCTTGAGGTCCCGGTATTCGCTGCTTCCTCTGGCGAGATTGTCGAGGCGGTAAAGAGTTCCCTGCTCCAGGCGGAGGGAGAGCACCAGAAATCCCGGGGTCTTGTCGTCTCCGATCTCGGGCAGCGGCTGCAGCCCGAAAATATAATCGCCATCCTGACCGGGCTGGAAAATGCTGCGGTAGGTGTTCCCGTTTAGCCAGTCATTCCAGTTTATTCTTGCTTTTGCCTCATCCCAGGCCAGTTGGGCATCACCTTTGAAATCCCAGTTCAAAGTTTTTCCGTCCGCCATAGCCAGTCCGATCAGGGCATAGGGCAATTCGTGTTTGCGCCCCTCAAGAAAACGGGTCATTTCTTCGGAAGCCGGGGAAATGTTTTTCGCCTGAAGCTCTTCTTGCATGGAAATACACTGGGTTTGCAAAAAACCAGACACGCTGTCCACATACTGGGCGCCTATGCTCAGGGCCATTTGAATATACGAGTCCACCCGGTTCCGGAACCAGTAGTCCACCGAGCTTTGCACCGCGCGGGTGGAGGCGATGAACATCATGGTGGTGGGGATGAGTGAAAGCAGCATGAAGGTAACTACCAGACGTGTGCGCAGACGTGAGCCCAAAACTCCCCGGCGCCGTTCAAGCAGCAGTTTTATGCCGTTGCGGATAACCAGAAACAGAACAAGCGCAAGGAGCAGGATGTTTATGTTCAGAAGAACAAAAAACATCATTGATTCCACGCCCACCAAAGACAGGGTGAGAGTGGTCAGCCCTATAACCATAAGAAAGGCAAGCACGCCTATAATCAGCTCCTTGCGCTTTCTTTTTTTATCGGCCTCAGTTTTTGGGGCTATGGTTATTATGGTATGTTCGTCAGCCATGACATCTGTCTTACCTTGAATCAGTATTCAAATTCAAGCTTATATTCCTGCCTGGGGATAATTGTGTCCGACCAGAAAAGAACATTTTCTCCAAGCCAGGGCGGCATTTCTTCATGTTTCAGGGTAAGCGAGACTACAGCCACATAAGTTTCGCCGTTTTCAAGATCGTTCAAATTTGCAAGGGGCATTTCCAGATTTCCCCAAGTGCTTAGCAAAAGGGCAGGCAATTCTGCATTTGTAATCGAGTTTTTATTTTCGGAGAAAAGGATAAAATTTCTGTGCAGAGGGTTGTATCTTAAGCTTGATGCGAAATGGCGTTCTGCAATCAGCGCGTTTCGCCAGAAGGTCCGCTTGCGGTAGAGCGCAGAGTCGCACTCTATGGACAGCCTGGCCCCGTCTCTCAGAATGTCCTGCAGATAGCCAAGGTTGCTGATGGCAACGGATAGCCTGGCTGTAAGCAGGGTTTCATTGCCCGACAGGTAGAAATTTCGCAGTACAAATGAGGGAGCCGGCGCAGATGTTGGCGCAGCGGACGATGTTCTTGTTTCCGCTTTACGCTCCTGACCGGAAACAGGCTCGGCAGGCGAATTTCCCGCGAAAAGCAGCAGGCAAAGAAAAACGCCCAATATTCGGATTGAAGCTTTGGAAAATAAGCTCAGCATCATTGGCCCGGCAGAATAATTGGTTGACATGTGAAGGAAAGCGGAGGGCTTTTGCCCTCCGCTTCAACTTTTTAATTATCCGGCTGCGGGCAGGTTGATGTCAACCAGCAGCGGATCTTCTTCCAGGTCTTCCAGGAATTTGTCCGGTTTTTCCTTCTGCTCCGGAACATCTATGTCGGAATATACATATTCCCGGTACCCGGTACCGGCCGGAATCAGGCGCCCGACAATCACGTTTTCCTTAAGCCCGCGGAGATTGTCCATTTTGCCGCGCAGGGCCGCTTCGGTGAGAACCTTGGTGGTTTCCTGGAACGAGGCCGCCGAAATGAAGGACGAGGTGGTCAGTGAAGCCTGGGTGATGCCGAGCACCAGAGAATGGGCCTGGGCGGGCTGGCCGCCTTCGGCAATAACCCTGGCGTTCTCATCCTTGAATTCGGCTTTGTCCACCTGCTCGTCCACCAGGAAGGTGGTGTCGCCGGGATCGGTAATGCTTACCTTTTTGAGCATCTGGCGCACAATCACTTCAATATGCTTGTCGTCAATGCCAACACCCTGGAAGCGGTAAACATCCTGAATTTCATCCACCAGGTAAGAGGCAAGGAACTTTTCTCCCTTGATGGACAAAATGTCGTGCAACTCCGGGTGGCCTTCGGTCAGCATTTCACCTGCTTCCACAAAGTCTCCATCGGAAACAGTAATGTGTTTGCCTTTGGGAATGAGGTATTCCTTGGCTTCTCCCGCTTCCGGGGAAACGGTGATTTTGCGCTTGCCCTTGGTTTCACCGGAGAATGAGACAATACCGTCAATTTCAGAAACAACGGCAATATCTTTTGGCTTGCGGACTTCGAAAAGCTCGGCTACACGCGGCAGACCACCAACAATGTCCTTGGTTTTCGAGGTTTCGCGCGGCTTACGGGCAATCACGTCGCCGGCCACGACCTCTTCTTTGTCGCGCACCATGAGAATCGCGCCCACAGGCAAGGAATACACCGCAGGCAGGTTGGTGCCTTCGCGCATTTTCACCTCGCCCTTGTCGTCCGTGATTGAAATGGAGGGGCGGTAGTTGGTCGTGCGGTATTCAATAATTGAGATGGTGCTCATCTTTGTGGCGTCATCAGTCTTTTCCTGATAGGTCTTGCCGTCAACGATGTCTGTAAACTTGATTGAGCCGTCAAGTTCTGCAACAAACGGTTCGTTGAAGGGGTCCCATTCGGCAAGGAGCGTGCTTTTCTTAACTTCCTGGCCTTCAGAAACAAACAGCTTGGCGCCGCTGGGCAGCAGGTATTTTTCCCGCTCGCGGCCTTGTTCGTCCACAATTGAAATCTGCCCGCTCTTGCCAAGCACCATTACCTGGCCTTCACGGTTGGTTACACTTTTTACACGGGACATCACAATGCGTCCGGCATGCTGGTTTTCTATGGTAGAACGTTCGATTTCACGGGAGGCTGTACCACCGATGTGGAAGGTGCGCATGGTCAGCTGGGTTCCGGGTTCGCCAATAGACTGGGCTGCAATGATGCCAACGGTTTCCCCAATGTTCACCATATGCCCGCGGGCAAGGTCGCGGCCGTAACAGTGGCAGCAAACTCCGCGTTCAGACTGACAGGTCAGGGGCGAACGGATGGTTACCGAGCTCAGGCCGCTGGCTTCAATTTCTGAGGCAATTTTTTCGTTGATCAGGGTATTGGCCGAAAACAGCTCTTCTCTGGTTTCCAGGTCGTAAATCGGGTAGAGCAGCACTCTGCCCAGAATCTGGTCGGCAAGGCTTACTTTGATGTCTCCGCCCTTGATTACCGGGGCAATATCAATCCCGTCCACGGTGCCGCAGTCAAGATCTGATACGATAACATCTTGAACCACGTCTACAAGACGGCGGGTGAGATATCCCGAGTTGGCGGTTTTCAGTGCGGTGTCGGCAAGGCCCTTACGTGCCCCGTGAGTGGAGGTGAAATACTGCAGAACAGTAAGCCCCTCACGGAAGGAAGAGGTAATGGGGGTCTCAATGATTTCACCGGACGGCTTGGCCATCAGGCCGCGCATACCGGCAAGCTGTCTCATCTGGTCCTGGTTCCCTCTGGCCCCGGATGCGCTCATCATGAAAATGGGATTGAGCGAGGAGTCCTGCGCTTCTTTTCCGCTTACCGGGTCCACAACGCTGTCGTGTGAAATCTCGGCTATCATTTCAGATGAAACGTCCTGAGTGGCGCGTGTCCACACGTCAACCACCTTGTTATACTTTTCCGTGCGGGTAATGATGCCGTCACGGTACTGTTGTTCAATGTTATCCACTTCCGCCTGGCTGGTGCCGATAATGTTCTTTTTCTTTTCGGGAATGCGCAGGTCTTTCACTCCGATGGTGATTCCTGCCTGGGTGGCGAATTCATAGCCGATGTCTTTCAGGCGGTCGCAAAGGATAACCGTGGTTTTGGCGCCGGCGTTGGCATGTGCCTCGCCGACCAGACGGCCGATGGCTTTTTTGTTCAGCACGCAGTTCACGTTTGCGAAAGGAATTTTCTTGGGCAGCGTTTCCCAGATCAAAATGCGGCCGGGGGTGGTGTCAACAACAACGCCGTCTTCCATGCGCACCTTGATTTTTGCCTGTAAAGCCACTACCCCGGCGTCATACGCCGCAATGACTTCCCAAGGGGCGCAGAAGGTCATCCCTTCTCCTTTTTCAAAGGAACGGGGCACCGTCATATAGTAAAGACCAAGCACAATATCCTGGCTGGGTACAATAATCGGGCTGCCGTTGGCTGGTGAAAGGATGTTGTTGGTGCTCATCATCAGCACGCGGCATTCTATTTGGGCTTCAATTGAAAGGGGCAGGTGCACAGCCATTTGGTCGCCATCGAAGTCGGCGTTGTAAGCGGAGCACACAAGCGGGTGAAGCTGAATGGCTTTCCCTTCAACCAGCAAAGGCTCAAACGCCTGAATACCCAGACGGTGCAGGGTGGGGGCGCGGTTCAGCAGAATAGGATACTCGCGCACAACCTCTTCAAGAATATCCCACACCACCAGCTCTTCGCGCTCAACCATCTTTTTGGCGCTTTTGATTGTGGAGGCGAGCCCTCTGTGTTCAAGCTTCGAGTAGATGAAGGGCTTGAACAGCTCCAGCGCCATTTCTTTGGGCAGGCCGCACTGGTGCAGCTTGAGCTTCGGCCCTACCACGATTACGGAACGGCCCGAATAGTCAACGCGCTTTCCGAGCAGGTTCTGGCGGAAGCGGCCTTGTTTGCCCTTGATCATGTCGGACAAGGATTTGAGCGGGCGTCCGTTCGTGCCGGTGATGGCGCGTCCTCGGCGTCCGTTGTCGAACAGCGCGTCCACGGCTTCCTGGAGCATGCGTTTTTCGTTGCGGATGATTATTTCCGGCGCCCCAAGCTCCATCAGGCGTTTCAAACGGTTGTTGCGGTTTATGACGCGGCGGTAAAGATCGTTAAGATCGGACGTGGCGAAGCGTCCGCCATCCAACGGAACCAGAGGACGCAGCTCCGGCGGGATAACTGGAACGACTTCGAGAACCATCCATTCCGGTTTGTTGTTGGAATCGATGAATGCCTCGACAACCTTAAGACGCTTGGTCAACTTCTTTTTCTTGGTCTGGGAGCGTGTGGCCTGCGATTCCGTGCGCAATTCGTTTTTTAGCTCCTCCAGGTTTATTTCTTCCAGAAGGGTGCGCACAGCTTCGGCGCCCATGCCTACAGTGCAGGCTTCTTCGCCGAAGCGGTCAACCACCTGCATGTACTGGTCTTCGGAAATGACCTGCATCTTGGAAAGATTGGTCTCTCCCGGATTCAGAACGATGTAGGAGTCGAAATAGAGCACCTTTTCAAGATCGGCCATGGTCATGTCGAGCAATGTGCCGATTTTTGAGGGCAGAGTCTTCAGAAACCAGATGTGCGCCACCGGGGCTGCCAATTGAATGTGCCCCATGCGCTCGCGGCGAACTTTGGACGCGATGACTTCAACGCCGCATTTTTCACAGACGATACCGCGGTGCTTCATGCGCTTGTATTTTCCGCAGTTGCACTCGTAGTCCTTTACCGGGCCGAAAATTTTGGCGCAGAAAAGGCCGTCCCGTTCCGGCTTGAAGGTGCGGTAGTTGATGGTTTCAGGCTTTTTTACCTCACCATACGACCATTCCCGGATTACTTCCGGAGAGGCTATGGAAATCTGTATAGCCTTAAGATTCTTGATGTTAGCGATATTGGCCACATTGGTGGAGGAGCCTCTTACGCTGAATAATTCGTCCAAACTCATATTTGTGATCCTTTTAAATAAAAGGTGGCTTTCTTACACTTGTTTTTGCCGAACCAGTCTTGCCGGAGATTATTCTTCTTCACCCTCCGGCGCGGGTTCGTCCGTGTCATCGGGAAGGTATTCACTGTCGTCAACAAGCACTTCCGGCTCACGGAAGCGTTCGGCAATGGAGCTTCGTTCTTCCCGGTCGGAAAGGCGGCTTCCCTCAAGGGTTTGCTCAAAGAATTCCATGCGCTTGCCCTTCTTCTTGTCTTCTTCCTGATGCAGGGTCACGTCGAGGCCAAGAGACATCAATTCCTTGACCAGAACATTGAAGGATTCGGGCAGGCCGGCTTCAAGGAAATTGTCGCCTTTGACAATTTTTTCATACATTTTTACGCGTCCGGTCACATCGTCGGATTTAACGGTGAGGAATTCCTGCAGGAGGTAGGCAGCGCCGTAGGCCTCAAGCGCCCATACTTCCATTTCCCCAAGCCTCTGGCCGCCGAACTGGGCTTTACCGCCAAGCGGCTGCTGGGTAACCAGCGAGTAGGGGCCGGTAGACCGGGCGTGAATTTTCTCATCAACCAGGTGGTGGAGTTTGAGCATATACATAATTCCGGTGGTCACGCGGCTGTGGAAAGGGTTGCCGGTGCGCCCGTCATAAAGCACGGTTTTGCCGTCATTGGGCAGCCCTGCTTTTTCCAGCCATGCCCAGATTTCTTCTTCGGTCGCTCCATCAAACACCGGAGTTTTCGAAACAATGCCTTCGCGCAGTTTGAGCACGGCCTTGCGCAGGCTTTCGTCATCCATGCCGTCAACCATTTCATCAACCTGTTTGGAGGCGAACATGGCTTTCACATCCTCGCGCACGCCCTGCATGGCCGCCCCGGAATCAATCAGTGCGGCCATCTGGGCGCCGAGTTCTTTGGAGGCCCAGCCAAGGTGTGTTTCCATAATCTGGCCTATGTTCATACGGGAAGGCACGCCAAGGGGGTTGAGCACGATATCGATGTGAGTGCCGTCGGCGAAGAAGGGCATGTCCTCAATCGGAAGAATGTTGGACACAACGCCCTTGTTTCCGTGACGTCCGGCCATCTTGTCGCCCACAGCGAGCTTGCGTTTGACCGCGATATAGACCTTGATCATCTTGATCACGCCGGGCGGCAGGTCATCTCCTTCCGTCACTTTTTCGCGTTTGGATTCATACAGTTCCTGAATGAAGGCTATTTGGGAGTCATACTCGTTGAGTATTTTGGAAACTTCGTCATTAACGGCTTTTCCCTTAAAGACTCCGGCAAGTTTTTTGACCGGGACACCGGCGAGATTCTCGGCAGTGGCCTCAACGCCTGATTCCAGAATTACTTCACCTTTTTTAACTCCGGAAATGGCGGTTGCTGTTTTGTCGCCTTTTGCGGCGGCAATGATTTTTTCACGCACAGCATCTGTAAGGGCATGAACGTGGTCGGCTTCCTTTTGCCCGAGCTTGTCGAGTTCAAAGTCTTCAATATCAAGCGTGCGCTCGTCTTTGTCTCCGGAGCGGCGGTTGAAGACCTTTACCTCAATGACGGTTCCTTCAATTCCCGGAGGAACCTTAAGCGAGGTGTTTTTCACATCGCGGGCCTTGTCGCCGAATATGGCGCGCAAAAGCTTTTCTTCCGGAGTAAGCTGGGTTTCCCCTTTGGGGGTGATTTTGCCCACCAGAATGTCTTCTGCCTTGACGTTCGCGCCAAGGCGGATAATTCCGCTCTCGTCGAGGTTTTTAAGCATGTCCTCGCCCACGTTGGGAATGTCTCTGGTAATTTCCTCCGGGCCAAGCTTGGTGTCGCGGGCTACCACTTCAAATTCCTCAATGTGAACTGAGGTGAAGGTGTCTTCCTTGACGCAGCGTTCGGAAATCAGGATCGAGTCTTCAAAGTTGTAGCCGCACCAGGGCATGAAGGCTACGCGCAGGTTTTTCCCAAGGGCGAGTTCGCCGTCCTCAATGCCGGGGCCATCGGCCAGGATGTCTCCTTCCTTCACGATCTGGCCGGGCAGGCAGGTGGGGCGCTGCCCGAAGCAGGAGTTCTGGTTGGATTTATGGTATTTCTGGAGGGTGTACGTGTGTACTCCGCCTGTTTCCGCATATAATCCGTTGGGGCTGCCGTCCGGCTCGTAGGAAACGATGATTCTCTCCGCGTCAACAAAGCGGACTACGCCGGGGGCTTCTGCAACAATGCAGGCTCCGGAGTCCTGGGCCACATCGCCTTCCATTCCGGTTCCCACCAGAGGCTGTTCGTTGCGCAGAAGAGGAACGGCCTGACGCTGCATGTTCGAACCCATCAGAGCGCGGTTGGCATCGTCGTGTTCAAGGAAGGGAATCAGCGCGGCGGAAATGGACACCATCTGGCTGGGGGAAATGTCCATCAAGGTGATTTCCTCAGGCAGCATGGTAAGAACATCGCCTACTATGCGGGCGGTAAGATGGGTGCTGGTGAAATTGCCTTCCGCATCCAGCGGGGCATCGGCCTGGGCGATGACTTCGTTGGCTTCGGCCGAGGCGTCCAGATATACTATCTCATTGGTAACGCGTCCGTTTTTCACCACCCGGTAGGGGGTTTCAATGAAGCCGTAGTCATTTACCTTGGCGTATGTGGTCAAGGATACGATAAGGCCGATGTTCGGGCCTTCCGGGGTTTCAATCGGGCAGATGCGCCCGTAGTGCGAGGTGTGCACGTCGCGTACTTCAAATCCGGCGCGCTCGCGGGTGAGACCGCCG
>CAZJFJ010000003.1:0-44744 GCA_964545305.1 uncultured Desulfovibrionaceae bacterium
TGCCAAAACTGGCGATCAAGTCCGGTTGTTTCACAAATTTTTCCATGGCTTCCGCCAGCGCAGAGGTGTTTCTTACCGGAACCATAAACCCGTTCACTCCCTCCACCACCAGTTCACGGCAACCGGGCACATCCGCCACCACGGCCGGGCGGCCCATGCTCATCCCTTCCATAATGGATGTGGGGAGCCCCTCCCGGTAGGAAGGCAGCACCATCACGCTGGCCTCTCTGATAAACGGGCGCACATCATCGGTTGCGCCCAGATATTCAAGAAAGCCTCCCTGCGCCCAAGCCTTTACTTCATCCAGCGGAACGCTGCCCGGCCCGCTTTCCGCCGGCCCTAGAATTTGGAAAACGGCCTGATCGGAGTAGTCCCTGCCAAGCTGACTTGCGGCTCCGGCAAATTCTCTTATGCCCTTTGCTTCAACCAGACGGCCCACCAGAAGGAAAGTGACGGGAGAAAGCTTGGGTGGGCAAAATTCGAAATGCCCGATGTCTACCCCGGTTCCACGCAGCATTCCAATCTGGCCCGGCTTAGGTTCCTTGGGCAGTATCCCCAGCTTTTGAAAATGGGCGAGATCGTCGCGATTCTGGAAAAAAACGGTCTTGCAGTGCTTTAATGCGAATTTATAAAGGCACGACGCTGCCAGGGTAAGAACCCGCTTGGGCAGGTTGTCGGCCTCAAAGGTGTATCCCAGGCCGGTAATCATGGCGAAGCGGGAGGGAACAGATGCGAGCCATGCGGCAATGGTTCCGTAAATGACCGGTTTTATCGCATAGCCGAAGAACACATCGGGCTTTATCCGGCGCAGTTCCCGCCAGAGCAGATAGAGCGAGCGCAGGTCGGCAACCGGGTTGAGCCCGCGCCTGTTCATGGGAACGGGCCTTACCAAGGCCCCCCAGGATTTGAGGCGGATAATCGCCCGCCTGTCCGCCTCTTCGCTTGTGTCGGGCACAAAACACACCACTTCGTGTCTGGCTTCCACAAGCATTTTAATTAGCGTGGGCCAGAAATTGGCCATCGAGCGCGCCTGGCTGCCCATAATTACAATGCGCATGTTGATCACTTCCTGTTGTTGAGGCTGGCTGGTGCTATATACCACATCGGCGGATAACACTGCAAGCGTTCCGGGAGCAAGCTTGCAATAATTCTGTACCCATCCGGATAATTTTGCTAATATGTTGGCGTTCTTTCAAAATACGGGTGCGGAATGTGAAGGAGTTCAAAATGCCCAGATACAGTAAATTGTGCGAAAAACTTCGGAAAGAGCCGAAAACCTGGCTGATAACCGGGGTTGCCGGCTTTATCGGATCAAATCTTCTGGAAACTTTGTTGCAGCTTGATCAGAAAGTGGTGGGGCTCGACAATTTTATGGCCGGCTATCAGCATAATCTGGACATGGTGCAGGACATTGCGGGGCCGGAGAGATGGAATAATTTTACGTTCATCCGCGGGGATGTGCGCGATCCGGCATGCTGCGCCAATGCCTGTGAAGGGGTGGACTATGTGCTTCATCAGGCGGCTCTCGGCTCTGTGCCCCGCTCCATCGTCGAACCGCAGCTTTCCAACGACTGCAATATCACCGGGCACCTGAACATGCTGGTGGCCGCGCGTGACGCCGGAGCCTCCGGGTTTGTTTACGCGGCTTCGTCTTCAACCTATGGCGACGAACCCACTTTGCCCAAGCGGGAGGATAAAATAGGCAAGCCTCTTTCTCCCTACGCCCTCACCAAATATGTGAACGAGCTTTACGGGGAGGTTTTTGCCTCCTGCTACGGCTTTAAAAGCATAGGGCTTCGCTATTTCAATGTCTTCGGCAGGCGCCAGGATCCTTGCGGAGCATACGCGGCGGTGATTCCGCTATGGTTTTCCGCCCTGCTGAAAGGGGAACAGATCGTAATAAACGGTGATGGCGAGACCTCCCGCGATTTCTGCTATATAGACAATTGCGTGCAGGCCAATATTCTGGCCGCTTGCGCCCCAGACAGTTCTAAAAATGAAATATACAACGTTGCCGTGGGCGAGCGCACCAGCCTGAACGAATTGTTTTACACCCTGCGTTCAGAGGTCGCCCGCTTCCGTCCCGAAGCGGCGGAAGTAGAACCGGAATACGGCCCGTTTCGTGAAGGCGATGTACGTCATTCCCAGGCCGACATCAACAAGGCTTCCCGCATGCTCGGCTACAGCCCGGAGCATGGAGTGGCGCAGGGGCTCTCGTTGTCGGCGGAGTGGTATTATAGCAATTTATAGTTCTTCAGGCGTGATTTTTTTTGACAAACAGCTTGACGAACCCTTTGAAAGGATGTAAATGTCCAAATCCGTTCATTGGAGGATTTGTAAAATGTACGCTATTATTGAAACAGGTGGTAAACAGCTTTGTGTGTCTGAAGGCAAAACCTTCAGAGTGGACAAGCTGGCAGCAGATACAGGCAGCGAAGTCAGCATTGATAAAGTGCTGATGGTTGGCGGTTCCAATTTTTCCGTAGGAGCCCCCTATCTTTCAGGCGCTAAAGTTACTGCGGAAGTAGTAGACCATTTCCGTGGAGAAAAAATTATCGTTTTCAAAAAGCGCAGACGTAAAGACTCCCGCAGCAAGCAGGGTCACCGTCAGGATTACACCACTATCAGAATCAACTCCATTGTGGCGTAAGGAGATATAAGTCATGGCACATAAGAAAGCAGGCGGGTCTACCCGCAACGGTCGCGACAGTAAGGGTCAACGCCGCGGAGTGAAGATTTTTGGCGGGCAGGCCGTTTCCGCAGGCAGCATTCTGGTTCGCCAGCTGGGA
This sequence comes from uncultured Desulfovibrionaceae bacterium, assembly GCA_964545305.1. GTDB lineage: Bacteria > Desulfobacterota > Desulfovibrionia > Desulfovibrionales > Desulfovibrionaceae > RGIG1962. Next base: position 2,790 of record CAZJFJ010000003.1, read on the forward strand.
ACTAAAATTCACCCAGGTGAAGGCGTGGGCTTGGGCCGGGACTTCACCATCTTCGCAACCTGCGACGGTGTGGTTAAGTACGAAAAGTACGTCCGCAAAACAAGAAGCCTTACCAGAGTGCATGTGCTTCCCCAGGAAGCCTAGTTTCTGGCAGTATCAAGATTTTTAAAGGCGGAAGAGGCGGATGCTTCTTTCGCCTTTTTTTCTTTGTCTGATTGAGATTGGGTGTTTGATTTCAAATTTTATCCTTTCTCTGGGGGTAAACCGCGGAGGAAAGGGGTGGCCGGGAAAATGTTCCGAAAAGATTTTTGGCCGCATAAAGAGTGGATTTTTCAATGCGATTTGTAGATGAGGCGCATATATCGGTAAAGGCCGGCAAAGGCGGCGCTGGCTGCATATCTTTCAGGCGCGAGAAGTTTATCCCGCGGGGCGGGCCGAATGGCGGCGACGGGGGCGCTGGCGGAAACGTGATTGTGAAGACCTCGGAGAGGCTGCTTTCGCTTTACGACTTCCGTCTGAAAAGGCGTTACGAAGCGGAGAACGGACAGCCGGGCCAGGGCAGCCAGATGCACGGAAGGGACGGTAATGACGTGGTGCTGGAGCTTCCGCTGGGCACACTGGTCTACGCGGTGACGCCGGAAGGCGAACGCCTGATTGCCGACCTAAACAGTTTTGATTCATGCGAGGTGATTGCCAGGGGCGGCCAGGGCGGCAAGGGAAACGAACATTTCAAATCGTCCACCATGCAGGCTCCTAAATTTGCTCAGCCCGGGGGACCGAGCGAGGAACTCACCCTCAGGCTGGAGCTTAAAATTCTGGCCGACGCCGGGCTTTTGGGGCTTCCAAATGCCGGGAAATCAACTTTTATCTCAAAGGTTTCCGCAGCAAGGCCCAAAATAGCCCCGTATCCCTTTACCACGCTTGTTCCAAATTTGGGCGTGATGCTTGATAATGACAATTATGAGCGCCGTCTGGTCATTGCCGACATTCCGGGCCTGATTGAAGGGGCGCACGCCGGGCAGGGGCTGGGGCACAGGTTTCTCAGGCATTTGGAGCGCACCCGCTTTCTGGTGCATATTCTGAGCGCCGAAGACATCAGCCTGGACGACCCCTGGGCCGGGTTTCAGATGATCAATGAGGAACTCGCGCTGTTTGAGCCAAGGCTGGCTGAACGCAAGCAAATAGAAGTGGTGAACAAGACTGATTTGCTTGATGAAGAATTTCTGGCTGAACTGAAAGCCGTTGCCGCAAAGGAAGGACGCAGGGTCTTTTTCATTTCCGCGCTGAACAGTGATGGAATGACGGATGGCCTGGAAGAGCTCAAGAACGCCATGTGGAGCCTGAACGACAGCCTTCCGGTGAGTGATGCTTTTGTCCGTCCGCGCACGGCGGAAGAGTTGTTTGGGGAGATTGCCTCTTCATCCGAGAGTGAAGAGGGGGAGCTTCTGGATGACGAGGATTATTCCGGCATCGAAGTGATTTGGACCAAAGAATAGGTGGCGGGGCAGTTATGGATTGGCAGAGTGAAAGACTGGAAGTGATGAGACAGGCCCGTTGCGTGGTTGTTAAAGTGGGCAGTGCGGTGCTCACTGATGAACACGGGCTGGACCTTAATGTGATTAAAAACCTGGTATCCCAGCTGGCTTTTTTGCACAGAAAAGGCATAAACGCCGTGCTGGTTTCGTCGGGCGCGGTTGCGGCGGGGCGGGCGGTTTTAAGGGAATCGGGCGCCAGCATTGAGGGAGTTCCGGGCAAACAGGCCGCCTCGGCCATCGGGCAGAGCCGCCTGATGCACACTTATGACCAGCTTTTTGATGCGCACGAAATAATTTCGGCCCAAGTTCTGCTTACCCGCGAGGATCTGGGCGACAGGCACCGTTTTTTGAATGCGCGCAATACCTTCACCCAGCTGCTTTCCTGGGGAGTGCTTCCGGTGATCAATGAAAATGACACTGTGGCGGTGCAGGAACTTTTGAAGTTTGGGGACAATGATACTTTGGGCAGCCTGCTGCTTAACTTGGTTGAAGCGGATCTGTTCGTGAACTTGACCACGGTTGGAGGAGTGCTTGACGACAACCCGCAAAAGAACCGGGACTGCAAGATTATGCCTTGCGTGGAGGACGTGCACAGCCTTGACCTGGATGGGCTTTGCGGGGGTAAAAGTAGTGTTGGCACCGGGGGCATGTATTCAAAGCTGCTTGCGGCGCGAAGGGCTTCCCAGCTTGGCGTGCCGACCATGATTTTGCCCGGCAAGGAAAAGGAAATTTTGATCAGGGCTTTTGAAGGTGAATCTGTCGGAACCTGGATTCGCGCCAATGTAAGAGGGATTTCCCGCCGTAAATTCTGGATGGCATACAATCAGAACGTTTACGGGCAAATATTCGTCGACTCCGGGGCCGCGAAGGCCCTGCGCGAAGGGGGAACCAGCCTGTTGCCCGCAGGCATTATTGAAGTGGAAGGAGATTTCCATTCGGGCGACCTGGTTCGTGTGCTGACCAGGGACGGAGACATGGTCGGAGTGGGGCTCAGCAATTATAATTCCCGGGAATTGCAGCAAATCAAGGGAAGGAAGCTTTCTGAGCTGATGAGCTCCAATGAGCCGTACCTTGAAGCCATTCATTGTGACAACTTGTTGATCGGCGCAGTTATTTAGAGCAGTTAACGCCTCAAATGATTGCTTAACGGGAGGCAAAGCCTTCCTGCAATCATTTGACGGCAAGGATTTGTCTTCAACTCCTTGCAGGGCATTTCAAGTGTGAAATGGCCTAGAGCAGATTAACTTTAAGACGCCGCACTCGGCGTTGCCGGCGGAAGTAAATTCCGCCTACGCCTCGTGCACGGACATCCCTTCTTGGGTCGGGCTGTCCTAGAGCATTTCAAGTGTGAAATACTCTAATACCCTGGAGTTTGTTTCCGGACTTTTCTTGCCTTGAAAAATAATTGGGATTAATATATCTTTCAAATGCGCGCGTTGGAACGCAGAAGCGCACAGGCACACAAAAATCAGGAGTTTATTATGCCGCCAACCCCTCCCCCGCGAAAAACTACCGAAGAAGTCCGCACCTTGAAAGCAAGCGCATGGGTGCGCTTGACGCGAGTGGCAATCAGTTTTCTGCTGGGCGGCCTCGCCCTTCTGGTTCTTCTGGTCATCTCTGGAAACAAGACGGTAGGTGAAGTTCTGGAAATGCTTAAGGGATTATTTTGACGGATTACGTGTCGATCGGAATTTAAAAAAGCGGGCAGCCTGGGCTGCCCGCTTTTTGGATTCATGGCCAAAGCATTTTAACATGAAAGAGAGTTTTTTGACAAAAAGCTCTGCCAGCGTGGAGCGCTGTTCACCCGCGGGCACAGGGGGGGAAGTTATTTCCACGGTTAAGCGCCGCATTGCTGTTTCAAATTAGTCCGCTCTATGAAGTGCGGTCCATATACATGGGAATTGCTGTTGTTCCCGAGGTCAGGGTCTTGTTGTAGCCGCGCTGGACTTTCGCCTGCTTTTTCCCCTGTTTGAATTCTTCCTGCAAGGAACTGTGAAGTTTTTTGGCCTCTTCTGTCAATTTGCCCTGCAATTCATGCATTTCTATAAGTTTGTTTTTAAACTCTTCGGCCACATTGGGCTGGAAGAATTGCCCGGCTTCCCGCACAAGGCTGGCGCGGCTTTTCGCGTATCCTTCCGCCTGCTCTATTTCGCCCGCTTGCAGGCAGGAAAGTTCAAGCTCTCCAAGCCGCAGGGCTTCATCAATTTTGCGAATGCCTTTATTCATAGCGCCACCTTCGGCTGCGCGCCGGGATTTTGGTCAGTTCTGTTTCTCAATGCTGTTCTGGATAAAAGAAATGGTCTCTTCCCAGTTTTCCATTATGGGCAAGAATTCGTATTCCAGGAGATCTGAAAGAAGAATCCAGTCTTCATTTTCCAGTACCTCGGTCATTTCGCTGAGCAGGTTTGAAATGTTTTCCACATTGGCCGAAAATTCCGGAATAACCTCCTCAACCCCCACATACTCATTGCGCAGAAGGGAAATCATCCCAAGGAAATCGCGGGTAACATCCATCAGATCCTGGAAAAGCTCCAGGGCCTCGGAATCATCGGCGCGGCGAAACAGGGCTGCTATCTCGCGGGAGCCGGCGCTCATCAGCTTGCTTACTTTTCTAAGTTCCTGGGTAATGCTTGCGGCCATCTGGTTAATCGGCATGGACTGAATTTCCAATGATTCTATTTCTGAAATTTCAATATCTTCCGCCTGGTGAGGATAAATTTCGGAAAATTGCTCTTTGTTGACCAGAACGTCAGTGATGATCCGTTCTTTAAGAGAATCCTCCTCCATTACCTTGATAAGCACTTCCTGCAAATTTTCAAAGGAACTGAGCTTAAGCTGGGCCTCACGGCCGTCTATAATAATCATCAACACACCCTCCTCATTGGGATGCACTTGTAAATAGTGCGTTTTTCTGCCGGCTGACAGGGAGCGGGCAGGAAAATTTGACATTATAAAGCCTTTGGCAGAGGCTATGCAAAAAAAATGCCGACTCTTTGAAAAGACCTTTCTAAAAAAACTTCACAAAGCGGGCCTCATGCGGTAAGCTTTTAAAAGAATTAATATTTATTGGCGGGTCAACGTTCGCAAACGGCAATATTTTCAGTCTGCGGGTGGGTCTGTGTTGCGGGATTATTTTTTAAAAACTGGCTGTAAAGTTGGCCTGGCACTGCTGGCGTTAACCATTTTTTCCGTTTCCGGGGTCGAGGCCGTGGCGGGGGAAGTGGCCATAGGCCCCAGCGCGCATTTTGTGAATATCACCCCTTTTTTGGATTATTACGAAGACCCTGGCGGGAAGCTTGGGATTTCAGACGTGTCATCCGGGGAGGTGTACAGGCGGTTCAAGCCTGTTGGAAGCGAAATTTTTCATGCCGGCCTCAGTTCTTCAAGTTATTGGTTCCGGGTGAAGTTCGGCCTTCCCCAAAGCTCTGACTGGGGAGGGAAGTGGCTTTTGGAAATCCCCGAATTGAATTTGGGGGAAGTGTCCATGTATGTTCCCGACTTTACCAAGCCGGGAGGCTTTGACATGGTGAAGGGGCTCAACCTGTTTGAGTGCCCGAAGCAGCCGTTTGTCTTTCAAAATACGGTTTTCCCACTGTCTTCCCGCGTAGGGGGGAAGACAGTGTTTTTTAGGATTACGGGCAAATCGCCGATCAGTCTGCCGATTTATGTTTGGGAGGAAGGAGCATATGGAAAAGAGCTTTCCCGGCGGGCGGTAATCTTTTCCCTCGCCTGCGGGCTGATGCTGGGTGCTGCGGCTTTTGGCGTGTTCGCCCTGTCCAGCAGAAATTGGAAGGCGGTGGCTTTGTTTGTCGGCTACACCACTTTATGGGTGTGCCTTCTGTTCAACATTCGCGGGTATTCGTTTTTGTTTTTCAGCAACTCGTGCCCATTGTATCAAAGCACCGGCCTGATCTTGTGCGGGGTGGGAATTGCCAGTATTCTGCTGACTAATTGCTTGCTTAAGGTGCGCCTGTATGTCCCATGGCTTTACCGCATCGGGCTGGGGATTATGGCTGCTTCCGCAGCCGCCGGGCTGCTTTCCTTTGTTTTGCCGCAGGCGGTCAACATCAAACTGGCGGCGGTGTGCATAGTCTTGGCCGGAAGTTACAAGCTGTGCACGTCGTCTGTCAGGGTCAGGCAGAAAAGCCTTTCGGCCTTCTGGTATCTGATTTCCTGCATATTTCTTTATGGTTCCTGCCTCTTGTCTTTTGGGAACGGCATGCTCTGGCCCGATATTCCGGAGATGCAGAACATTTTGATTTTCGGAGCCAGCCTGTCCAGTCTGTTTATTTGCCGTGCGATTACTGTGGAGTATGGAATTCTGGAGCTTAAGCAGATTCGCCACGGAGCCGACGCGGATGATCGTGACTTGTATGATATCTCCACCGGCCTTCACAGTCAGGGATATTTCGTCAGCCGTTTCACCGAAGAGATGAACCACAGCTACCGGGTGAGGCAGCCTCTGTCTTTGCTTTTGATTGACATCGATCATTTGCGCCACATTAATGAACAGTATGGGGTGCTGTTCTCGGATCAGGTGATTGTGAGGCTGGGAGAAGTGATAAAAAGGAATTCTTTGTGCTTTAGCGTTGCCGGGAGGCTGGAGGGAGGGCTTTTCGCCCTGCAACTGCCGGAAGCGCATTTGGGAGAGGCTCTTGGGGTTGCCGAAAAAATCCGGGGCGAATTTTCAGAAATTGAGTTCAGCACAGCCAGCCACATAAAACATTCTTCTCAGCCTGAAGAGACAGAAGGCGCCCTTGGGCGTTTTGATGAAGATAAGGGTATCGTCTGGTTTTCGGTCTGTATCGGGGCGGTCGAGGTCATGCCGGAAGAAAGGCACTGGGAGGAAGTGCTCAGACGGGCTCAGAGGGAGCTGAAAAAGGCGAAACAAGCCGGAGTGGGCAGCATTTCGCCGGGGCCGGAGTTCAAGGCTCCGCTGTAGGCCGGGAAGCTTTTCCGCCCCAGGACTGTTGGGGCGGGCCAAAACATTCCTTGCGCTAATACTTTTTTGTCTATATAAATAATTTTGTGTAGAGAATTAAATCAACCGTAAAGACGGGTCGCCCTGGGGAATAATTCCGCATTCGCCGTCAGGGCAAATTGGAGTAGACTTATGCATAAACCTTCTATCGGTATCACACCGGAAGGGGCTCCTTGCCTTATTATCGGGGCTCTGGCCACTCTTGTCTGTGCCGTGTTGGGCTGCTTTATCTTTACAATTATATTTTTTCTTTTATTTGTTTTTTGCATGCATTTTTTTCGCAATCCGGAGCGGATAGTTCCTCAAGGGGAAGGGATAGCGGTCAGCCCGGCGGACGGGCGCGTGGTCAGCATCAGGATGGCTCCCGACCCGGTAAGCGGGGAGTCCCGGCAGTGTGTGGGCATCTTTATGAATCTTTTGAACGTGCATGTGAACCGCATTCCTGTATCCGGGGAAATTGCTGATATACGCTACTATCCGGGAAAATTCATCAACGCCTCGTGGGACAAGGCTTCCACTGACAACGAACGCTGCGTCTACGTGGTGAAAGACGACAAAAAGACAGAGTGGACGGTGGTGCAGATTGCCGGCCTTATCGCCCGCAGGATTGTCTCCTACGTGGAGGTGGGCGACAAGCTGAGCGCCGGACAGCGTTTTGGAATGATTCGTTTCGGCTCCAGGGTTGACATTTATCTTCCTGAAGGGGTCGCGCCTTTGGTGGGAGTTGGTGATTCCGTGTGGGCCGGAGAAACCGTAATCGCCAAGAGGGCGTAAGTGAAAGTCATGGATAGGTTGCCTCCCCACAAGGGCGTTTATATTCTGCCCAATCTGATTACTACTGCGAGCCTGTTTTGCGCATTCCTCGCTCTGGTCTGGATTTCGCGCGGACTGTACGAGTCCGCGGCACTGGCTATATTCTTCGCGGCTCTTCTGGATGGTCTGGACGGCAAAGTTGCCCGCATCACGAACACCAGCAGCCCTTTTGGGGTGGAGTACGACTCGCTGGCTGATCTTGTGGCTTTTGGGGTAACTCCAGCCTTTTTGCTGTTTAACTGGCAGCTTGCCGCTTACGGGCGGTATGGCTTGGCCGTCTGCTTCATTTTTGCGGCCTGTGGAGCCATGCGGCTTGCCCGCTTCAATATCAGCACTTCCAGCGGGACCAAGAAGTTTTTTACCGGGCTTCCCATCCCCGCAGGCGGGTGCACCATTGCGGCCCTGGTTTTGTTCACGCCCAACATCCCTGAAGCGCTTCACGCCTATCTTCCTCCGTTTTGCTTCCTCCTCGGCCTGCTTCTGGGCGTGCTCATGGTCAGCCGGGCGCGGTATTACTCCTTTAAGGACTTTGGCATTGTAAAGGCCTATCCCTTACGCTCTATGGTGGCGGTGCTCATACTTTTTGCGATTATTGCGATTGACCCTAAGTTTATGGCTTTCTTGCTGCTTATGGCTTATGTCGTGGCGGGGATGGTTTACACTCTGCTGCTTATGGCGAAAAGCCGCAGGTCTTCCAAGGCTCCCAGCGAATAGCCGGAGCGGCGTTGTGGTTGTTCCGTTGCTCATCAGGATGGGGTTTTTGGGCGCGTATGCCTGATTTGGGCCGTATTTGTCTTGATCTACTATGAAATTGAGGGGCCAGTATGGGCATTGGCGCTAACCCGGAAAAACGGCGGCATCTGAGTTTTCCTTCCGCTTTCACCATCCTGTTTTTCATAATGCTGCTGGCCATAGGCGCCACCTGGGTTGTTCCGGCGGGATCATATTCAAAGCTGACTTACAACGCCAGCGAGAAAATGCTTGAGGTCACCGACCCGCACGGCAAGGCAATCAGCCTGCCTCCCACCCAGGAGGCTTTGGACCGGATCAATATCCATATCAATCTGGAACAATTCACCAAAGGCAAGATCACCAAACCGGTTGCCATTCCAAACACCTATGAAAGGCTTGAACAGAAGCCCAAGACTCTTGCTGACCTTACCGTGAGCATGGTTGAAGGAGTTATTGAGGCCGTTGACATTATGGTGTTCATTTTTGTTCTGGGCGGTTTGATTGGGGTTGTGAACAAAACCGGGGCCTTCAACTCCGGGCTTGTCGCTTTGTCCAAAAAAACCAAGGGGCGGGAATTTGCGCTGGTTTTTCTGGTTTCGCTTTTAATGGTTATCGGCGGAACTACTTGCGGCATTGAAGAAGAGGCGGTCGCCTTTTATCCTATTCTGGTCCCCATATTCCTGGCTCTTGGCTATGACTCCATTGTTTGTGTGGGAGCCATTTTTCTGGCGTCGTCCATGGGTACCACTTTTTCAACCATAAATCCGTTTTCCGTGGTTATAGCCTCCAGCGCCGCCGGAATCCAGTTTACCGAAGGGATTCAGTTCAGAATTGCCGGCTGCGTAGTTGGAGCGGCTGTGGTCATTTCCTATCTGTATTGGTATTGCCGTAAAATCAGGGCCAATCCTGAATTTTCCTACACTTATGACGATCATGAAAAATTCCAGCAGCGTTTTCCGGTTAACCTGGATGAGGAAAGCATCGGCAAATTTTCATTGAGAAAGAAGATCATCCTTCTTTTATTCGCAGTGGCTTTTCCCATTATGGTCTGGGGCGTGTCTGCGGGGGGCTGGTGGTTTCCCCAGATGGCGGCGTCATTTTTAGCCATAACCATTGTCATCATGTTCATTTCCGGGCTGGGCGAGCATGACGCCACCGAAGCCTTTGTGCATGGCGCTTCCGGCCTGGTCGGCGTTTCACTGATTATCGGGCTGGCGCGCGGGGTCAACTTGATTATGGAGCAAGGCATGATCTCCGATACAGTCCTTTTTTACGCTTCCAGCGTGGTGTCCGGAATGCAGGGGGGCGTGTTCGCAGTGGCGCTGATGATTGTTTTTTTCTTTTTGGGCTTTATTGTTCCCTCTTCTTCCGGCCTCGCGGTGTTGTCCATGCCAATTATGGCGCCGCTTGCCGATACGGTGGGAATTCCCCGCTATGTTGTTGTTTCGGCCTACAACTGGGGCCAGTACGCCATGCTTTATCTTGCCCCCACCGGCCTGGTGCTGGCCACTCTCCAAATGCTTGGGATGAAGTATAACCACTGGTTGAAGTTTGTTTGGCCGATGGTGCTTTTCCTGTTCATTTTCGGAGGAGGGCTTCTGGTTTTGCAGGTGATGCTGGCGTAGCTGGCTTATGGAATTGAGCTTTTTGGCGGAACCGTTGTTTTTGCATGAAACCGGGCCTTTCTGGAAACAGGATTGTTGTCTGTTCGAGATGCCCGGTTTTTTCTTTTGTCAGAGTATTTCAAGTGTGAAACGCTTCTGCAAGGGTTTGTCTTCAAATCCTTGCCGCCAAATGACTGCAGGGCGGCTTTGCCCACCGTTAAACAATCATTTGAGGCGTTAACCGCTCTGGAAGAAAGATTCTTTGCTGCAAAAGTTCAGTAGGGTGTTTTGTTTGAGGCAGTAAGTTGTATGGCTGGTGTCAGGGGAATTTAAAAATCAGGCCGCAGGCCATTTTAACTTTGAAAGAATGCCTTCCAAACAAAATGCCCTGGCCGCAAAGGCATGCGCCTGCCCCGGATGTGCCTCAACACTATTTTTCTGTGTTTGAAAATACTTTTTTGTTGCTGTTGAAAGGCTTTGTGATGTCGAACCAGTAAGTGCGGTTGACTGTAACCAGTTTTCCCTGAAAGAAGGATAAGATGTGTTCGTCGTCCGCGCCGGTTTTGGACAGTTTTTCCAGTTCCGGCCAGTATTCCTCAGGCAGTAGGTCCAGAGTGGCCTCGGCAATGTCGAACCGCTGCCCTTTTTGACCGGTTTGCTCGGACTGTCTGATAATCAGGCATTTCATGGGCAAGAAACGTTTGCCGTCTTCCGGCACGGTATAGAATTCCTCCATGTTGCGCATATCAATCAGGTCGGATTCAAAGCTACGCACATCGAAGAATTTTTTATCATTTTCGTATGGGTAGCCTATAACCATAACATCGGCTTTGCCATATCCCCATCCTCCGCTAACCACCGCCTGCACATCGGCCGGAGCTCCGATGTCGGCCAGAACTTTTTTGGGGGTTGCGGGCATATAGGGCGAACCGGCGGTCTGGGCGCGAGCGGAAAAAGCTGTGATAGAAATCAGCATTAAAATGAGCATGGCTGGAAAGCATTGCCGGATATTCATGTTTGTTTGATGCCCCAGTTCTTGTAAGGGTTTTGAGCCAGATTGAAATTCGCATATCTAGGGTCGAGGCTTACCTCTTCGCCGATCCATCCGGGTTTGGAAAATTTTTCGCCTTCGGAAGCAAGCTCTATCTCCGCCATGATCAGGCCCGCATTTTCTCCAAAAAATTCATCTATTTCCCAGATGTGACCCGCATGTTCCACAATATGGCGCTTTTTTTCAATCACGCTGTGCTCGGCATAGTGTTCAATCAGTTTGCGGGCATCGGTCAAAGGGATTTCATATTCAAACTCATCTGCGGAGATGTTCTTGCGTTTTCCCTTGATGCCAAGCAACGCCCGTTCGCCGCGGGTGCGCACCCGAAAAACGCAATTCTTGCCTTTGCCCAGATAGGCTTGTGAAATGTGTTCGCCTTGGGCCAGTTTGCGCCATTCATCTCCTGTTACCAGGAATTTGCGTTCAATCTCTTTAGTCATGGCTGTACCGTGTTTCATTGTGGAAATGCCGCGCAAAATATGAGGCCGGCAGAAGATCGCCCGTTAGTTGCCAGGGGTTGTGGCACCTTGCGTTCCCTGCCCGCCCGGATGAGCCGGGGCAGGAGCTTCGGACGAGTTGCCGGAAGCAGAGGGAACGTTTCCGCCGGAGGTCTGCCGCCCCGTCCGCCTTGCGCTTTCCCTGGTGTCGTAGGTGACGGGCTGGGCCGGAGCCGAACCGCTGGGGTGCAGTTCATATTCCGGTGTTTTATAGTCGTAAGGGGTCCAGGGCAGTGTGAGCGGCCATTGGGAATCCGGGCTTGGGGTATAATCGTTCGGTCGGGCCACCCGGTCGGTCGGGCTTGTTCCGCTGGGGGCCTGCAGGGATGGGGATGCCTCGCCCATGCTGATGTAAAGTTTTGACAGCGCCCCAAGGTAATCGGCCTTCGCTGCCGTCAGATAGGCTTCGGCCTGGGTCAGCGAAGCCTGGGCGGTGAGCACGTCTATGTTGGCGCCAACCTGGGCTTCATACCGGGACTGCGCCATGCGGAAGGCTTCTTTGGCCTGTTCCAGGCCGCGGTCAGCCACTTTTATGCGTTTGGCCGCTTCGGTGATTTTGAGCAGGTCGGACTTGACTTCATAGGCTACCTGCTGAAGCAGCTCCTCCTCATCCGCCTTTACTTTGCTGATAAGATGGCTGGCCTGCTGGGTGCGGTAGAAGCTTTGCCCCCACTCGAACAGATTCCAGGTTCCGGTGGCTCCGAAATTCCAGGCGGAGTAATTCGTGTCAGCGGTGCTGGAGCCGGCTGCCCGCCATGTGTCGCCTTGGCTTTCTGCGCTTACATAGCCGTAAATTTGGGGATAGAAGTTGGATGCGGCTGAAAGTTTGTCCTTGTAGCTGATTTCCACGCTTTTGCGGGCGATGAACACATCGGGGCGCAAGCGGTAGGAGCGGTCGAGACAATCTTCCAAAGTGGCGGCAAAGGGGATGAACTCCAGTGCGCCCACGTATTCCGCCCTGGCTTCAAGCGGCAGGTTGAGCAGGGTGTTCAGGCGGGCCTGTTGAGTGTCGAGGCTGTTTTGCGCCTGAAGCAGAGAGTCCTCGGCAGAAGCCACATCGGTTTCTGCTTGCAGCACATCGAGCCGGGGGCGCAGGCCAACGTCATAAAACTGGCGGGTGATGGTCAGCTGGGTGTTCAGGCGCAGCAGCGAATCCTGCGCGCTACGGACCATTTCCCGGGCGGAAAGCAGGGCCAGAAAGTTTTCTTGCACCAGTCCAATGGTGGTCAGCTCGGTGTTACGGCGCTGGGCCTGGGCCTGCTCTCCCTGAAGAGCCGCTTTCTGATAACCGGCAAGCAGGGAGAAACCCGTAAACAGGGGCTGGTTTATCTTGGCTTCCATATTATAGGTTTCCTTGCTGCCTTTGATTCCCCCGTAGTAGTCAGGCTCCTTGCTGCGTTTATCGGCCTGGTAGCTCACGCTTAAAGATGGCCCGAAAGCCCCGCGGGCCGATTTGCGGGCGCTTTCCGCAGCTTCTGCGGAGGAGTAGGCTGAATCGATGCTTTTATTTTCCTTAAGCGCGTATTCAACGGCTTCTTGCATGTTGAAAGCCTGCTGGGCGTTGGTTTGGGCGGGGCATAACAGAAAGGCCGCCCCCAGGGATAGTGTTAGAATATATGAAAAGCGCATAGTCGGCTCCTTAAAAGCGGGCAAAAAGAGGTTGAAAGTTCGGCGCCTCGCCCTGAGAGGAATGGCGTATGCTGCCTCCTTGGGGCTTGGTTGGCAGGTGCGTAAGTATGAAAGCACCGCCGGAATTAGCTGCATCCTACACTTGAAATTGAAGTTTTACAAGGGAAAGGCCGTGTTGAAGCGGTTTGCCTTGATTGCGAATGCCATTACAGTTCAATGGTTTTTCGTGATTGCTCATTTTGCAAAACAGTTTTTCAGAGAGTGGAATAAACTTTTCAGGCCAGGAAGAGGAAGAGCGATTTGGATGGTCTTGATTTTGCATCATTCCTGACAAGCATATTGTGTGTCAAAAAAATGATGCGCCAAACCAAAACGCTGAGGATAGAAGTATGCGTGCTGTAATTCTTGCTGCCGGGGTGGGAAGCCGCCTGGGCAATCCTTTTCCCAAATCCCTGTCTACCCTGCCCGGCGGGGAGCGGATTTTAGGCCGCCAGATCCGTATTCTGCGCGAGGCTGGAATTCGTGAAATCGTGGTGGTTGTGGGCTTTAAGAAAGAACTGATCATGGAGGAATACCCGGAAGTGGACTACTGCTACAACCCGGTGTTCTATCTCACCAATACCTGCAAAAGCCTTCTGCGCGGGCTTGAATATGCGGATGAAGACGTGATTTGGACCAATGGCGATGTTGTGTTTGATGAGGCTTCCATCGGCAGCTTGCTTGCAACTCCGGGCAACTGCGTGCTGGTGGACAAAAGCGAATGCGGCGATGAAGAAGTGAAATACAAGACCGGGGCGCACGGTAAAATAATTGAAATTTCTAAATTGGTGCAGGACGGGGAAGGCGAGGCCGTGGGCATCAATAAAATTTCCCGCGCCGGGCTGCCCGTGTTTGTGGAAGCCCTGCGGCGGTGTGAGGATAGCGATTATTTTGAACGGGGCATTGAGCTTTCCATTTCGGAGGGGCTGGAGTTCAACGCCCTGGATATTTCTGAATACCGCTGCATTGAGGTTGATTTTGAGGAAGACCTGATCCGGGCGAGGCAGTTGTTCTCTGAAGAGGGAATGAGTTCTGCGCTGAGGGAAGAGCTTGGCAAAAATCCGCTGCACGAGCAGTTCGGCCTGTAGGTTTGGCAAATGCCGGAAAACAGGAAAAACAAAATGCAAGGCCCGGATACAGCTGAATTTGAGCGGCAGATAGATGAACTGCTGAAAATAGCCAGCCTTACTCCTGTGCGGCAAGACAGGGTGCTTTTCGTGGGCAGGGCCGGAGGCCGGCTGATAGACAATTGCAAACATGCTTTTCTTGCCGCCTGCAGGAAAGATTATGGGTTTTCCCCCCTGTTTATGACTGGATTCAGGGAGGAGTATGCCCTGCTTAAGCAGGCCGGGCTTCCAGCGGCCATGTTCCCGGCCGATTTAAGGGAGATTGCCAGTTGCGCGGCAGTGGTCTGCGATGATTTCTGGTGGCGTACCGAACCCGTGTACGCGATGCTGCACGGCCGCCCCAACTTTCAGCTGTGGCACGGCATTCCTTTAAAAGCCATTGGTAAAAGCGAAATTGAATCATCTGTGAATATGGATGAGGAAAAGGCCAAGTATCTTGAGTCCATGTACAGCGGCTATGATTTTGTGCTGACTACTTCAAAATTTGCGGCTGATGAGATTTTCTCCCGTGTATTTTTCGAAGGCGAATTCGTGGCGGCAGGATATCCCCGCAACGATGTTCTTTTAAGAAAGCCTGACGCAAAGGATTTGCTGGGCAGCGATCCTGAGCTTTTAGGCAGTATCCGGGCGCACAAACGGGCAGGAGGCAAGGTTGCCTTTTTCATGCCCACTTTCCGCGACACCGGAGGCGATGTTTTCACCGACAGCGCCCTTGACCCGGTCGCGCTGAACAGCCTGTGCAAGCGGCACAACCTCATGCTGGTTTTGAAATTTCATCCCTTTGTAGAGCTTGGGGTTGAGGGCCTCCTTTCAAATTTATTTATGATGCAGAGCCATCTGGATGTTTATCCTTTACTTGCCCAGTCTGATTTTTTGATTACCGACTATTCATCGGTGTATTTTGATTATCTGCTCACAGGCCGGCCAGTGATTTTTTATACTTATGATCTCGAAAAATATCTGAGCCAGGACCGTGAATTCATGCTTGATTTTGAAAAATTTTCCCCAGGCGGCAAGGCCCGCGATCAGGCGGAACTTTTTGGCATGATTGAGCGGATTGCGGAAACTGGGGACGATGGATTCGGAGATGCCCGGAAAAATCTGGCAAAGTTTTTATTTAAAGATCAGGACCCTGAAAGCGGCAGGCGGGTATGTGAGCACATAAGTGAAAATCTGCTGAATCTTTGATGTGCCGGGCCCGATGGAGCCCTTGTGTTGAATTTCCGGTAAAACCGCCTCCGAGCTGTGCTTGGCAAGCTATTTGCAAAACACTGGGGCATAATGACAATAAAATGACCTGCATCCGTCAGCCGGGCGCGGGAAGATCCTTAACCGAGGAGGTAGATAATGTTTTTCTTGCTTGGCGGAGATGAAAAAAAAGTTAAAAAAGCAACCCCGAAGGTGGGTGAGAATGTGACCAGAGTGCGTGAGCTTTTTCTTAGCGGCCGGTTTCCCGTGGTAACCACCCCTCAAATTGAAGGCAAAGCCTTGGGAAAAGTGCTTGGATTGGTGGTTTGCCGCGGATATGACTCTGAAGAGGCGTTTTTCGGCATGGCTGCCATGGCGGTGAATAAAGGCGCTCAGGCAATCATCGGCTATCAGGAAAATGTGGCTTTCCACCCCGATGGGACCAAGTATTTTTGCTGCTATGGTACGGCTGTGCAGTTTGAGATGCCCAAGCAATCCTTGCGGGCTGCGGCTATTGCCAGGCAAAAAGGCAAAATAAGCGTGACGATGGAAGCCGAGACACCGCCTTTGATCATGTAATCTCAGCTTATCAGGAATCGTTACTGCAATATTGCCGGAAAACATTTCTTCCTATTGGGCAGGGGAAAGGCTGTGAGTTTAGGGGATTATATCTGCTCCCCCCCTCGTGGCCTTTTTTTTGTTTCCATTTTCTCTGAAAAAGGGGTTGACCCGGACCTGCAATCGGCTTTAAAAAAATAATTAGTTTTTGGTTAAGGATGCACATGCATCCTTATCAACTCCGGCCGCCTGGCCGGTCAAACAGGCCGCCTTCCATTCCTGCGCTCAGAACAGGTCCTGCGGCTGAAATATAGGAACAACAAGGTGCTTATGTCCAGTTTGCCACATCTTCCCACCGTGTCTTCAAGGATTTCTCTATCATGAAGGGCGTTAAACTGCCCGGCATCTCCGCAGGATTACTTCTGATCCTGGTCGTATTTGTTTCCGCTTGCGGGAAAAAAGGGCCTGTGGAAGAAGAGCTGGTTGCCTTTAACGTAAAACCTGAAATAGAACAAGGAATGACTTCCGATGGGCTCCTGTCCAAGCAGGGCCTGGCAAAGGGGGTTCTTCTTGCCGCATATTCCCAAGTGGGAACGCCGTATCGCTATGGCGGAACCACACCCAAGGGGTTTGACTGCTCCGGGTTTACCCGTTGGGTCTATTCTCAAAACGGCATCCAGATGCCCCGCTCCTCAAAAGAGCAGTTTAAAGTGGGCCGTCCGGTTGGCAAGGAAGAGATAAAACCTGGTGATTTGCTTATGTATAAGCGGGGAAAGCGGGGCGGCACGCATGTGGGAATTTATGTGGGTGACGGAAAATATATTCACAGCCCCAGCAGGGGGAAGACTGTGATGGAAGACAACGCTTTCAACCCCAAATCGTCGCTTAAGTTTTTGGGGGCCCGCCGCGTTTTTGAAGACTCCGCTTCCTGCGCTTTGACAAACGAGCAAAAACGGCAGGCCAAAGATATTTTTGTGGCTACCAATGATTTTGAAGTCAAGGAGGTTTTGGAGCCTGCCGCAAGGGATAAATCCAAAACTGCCAAAACTGGAAAGTCCAAGGCGAAAAACAGCAAATCCAAGAAAAGAAAATCTTAGTCAGATTCAGACATAATTAGGGATGTCTTTAGGAGGCGGAACAAGGGGAAGGCGTATGGCTTTTCCCTTGTTCCTGTTTTGGGTGCAAGAAAAATAGCTTGCCGGAGCGCCCAAGCTTGGATAAAGTATGCAGTTACGTTTGTTATGAGGCGTTTGGCGCTAGAGGCAGCGCCATTTGTTGTGAAGTTTGTTTTTCTATGGAGATTTGCCGTGAGTGACCCTAAAAAGATATTGGTCCCAGATTTTGAAAAATGCGGAGGCCTTGTTCCTGCTATTGCCCAGGATGCGAAAACCGGCAAGGTTTTAATGCTGGCTTACATGAATGAAGAAGCATGGGGCAAGACCATTGAAACCGGAGAGGCCCATTATTACAGCCGCAGCCGTAACACTCTCTGGCATAAGGGCGGCACTTCCGGTAATACCCAGAAAGTTAAAGAGATCATGCTTGACTGCGATCTGGATACTGTATTGATCAAGGTTGAACAAATTGGAGGAGCGGCTTGCCATAACGGCTATGAGAGCTGCTTCTACCGCGCAGTGCAGCCGGACGGCTCGTTCCGTCTCTGCTGTGAGCAGGTGTTCGACCCCAAGGAGGTTTATAAGAAATGATTGGAGGTAATTCTGAGGGCAAGCTTAAGCTGGGCATCCCCAAGGGGTCGCTTGAGCAGGCCACAATCAATCTGTTTGAAAAATCGGGCTGGAAAATCAGAACTGATTCCCGCAATTATTTCCCCGACATAAACGATCCTTCTATTTCAGTCAGCCTTGCCCGCGCCCAGGAAATTCCCCGTTATGTGTCCGAGGGAGTGATGGATGTGGGGCTTTCCGGAAAGGACTGGATTTTGGAAAACAACGCCGATGTGGTTGTGGTTGACGACCTGATTTATTCCAAAGTCAGCTCCCGCAAGGCCCGTTGGGTTCTTGCCGTGGCGGGCAACTCCCCTTATCACCAGGTGAAGGATTTGGAAGGTTGCCGCATAGCCACGGAAATAATGGGCGTATCGCAGAGATTTTTTGCCAATGCCGGGGTTAACGTAAAAGTTGAGTATTCCTGGGGGGCAACTGAAGCCAAAGTTGTGGAAGGCCTTGCCGATGCGATTATTGAGGTCACCGAAACCGGATCCACCATTGATGCGCACGGGCTGCGTATTATTGCCACGGTTATGGAAACCAACACTCAGCTGATCGCCAACAAAGAATCGTGGAAGGATCCTAAAAAACGCAAAAAAATAGAGCAGATCAATCTTTTGCTGCAAGGCGCGCTCCGGGCGGAAAGTTTGGTGGGCCTTAAAATGAACGTTCCCACCGCTACACTGGACAAGGTGCTGGCGATTGTGCCCAGCCTCAATTATCCAACAGTGGCTCCTTTGCAGAATTCAGACTGGGTAGCTCTGGAAATAGTGATAGACGTGAATGTGGTGCGCGATTTGATTCCTCTGTTAACAGAGAATGGCGCAGAAGGGATTATTGAGTATTCCCTGAATAAGGTGATTTAAACTGACTTTGTGAAAAACAGGCTTTGAAAAAGGAAAAAGGAGGTTTGGGCCTCCTTTTTCTTTTTTTGTACTGTTAATTTGCAAAATAATTAGTAATATTTTCTGCTAGTGAAATATTTTATTTACAATGGTTGATTCTTTGGATAAAAAGGAATTGAATGGGTTAGTGTTGGGCAGCTTGTTCTTAGAATGTTTATAAATATATGCTGCTCAGGGGTGTTTATCGCACCGCCAAATTTGGGATCCAGCGTTTATCAGTAAAAATTGATGACAGCTCCTGCTCCCGGGCAGGGGCTGTCCTTTTTTTGTCTTTTTTTACTGCCGAAGCGCTTAACAATAAATAAGCAAGAGGAATATTCGATGAGAAAAGGATGGCTAATTGCTTTTGCAGGCACGGGTCTTAACCTCATTTTGGGTGTTATTTATGCTTGGAGTGTATTCAAGGCCACCCTTGTAGCGCCGATTGAGCAGGGAGGCTATGGTTGGACTGATACAATGGCCACCAGCCCCTATGCTTTCGCTATTGTTGTCTGGGCGATTTTGATGATCCCCGCAGGGCGCCTGCAGGACAAGTTCGGCCCCCGGATTATCGCCACTTTCGGCGCCCTGTCTCTTGGCCTGGGTTTGTTTGTCACCAGTTTCGCTTCCCCTGTGCCGGAAGGGGTGGACGCCCTGAGCCTCGGCTTTTGGGATCAGATCATGCTTGCATGGCCTGCAATGGTCGGTATCGGGATCTTCGCCGGCGGGGGGATGGGGCTTGGTTATGCATGTCCCACACCGGCCGCCATCAAATGGTTCCCTCCCTCAATGAAAGGGCGGGCCACCGGGGTAGTTATTGCCGGCATGGGGTTTGCCACCGTGTATATCGCTCCCCTTGCCAGCCATTTGATCAAGACTTACGGCATTGTTTCCAGCTTTCAAATTTTGGCTGTGGGCTTCGCCATAGCCGGGGTTCTTTTCTCCCAGGTTCTGCGCAACCCGCCTGCGGGCTATGTGCCGGAGCCGGATCCTAAAGCGAACACCGCCCTTGCCAACACCGCCGCCAACGCCGGTATTGATCGCACCTGGACCTATATGGTGAAAACTCCCATTTTCTATCTGATCTGGATCCAATTCGTGTCCGGAACCTCCGCGGGTCTGATGATTATCGGCAGCATTGCGGGTATTGTTACCCTGCAATCCGGCGGAGTGATCGCGGCAGGTTTTATGTTCGCAGCCCTGCTTTCCTTGTTTAACGCTGCCGGGCGTATTTGCTCCGGGTACATTTCAGACAAGCTTGGCGCGAACCGCACCTTGATGTTGGTATGCGGCATTCAGATTGCGGTGATGCTTGCCTTCCCGCACATGAGCACCTTGATAGGGTTTGCTGTTGTAACTGCGCTTTGCGGTTTTAACTACGGCTCGTGTATGCCTTTGTTCCCGACCATGACCGCCGGTTTTTGGGGCACAAAAAACCTTGGCATGAACTATGGAGTGCTTTATAGTGCATGGGGTGTTGCAGGGGTACTCTGCCCGGTGGTTAGCGGCTATATTAAAGATACCACCGGCAGCTACAACGATGCCTATATCTTTGCTGCAGCCCTTCTTGCCGCCACAGTTCTGGTTGGGCTTGTGCGCGAGAAGTGGGGTGAAGCCCTCAGCCATCCGATCGGCTCAAATGCTTAGAGGCTTCCAGGCTGAATAAAAAGCAAAAGGCAGATTGGCGCAGCCGGTCTGCCTTTTGCTTTTTATAAAACTTGTTGTGAAATTTTGGAAACTGGAGTTATTCAAATGGTTAAAAACAGATACCTGATGCTTTTCCTTGCGTTCATAATCACTTTCTTTCTGGGTGTGCTTTACGCGTGGTCGGTTTTTGTAATTCCCCTGGAAAAGGCGTTCGGCTGGGTGCGTCCGGAAACCTCGCTCACTTTTACCTTTTTGATGGCGTTTTTCTGTCTGGGGATGCTTTTGAGCGGGCAGTTCATTAAGAGGTTCGGCCCCTCCCGCACGGTGTTTCTGGGCGGGCTGCTTGGGGGAGCGGGTTTTTTCGGCGCTTCGTATACTTCCAGCCTTGTCTGGCTATATGTCAGCTATGGGGTGATAGGCGGGTTCGGCATAGGGGTCGCCAATGTGGTTCTGACTTCAGTGATTCTTCGCTGGTTTGCAGACAAGCGGGGATTTGCCAGCGGAATTTTGACTGCGGGCCTGGCTCTGGGGGCTTTTTTCCTTGGCGCCAAAACTGCCCCTCATCTGATTGCGGGATTCGGCTGGGATGGAACTTTCCGTTTCTTGGGGATTTCGTACTGGGTAATTATTTGTCCTCTCTCATTTCTGGTCAGGTTTCCGGCTGCCGCTTCTGGCGGCAGTTCCGGGTCTTCCGCAGAAATATGGGGTGTTGGGCTCAAGGAAATGCTTCGCAATCCCAGCGCATGGTATCTGATTTTCTGGCTTCTTTTCATCCACACCGGCGGGCTGATGATTATCGCGCACGTTTCACCCTATGTGGAAAGCCTGAATTTTACTCCCGCAGACGCGGCTCTGGCTATGGGCGTGCTTGCGCTGGCCAATGCGGCCGGCCGTTTTCTGTTTGGCTTCCTGCATGACAAGCTGGGAAGAAAACCCACCATGGTGCTAAGCTCTCTGACCATTGTAACGGGCCTTCTGGCTCTTGCCTGTCTGCCTGCCGATTTTGGCTACAACGCCCTGCTTGTGGGAGTGGTAATCACCGGTCTGGCCTATGGGGGAAGCATTCCCCAGCTGGCGGCCATGGTCAGTGCGTTTTTCGGCCCGAAGAACTTTACCACGAATTACGGCTTTGCGGCCTTGGCCAGCATGGCCGCCGCGATTTTGGGGCCTTATTTCGGTTCCAAGGTGCAGTTTGCATCAAGCTACAAGGAAGCGATCATCTGTGCCGCCGCGGTGTCCGGCATCAGCCTGCTGATGGCTATCTTGCTTAAAAATCCCAGACTGGAGCAAAAGTAAATTTTTTCTCCGGTTCCGGGAAGGGCTCGACTTGGAACCCCCGCTTTTGAGTACAAGGGGATGTGAGTATAAAATTAAGGCTGGACGATACTTGATGAGTTGTATCAACATTTAACCTTGAAAATATTGGAAATAAAACCTGGTTACGCGAAGTGCGGCGCGTAAAAGCTGAAACGTTTCAACACAAGGTTTTGCGTATAAAAACGCCCTGTAAAAGCAGGGCGTTTTTGGTATAAATTAGAGCATTTCACACTTGGAATGCTCTGCAAGGGTTTGTCTTCAAATCCTTGCCGCCAAATGATTGTAGGGCAACCGTTAAGCAATCATTTGAGGCATTAACTGCTCTAAAATAAGGAACGCAAGAAATTGAGTTCTTCGGCCTCTTCGTTTTTTTCCCTTTGATCAAAGTAGCCGGACAGCTTTATTTCCGCCTGCATTCTTGCCTCTGGAAATCCCAGAAAAGCAAGTTTTTCATGCAAAACATCTTTCTTTGCTTCCAGCATTTGTGCTTCTTGCCAATCTACTTGCAAAAGCGGTTTGTCGTTCTGGAGCAGGCGCATCCGAAAATTCTTGAACCCCAGCCCGGCGATCTCCTCTTCTGTTTTTTCAAGTTTTTGCAGCAGGTCCAACTTCGGTCGCGTGCCGTAGTCGAAGCGGGTAAGAAGGCAGGGGCGGGAAGGCTGGTCGGGTAAATCCATGCCGTTTTCCCGGGCAAGATGCCTTATTTCAGGTTTGTTTATGTTTGTAAGCGCGAGTGGTGAAATAACGCCAAGCTCTTTGAGGGCCTTGAGGCCGGGGCGAAATTTTTCAAGATCGGAGGCGTTGCTTCCCTCCAATATTGAATTGCCTTTGGCAAAGGCTGCAATAAGGGAAAACAGCTCCAGCTTGCAGGCATAGCAGCGTTGTTTGCTGCCTTCGGCCACAGCCGCGATGCCCAGCGGATCGAAGGGCACCTCAATGACAGGTATGGCTTTTTTGCCAAGCCAGGCCAGGGCGAACTCCGTTTCGGAGCGGGGCACATGAGGACCCCGAATATGTACGGCTGTAAACTGGATTTTGGCCTTCCAGGCAGTATGGGCGATAAACCGGCTATCCACCCCGCCCGAAAACGCAAGCACAAAAGGGCTGTGCGAGGCAAGAAGGCCATGCAGTTCGCACAATTTGCGCCCGGCGTTTTGCGGGTTGATCTCAGTCATTGTCGCAAGTTTCCGATGCGGTGATTTCCAGCATTTTCAGCTTTCGGGACAAATGGCTGCGCTCAATGCCTATTAGCTCGGCCAGGCGGCTGATGTTGCCGTTGCATTCCGCAAGTTTCGTTTTGAGGTAGAACCGTTCAAATTCTTGTCTGGCAGCGCGCAAATCGTTTATGGCCAGGGCTGGAGACACGGGGCTGCAGGCAGGGGTGCAAACGGAGTTTCCGACGGCCGGCCCTGAAAATTTTTTTGGGGCTGCGGCAACGCCCGCCTGCATTTCAGCAGGCAGGTGCCCCAGCCTGAGTTCCTTGCCGCTGTGCAGAATGAGCATGCGCTCGATAAAGTTGCGCAATTCCCGCACATTGCCCGGCCAGGAGTAGTTCAGGATGGCGTCTCTGGCTTCTTCTCCCAGGGTCAGGGGCCTGAAGCCGTGCCTTGTGATTAGCGTGTCTTCGAACAACGCCGCAAGCAGGAGGATGTCATTCCCCCTTTCTTTCAGCGGAGGGAGCGCCAGCGGAAATACATTCAGGCGGTAATACAGGTCTTCCCTGAATCTTCCGGCAGAGATTTCTTCCTCCATATTTTTGTTGGTGGCGGCGATTACCCGCACGTCAACCCGGATGGTCTGCGAACCGCCTACCCGCTCAAATTCCTTTTCCTGAAGTATCCGCAGGATTTTGGCCTGGGTTTTCAGGCTCATGTCGCCTATTTCGTCAAGAAACAGCGTTCCTTGGTGGGCGAGCTCAAACTTGCCCGGCCTGGCAGCCTCCGCCCCGGTGAATGCCCCCCTCTCATGCCCGAACAGCTCGCTCTCAATAAGTTCTTCGGGAATGGCGGCGCAGTTGACTGCTACAAAAGGCCCTTTTTGACGTTCACTTTTCAGGTAAACCGAGCGTGCCGCTATTTCCTTGCCCGTGCCGTTTTCACCGGTAATCAGCACCCAGGCGTCTGTTGGGGCGACCCTGGCAATTTGCTCCTTAACCGCCATAATGGCAGGGGAAACTCCGTCAAGCTCCAGAGGGGAATCCTCCTGGCCTGTGCGTAGCGCTTCATTTTCACGCTTGAGCAGAATGAATTCCAGCGTCCGGTTTACGGCCAGCACTATTTTTTCCAGAGAAAGGGGTTTTTCAATGAAATCGTGCGCCCCGGCTTTAATGGCTGACACCGCAGTTTCAATGTTGCCGTGCCCGGAAATCATAATTACCGGAAGCTGGGGGTGTCTTTCCTTGATTTTGGAAAGAGCGTCCATGCCATCCATGCCGGGAAGCCAGATATCCAGAAAAATCAGGTCGGGCAATTCCCTTCCGATCAGTTCCAGCGCCTCCTCGGCGCTTTCACAGTCGAGCACGATATGACCCTCATCCTCTTCCAGGATGCCTCGAAGAGAGAGGCGGATTCCCGCCTCATCGTCCACAATGAGTATGCGCGCTTTGGGGCTGGGCATGTTGCTTGTTCCATTGCCTGCCTTCAGGCTAGGGATGGTTGGGGCTGTAAAGCTGTCTGAGGATTATGACCCCGTCTTCTTCGGGGCGGGAGTGAATGTCCAGCTCTTTGCTGCCGCCAAAACATTGAAAGTTGTTGTTTTCAAGCTTAATGTAGCCGGCTGCGGTTATCTTGGCGTAGGGGAGCTGCTCCCGCATATCGGCGTGATCCACCCGGTCGGGGAACAGAAATGCGACCTGTTGCCCGCCAAAATCTTCACAGATAAGATATTTCATTATTGTTCCTCACATTAAGACTGTGTATGAAATGCTGGTTTGAATATAAGCCAGGCCTTCTGTTAGGGCAAGGGCAAAGCCTTGATAATTCTTTCAAGCAAAAAAGGAGCCGGTTTCCGGCTCCTTCTGGTTTTATTTGGCGATCATGGACCGCAGCAGATCAATGCAGTTTTCGGTATTGTGGCTCATGGACTTGAGGCGTTCCACAAAGTGAATAAGCTGGTAGATGTCTTTGAAATTCATGTCGGTATTATAAATTTCCGCAGTTAGAACATGGCAGCGCCGGGTAATGTGAGCATGCTGCTGGCGCACGTCCCTGTACATGGATTTGGTTTGCTCCCGGTCGATTTCATCCCCGTTAATAAGGTCTACCGTACTCCGGAGGGCCGGTTCGAGCAGTGTGACGATTTTGGTTACTTCCAATATCAGGTCCAAAAGTTCTTTCTTGAAGTATTCAGGGGTGTCCACCCTGCGCATGGAAAGCCAGTCGAGACACTCCTGCCCTGCATCAAGAATGTTGTCCTGTTTGGACAGATAGGACAAAAACAGGGGCTTGTCCACGGCCATGAACAGACCGCGCGGCAAATGGTTGCGCATGTTGCGCTTGATTGAGTCGGCATGCTCTTCCGCCTGGCAAAGTATGTCCTGAATTTCGTTAAAATGCAGCCCTGTGCCTTCTTTAAGATAAACAGTGAGCGCTTGTTCCAGAAGCATTGTTCCTTTGGCGATCAGCTCATAATGCTCTACAAGCCCCTCTATCGGGGAATTTACCGATAAAATTCCAAAAAAAGGAAAACGCGGACCCATGGGGCCTCCTTAAGCTTTATGATTATCCTGTTGGGAATATCGTATGGCGTAATATTTCATATATTACTATACAGGTTATTGCTGCAATCGGCAATGTCAGCACCCAGTATATCGCTATTTTATATAAAACACGAAAGTCCACCGCACTGAACCCGCGCGCCACGCCCACTCCTACAATCGCCCCCACGGCCGCATGCGTGGTTGAAATGGGCATGCCCAGGTTTGAGGCCAGCAAAACGGTTGTGGCCGCGCCAAAGGCAACGGCGAAGCCCCTGGTGTTGGTAAGTTTGGTGATGCGTTTGCCCATGGTGTGCATAACTTTGTGGCCCAGGCAAAGGGTGCCCAGGGCGATGCCCACTCCCCCCAGCGCAAGAATCCATAGCGGAACTCCGCCGTTTCCTGTTAAATCCCCTTTGCTGATATTGTAAATTGCCGCAACCGGGCCGATGGCGTTGGACACATCGTTGGCCCCATGTGAAATAGCCAGATAGCAGGCCGTTCCAATTTGCAGGCGCCTGAAAATGTTCTCTACCGCTCTGTTGGGGCGGACGCTGTGATCAAGATTGTTTTTGATGCGTTTCCGGAAGAAAAGGGTGGAAACTACCATGATTGCCACCGTGCCCAAAATTCCAAGGGGAGCAGGGATATTCAGGCTTGCCCCATATGGTGTTTTATAAAGGAACGACAAAACCACCAGGGCAATGGTCAGGCTCCCCCATATGGGAGCCCAGAAGATTGCGGCGCCAAGCACATCTTTTCTCACCAGCACGTAGCGCCGTATATGCACGAAGATTATGAAGGCAAGCAGCCCTCCAAACAGCGGGGAGACAATCCATGAAAGCGCAATCTTGGCAATGTTTCCCCATTGCACCACGTCAATGCCCCCTGCAATAAGGCCGAACCCCAGCAGCCCTCCTATAAGGGAATGGGTGGTTGAAACAGGGAGCTCCGTGAGGGTTGCGATCAGAACCCAGGTCGCTGTGGAAAGAAGAGCCGCAAGCATGCCCACGGCCAGGATATTGGCCGAGGCTATTGCTTCCTGAGAAACAATGCCCTTGCAGATTGTATTGGTGACATTGGAACCCATAAAGATTGCGCCCACGCAGTTAAGCACGGCGGCAATCAATACTGCCTGGCCGATGGTGATGGCCTTTGCGCCCACGGCCGGGGCCATGGCGTTGGCCACATCATTTGCTCCCAGTGAAAAGGCGACCAGCAGGCCGGCAATGATCGCAGCGTAGAACAACAAGGTAATAGGATCCAATGCCAAATCAATCCTTATGCCGTGGGCAAGATTTCAAATTGTGCTCTTGTCCAAATATAATGAAAGCGCAAAGAGGGTGTTTGAAGCGGAAAACTACTTCATGCGGTAGGTAATCCTTCCACGGGTCAAGTCATAAGGTGAAAGTTCGACCGTCACCTTGTCTCCGGGCAGGATTCGGATGTAAAATTTACGCATTTTGCCTGAAATATGGGCAAGAACTTCATGTCCGTTTTCCAGTTCCACCTTGAACATGGCGTTGGGGAGTGCCTCTTGCACTATACCGTCTATTTCAATGGCATCTTCTTTGGCCATGCTGCCTCCTGTATATTCCCGTTTTTGCCGGAATTTTCACATTGCCCGGCCGGTAGGGGGAAATCCCGTTCCGCCAAGCTACCGTTTAATATCAGATTGCGCTGGGAGTTGAAAGGGAAAAAATGGTTTTTTATCGTTTTTTTCCGGGGGCGCCGGTTTTTTTTCTGGCGGCGCGGAGATTGTTCTTAATAGCGAGGTTTGGCTCTTTGGGTTTTCTGAAGAACCACCACGCGCCAACGGCGAGCATGGGCAGGCAGAGGATTTGGCCCATTGTGAGCCAGCCTAAGGCCAGATAGCCAAGCTGGCTGTCGGGAAGGCGCACGAATTCAACGGCAAACCGGAAACAGCCGTAACCGATTAAAAACAGCCCGCTTACCCTGCCGGCGGCTCTCGGCTTGGAGGAATAGGCCCAAAGGATTATGCCGAGCACAAGCCCCTCAAGGGCGGCTTCATAAAGCTGGGAAGGATGGCGGGGAAGATGGCCCGCGCCCTTGAACACAACCCCCCAAGGCAAGGAGGTGACGCTCCCCCACAATTCTCCGTTAATGAAATTGGCCAGCCTGCCGGTCATTAGCCCCAGCGGAACCAGCGGAACGATAAAGTCGCTTACTTGCAGCAGGGTGCGCCCGGTTTTTCTGGCAAACCAGCACAGTGCCGCGGTCATGCCGACCAGCCCGCCGTGGAAGGACATGCCGCCTTCCCACAGCTTGAGCATTGCCGCAGGTTCCTTGATGTAATACGCCAGATCATAAAACAGGATGTAGCCGAACCTTGCCCCCAGCACCATCCCCACGGCGGCGTAAATAATCAGGTTGTCCACATCATCCAGGGACCATATGCTTGCCGGGTTGTTTGCGGCGGATTTTTTTGCCCGCATCCGTCCCAGAACCCATGCCCCCGCAATTCCCGCAATATAGGCCAGCCCGTACCAGCGGACTGCGAAAGAACCTATGTGAAAGGCAACGTTGTCGATATCATGAATGAACATCTGTTATGGAGCCTGCTTTTTAATTTTACTTTTGTGGGGAGGAGATTAATGCTTTTGCAGGAAATTATCCAGAAAAAGATGGGTGTCTGCGGGCGGGTCAGAATTGTTTTTTCTCTGCGGCTGCAATGCTGAGCCCCGCCTTGTTCAGCCCCTGCAAAATCAAAGCTGCGGCCTCATCACTGAGTGCCAGCGTGTGAACATACCGTAGCGGGTTTTGAGTGAAATCGGGCTGGATGTTCAGGAGCTCGTTCACAGCTTCCTTCGCTTCTTCAGTTTTGCCCAATTGCCCGAAAGCTGCGGCGCGGAGCATTGGGTCCCAGAAACATCCCGGAGTGTTCACAAGCAGGGCCTCGTTTGAAGCCAGCTCAAAATTTCCCGCCAGGTAATATTTCAGGTAGGGCACAATTCTGCCCCAGCTGGGCGAGCATGGGTTGAGCTCGCGGCAACGCTCCATAAGCGCGATGCCTTCATCAAAGTTTCCGGAAAGCCCTGTCAGCAGCCCGGTTGCCAGAATCATATACGAATTGGCCGGGTTGAGAGGAATTACCTGGGCAATCGCCTTTTCAAACTGGGGCAGGTTGCGGCGCAGGAAGAAATTGAGGGCGAGCGCCCAGTATGCGGTTTGTGATGTTCCATCCAGGGCTATTGCGCGCAAGGCGAATTCCTGCGCCTTGTCCAGGGCGTTGGGAACGGTGTCGTAGCCAAGCTGATAGTCCGAGGCGTAAAGGTCGGCCAGAGTGGCCACAACCATCGGATTGTTCGGAGAAATGAGGATAAGTTGTTCCAGGGATTGTTTGGCGTGGAGAAACAGTTCCCGGTTGAACGTGGGCATCCAGTTGTGGTAGCTGAGCATCGTTTCATAGAACTCAAGATGTTCGTATTCCCGGCAGGACAGCTCTTGCATAAGTTTGCGGCGTATGGAGCCGAAGCTGTCTCCCACGCGGGAAACCAGGCGTTGGGCCATCTCTTCCTGAACTGCGAACAGGTTCCGGCCGCCTATCTTGGCGTCAAAACGTTCGGCCCAGATGTTGGTTCCGGTTGCCGCATCGGCCAGTTCGGCCCGCAGGCGGATGTGGTTGTTGTGAAGCTGTGCGCTGCCGTGCAGAATGAACTTTACGGCGAGTTTCTGGGCAATAACGTATAGAGGTTCGGTGCTGGGGTTGATGCAGCGGGCGGCATAGGAGCTCACGACGGACAAATCTTCAAACCGGGTGAGGGCAAGAGTCGTTTCATCGGCCAGACCTTCTATGAAATGAAGGTCGTCCGGGTTTTCGCTAAGGTTTGTGAAGGGAAGGACGGCAATGGCTATCTGGGCCAAAGCTTGTGGTTTGGGGGGGCATGGAAGCTGCGGGCTGGGTGGAGAATCCTCCAAAGCCTTTTCTATTCTACTGAAGATGGGGACATAGCCGCCTTTGGGCACGTCTATGCGCACCGGGCCGGGCTCGGGGGTTGAGAAATAATATTCCATTAGCCGGTTACGCAATTTGGCGGTTTCTGTTCTGACCACAGGATCGTGCAGGGGGTCGAAATTGGCGCCGCGTCCAAAAACAGTGGTCGCAATGGTATACGCCTTGAGCTGCCCGGCGTTGCCAGTCAGGGTTTCCTCCACAATAAAGCGGAAGAACTTCTTAAGGCGATCGGACGCGTTGAAGTTGCTGGCGTTCAGAATCAGCTCCAGCTGATTCTGAATTTCCTGGCTGGTTATCGGCATTTTTTTTATTTTAGTTAACAGGATGGAATTTTTTTAAATATTAGAACTTCTTTTTGATATTTACAAGGGGCGGGAATTTAATCCTCAGCTTTTTCTTTTGTGTAGCCTACATATTGTTATGTCCTGTAATATTCTGTCAAAGCCTTCCCGCTTCCCTTAGCCTGCAATCATCGAAACAAACAAATACTCATTAAGCATTCATAAGATAAGGAGGTAGTGAGTAATGGCTAAGATTGTTAATTCATGGAATGAATGGGATCCGCTGAAAAGAATAATTCTTGGCAGCGCATGGGGAACTCACCAGCCAAAGAGCGACATTTCCTGGGATTATGACGCTCCTACCAGGCCCGGCTGGTATGGCCGCATGCCTGAAGAAATGGAAGCCAAGGCGATTGAGCTGATGAACGGATTCCAGAAGATTCTGGAGTCGCGCGGAGTGGTTGTTGACCGCCCGCAGCCTTTTGACAGCACCAAGAAAACCGTGACTCCCGACTGGGAATGTGAAGTCCAGCGCGGCTTCCAGCCTTGCCGCGACGTTTTCTTCTGCACCGGCAACGAAATCATGGAAGCGACCATGTCCATCCGTTCCCGCTGGTTTGAATACATTGCTTTCCGCGATATCCTTGAAAACTATTTCCACAACGACCCTGAATTCTCCTGGGTTGCCGCTCCCAAACCGCGCCTCACCGATCAAACCTTCGAGCATAACTGGTGGTTCAACTATAAGCATGTTTGGTCGAATGAAGTCAAGCGCGAACGGATGCTGAAGCGGCAGTGGCACACCACCAACAAGGAGCCTTTGTTTGACGCCGCAGACGGCATTCGTTTCGGCAAAGATATTTTCTGGAACGTTTCCGCCATTTCCAATGCTGCCGGAATAGACTGGCTGCGCCGCCACTTCAGCTCCCGCGGCCTGCGCCTGCACGAAATCCAGTTTGACGGCGATTATCACCATTGGCATATCGACGTATGCATCATGCCCCTGCGCCCCGGCCTTTGCATATACAATCCTTATTATATGTACCTCACTCCCCAGTTCGAAGAGCTTTTGAAAAAGAATGACTGGGAACTGATTCCCGCTGTTCCGCCTACCCATCAATACAATATGCGTATCGGCACCCTGAACGAGCGTGTGGGTCCCTACTGGATTTCCATGAACACCCTTTCCATCGATCCCAAGACCATGTGCATTGAAGCCCATGAAACCGGATATCAGGAACAGATCAACAAGATGGGCATTGAAGTTATCCCGGTTGATTACGCCGAGCAGGTAGCTTTTGGCGGATCGCTGCATTGCTCCACTGTGGACGTACACCGCGAAGGCGGTTGCGAGGACTACTTCCCCAATCAGGTGGAAGGTTACTAATTAGTTTAATACCGGAAAGCCTCCCCGGTTTAACTTGTCACCGGAGTGCCTTGCAACGGGCGCACTCCGGTGACACACGGACAGGCGGGGATGGACGGTGCTACGGCGGCTGCCCGGTGGTTAGGGGTTTGTCGGGTGATGCCAAGGAGGCAATGCAGTAATATGGATAATAATCTCATCTATGGCGGAGGCTTGGCTGCCTATCTGGGACTGATGATTCTGATTGGCTATCTTGTTAAAACAGAATCAAAACTTCGGAAGACTATCTGGTTGGGGGGCGCAGTTTCGGCCTGTTTTACAACTCGGGCACCCTGGCCGCCTGTTTTCTTGGCGGCGGGATTCTGATTGGGGCTTCCGGCAAAATATATTCCGTGGGCATATGGGACGACACATTCCTTTCGGGAGGCGCGCTGATTCTTATCGGCGGTTTCCTGATGTGCCTGTTCATGGCGGGCACCTTCTACATGCCCAAGCTCTGGCGCCTAAAATTTATTTCTCTGGGCGATCTTTTCTACACCCGCTTCGGGCGGCGTACGGGCCTTCTCTCCTCCGTGCTGATTTCTGTGAACTTCCTGTTCTGGGTAGCGGTGCAGATCCTGGTGTTTGGAAAAATCGTGAACGCGATTCTCGGATGGGATCTCCAGATGTCAATTATTCTGGCCATGGCGGTCATCTGCACCTATACCATGCTGGGCGGCCTGTTTGCGGTGTGCTTTACCGACATCGTGCAGGTAACCGTAACCGTGCTTGGCGTTTGCGCCCTGGTGCCATACAGCATTGCCGCTGTGGGCGGCTGGGAAGTTTTTACCGTTTCCTACGACCCGGAACTGATTAAAATGATTCCCGGCACAATGGACATTGACCCGTGGCTTGCCTGGTTCGCCGCTTTTGCCGCTGTGGGCCTGGGCGGAATAGTCAGCCCGGACTTGATGCAGCGCGCTTTTTCTGCGAAGTCTCCGGGAATTGCCCGCACATCCGCGTATGTGGCCTGTTCCATAACCTTTGGCGTGTCGGTGCTGATTATCATCTGCGCCCTGGCAGGTCAGATTCTGGTTACAAACGGAACTCTCACCGATCCCTATTTGATTGGCGACCCGGCCGCCGGGCTGTCCGCCGACCCCGAACTGATCTTGCCGGTGATGAGCAAGGCTATTCTGCCGCTGCCGCTGGTGGTGCTGTTCCTGGGCGCGGGCCTGTCCGCGGTGATGAGCGCTGCGGCCACCGCCCTGCTGGCGCTTGCGGGCATGATTTCCATTAATATCTACAGAGATATCATCAACCCTGAAGCTACGGAAAAACAGCAGGTGTTTGTGACCCGGGTGCTTGTTTTGGGCATGGGCATTTTTGCAACCATTGTGGCCCTTTATTACCCCAGCGCCGCAGAGCTTTCGGCGTTCGGCTTCGACCTCATCCTGGCTTCGCTGCTTGGTGCGATGACCCTGGGGCTGTTCTGGAAAAAGGCCAACTCGGTGGGCGCGGCCGCAGGTATGATTGCCGGTATCCTGTTCAGGGTTATCGGTGCGGCGCTAGACAGCGGGGAGTTCAGCCTGATTGCCATGGCGTACCCCGAACACTGGTACTTTTTTACCCTGTTCTCGCCTGTAATCAGCTTTGCAACAATTATAGCGGTGTCTCTTGCCACCCAAAAGAATTGTCCTCCAATTGAGCTTAAAGAAAGGCTGCACGAGTTCAAAGAAGTGGAAGCCGCTGCATAGCAGCCGCTTTCAGGCAGGATTGAAAAAGGCTCCGCTTTTGCGGAGCCTTTCTGTTTTTTTGTCTTGCTTCAGAGGGCGGCCCTAAAGCAGATTAATTTTGAAACATCCCTTTCGGTGCTTAATTTGCTGTCTTCATCCGCATGACTCAAAGATTCGTCTACGGCTGAAGCCCCGGCGGGAGTGGACCCCGCCTGCGGGGCGGACGGAGCGAGCAGCGCCGCCAGAGCATTTTATCAAAAATAACTTTTCAAGGTTAAAATGCCCTAGCCGTGAGTAATCTCGATCTTGCGGGACTCTTCCTTTACCTGCTCCCTGCGGGGCAAGGAAATGTCGAGCACTCCCTGTTTATAAGAAGCTGTGATTTCATCGGCCTTTACATCTTCAGGCATGGTTACAACCCGGCGGAAAGAACCGAAGCTTCTTTCCACATGGTAAACGCCTTTTTCTTCGTCCTTCTCTTCTTTTTCCTGCTTTTTCTCGCCACTGATAATCAGGCTGTTTTCCTTCATTTCAACAACAATATCTTTTTCTTCCACTCCCGGAATTTCAACGGAAATATGCCATGCCTTTTCGTCTCCGGTGATATTCATTCTGGGCTGAATGAACCCTTCCTGAACAGATTTGCCGCGCGGGAGGGCCGGGGCAAAGGCGGTCATAAGGCCAAAAGGAAATGCGGTGGAGTCCAGCATTTCATCAAACATTCTGTCCAATTCCGAGCCTAAAAACATCCGTTTTGCCGGGTTTTCATATTTTTTTACATTAATTTTGTTGGTCATAAAAACCTCCATAAATAGCATTTTACTTCATGTGCTTTTGTTTTTCAGCTTAGAAGGCTGTTTTTAAGTTGAAAACTTTCAAAAGCGACCTGGTAAGATAGCTTATTATACTAATAACATAAATCCGGCTGAAGGATAGTCAAGCTGTGGGCGTTATTTTGTTAATTTCCAGTTAATGGAGCGCGTAGAGCGGGAAATTTGTTTGTGGTGCAGAAAAAAAACTGATTTTCATGCTGATGTGGAATATGCTGGGGGAGGAAATCCGTTTTCCCATTCCACTTTTTGATTTTTCTTGCCAGAGTATGATGATGAGGATATATAGGCGCAATGTGTCGTGCCACGGATGCCGTTTGGCGCGCTGCCCAAATATTAATTCTATGGAGTAGACATGGACACGGGTTTATTATCCATGATTGGTCAGGCCACCTTGGGGGCCAAGCTGCTGCTTTTGCTGCTTTTGTTGATGTCTGTGGTGAGCTGGGGGCTCATTTTTCAGAAGTGGCGTTCGCTGAAGGCCGCGAAGCAAAAAGCGGAAACAGGCCTTACCCGTTTTGAAAACTCGCGCAACCTGCGCGAGGCGGTAAGCTCGCTTGGCGGCGATTCCCTGTCTCCCTTATATTTTGTTGCGGAATTCGGGGTGAATGAATTCAACCGGGTTAAAGAGCTTCAAAATACCGATGATGTTGTGGTGGATAACGTGCGCCGTGCGCTTGGGCAGGGAGTGGGGGAAGAAATGATTCGGCTTTCCCAGGGGCTCTCGTTTCTCGCCACCACCGGCAACACCGCTCCGTTCATAGGCCTTTTGGGCACGGTATACGGCATTATGCACGCCTTCCATAATATAGGCATGCAGAAAAGCGCTTCGCTGGCATCGGTTGCCCCCGGCATCTCCGAGGCCCTTGTGGCCACCGCTGTGGGGCTTTTCGTGGCCATTCCGGCTACCGTCGCCTTTAACTCGTTTAATAGCCGCTTAAGCGACCTTGAGGTTCATCTTACAAACTTCAGCTCGGCGTTTCTCAACCGCGTGCAGCGTGAAATAAACGCTCCCAAAAACACCACTACAGCAGCGGGCACAAAGTAGGTAAGCCATGGAAACCCCAAGCAGCCATCACAGCAACTTTGTTTCGCAAATCAACGTCACCCCCTTTGTTGACGTTATGCTGGTGCTCCTGATTATTTTTATGATAACCGCTCCCATGATGACCCAGGGCCTGGACGTCAAATTGCCCACAACCCAGGCGGTGGATTCGCTTCCCTCCGATGAACCTACAGTGACCATGACCATCAAAGCCGACAGCACCATCTGGCTTGACCAGTATCAGGTGGAAACGTTGGAAAACCTTACCGCCATGCTTGAGGAAAACGTGATCAAACCCGGCAAGACGCTGTTTATTCAGGCCGACAAGAATGTGAACTACGGCGTGGTGGTGGATATGATGGGCCGCATCAAAATGGCCGGAATTGAAAACGTGGGTCTGGTGGCCGACAAGGTAGAGCCCGCGCTTCCGTCCACCACGGATAAGCCTAAGAAATAACAAGGCCGCCATGTACGCTTTTAACCCAAGGGTTTGGGCATGCGCTTCCGCACTAGTTTAACTGTTTCCTTTTTTCTGCATATCGCCATAATTTTGCTGCTTCTGGCAGGAGCTGCAATTATGCCTTCCGTGCGGCTGGACATCCCGCAAAATCAGGTGACGATCATTAACCTTGACGGCCTTGAGGGCGGAACTGAAGCTCCGGTAATTCCCGTGAAATCCAAGGGGGCCAGCAGCAAAAGCAGCCCGCAGGAAAAAGCTTCCACCGAGCAGGCGGAGGCTAAGGCGGAAGCAAAGTCCAAACCTGAACCCAAGCCTGAACCCAAGCCGAAGGAAGAACCCAAGCCAAAGATCGAGGAGCCGGATCATCCCAAGGTGCTGGAAGAGCCTAAGCCCAAAGAAAAGCCCAAGGTTGAGGAACCCAAGCCTGAACCCAAGCCGAAGGAAGAACCCAAACCAAAGGATGAGCCAAAGCCCAAGCCCAAGGATGAACCTAAGCCCAAAGATGATTCTAAGGAAAAGCCCAAGGATGAGGCCAAGGATAAATCCAAGGACGAGGGCAAGGCCAAAGAGGATAAGCCCAAGGATGCCAAGTCCAAGGACGGTTCGGACACCAAGGGTGATTCCAAGACGAAGTCAAAGAGCAAGGGCGTAGGCGGAGATGAGGGCCTTGACGATGTGCTCAGCGCCATCCAGTCCCAGGTCGATTCGCGGGATAAAACCGGAGGCGGATCGGGAACCGGGCAAGGGCAGGGCCACGGCAGCGCCGTGGGCATCCAGGCTTCTTATGCCGACACCATCAAGGCGATAGTGCAAAGCGCCTGGTCATATTCCGGGCGTGCCGACCGTGCGTCGCTTTCCGCGGTTGTGCTGCTTCAGCTCGATTCCAACGGCAAAATTCTTGGCTACCAGATTATCAGAAGCTCGGGCGATCCGACTTTTGATGGCACTTTGAAGACCGCGATAGCCAAATCTGAAAATAAATTGCCGGCGCCGCCCAACGCCAGCATGCAGAATCTGGAAATCACATTCTACGACCAGTAGCGCCTTTGCCGGTATTTCGGAAATCTGAAAAAGACTGCTGGCTGGCAGAGATTTTGCAGCCTTTCCAGCTGAAGAGACGTTTTTTTGACCAGGATTGCCTATAGGTCATTGATTAAGCGTCTTAATATTGGTATTCCTATTTATATTAAAGTATAAAGGCAGGATGCAAGCTTAATGGCTGATGAAGATACTAGCCTTAAAAACCAAAGCCCTGAGCTCGGAGAAAACCAGGAAGTTCTGATGGATTCGGAGGACCTGTTTGATGAACAGGGTAATCTGAACACGCAGGCCGTCGCGCCGGTTTCTTCCGGAGGCAGCAAGGTTGAGCTTGACCTGGATGATGCGCCTTTCCTGAAAGAAGAAGAAAAAGAGAGCAAACCGGAAGAAGCAGCCAAGCCGAATGAGGGCGAACTTGCGATGCCCGCGTCCGAAGAGGCCGCGCCGGAAAGCTTCATAAAAAAACTGCTCAAACGAAAGAAATTGTTGATTGGAGCCGGAGCCGGGCTTGTTCTTTTAATAGCGGGCATTGTCGTTTTGCTTCTGCTTGGCGGGGAGGAACCTCCCAAGGAAGCTGCGCCAGAAACCCATACTGCGGAGCAGACGGAACCGCCTTCTCCGGTTGAAGTCCTGCCGGGCGAAGTGCTGATTCATTGGGAACCGTTCTGGGTGGAATATACCGGCCAGGAAGGGGAAACCAGGTTTCTCATCTGCGAATTGTCCTCACCCACAACCGACCCTGAACTCAAGGCGGAGGCTGATTCAAAAACCCTCGCCATTCGCGACGCCATTTATTATTATTTGGCGCACAAGCCGCTCACCTTCCTGTCGGAGCAAAATAACGCGGACGTTTTGAAGGAAGATTTGCTGGGGGTGATCAACGGCTATCTCACCCGGGGGCAATTGAGCAAACTTTATATTGAGAATTACCTGATTCGCTGAATTCGGGAGCTTTGGTTTTTTATCGTCTGTAGAAATCAATCTGCTTTGGGTGTTGTTTGCATATCTGATCGGGAATTTTTTGAGAATGCCCGGCGGAATTTTCCATGAATTTTCCACGAAATTGACATGACGCGGTGGCAGCGTTTTTGGATGAAAAAGTAAAAAACTTTCGTTCTGCTGCTTTTATGCTTCAGCCAATGCAGTTTTAAAAAGTTTGAAAATTAAAACAGGCTTGGAGCAGCCGGTTTTGTGGTTTGCCCCTCTGAACTGATGGCGAAACTGCCTGCGCCTGCGCCCGCGGGTGGGCGGCACGGCTTGTCCCGCCAAAGCATTTCCTCAGAAGCAGCCTTTCTAGAGCAGTTAACGTCTCAAATAATTGCTTAACGGGAGGCAAAGCCTTCCTGCAATCATTTGGCGGCAAGGATTTGTCTTCAAATCCTTGCCGAGCATTTCAAATGTGCCATGCTCTGGATGATAATATCCTGAAAATCCCCCTCC
Organism: uncultured Desulfovibrionaceae bacterium; assembly: GCA_964545305.1. GTDB lineage: Bacteria > Desulfobacterota > Desulfovibrionia > Desulfovibrionales > Desulfovibrionaceae > RGIG1962. Next base: position 39,964 of record CAZJFJ010000003.1, read on the forward strand.
GAAATGGTATGCCCCCATCAGGTTTTCAAAGTTTCAGCCGAAAGGGGCTTTTTTATTTTGTCTACCTGATGGGGAGCATGGCAAAATCTTGGAAGGGGCTTTCATTTATAAAACATACGGATTTAGGCAACCTTGGCCCCGGCTTCTTTTCCTCCGGCGGGCTCAAGCGGGTTTTTTTCAGATTCCCTTTTTTTATCCTTGATTGAAATAATCATCACCACCGCACCGATAACGAGCACTGCTCCGATTCCGCCCATAAAGGTGAAGGCCTCTCCCCACCAAAAGAAGGCGAATACAGCGGCCAGAAACGGCTCCGAAGCGGTTTCGAACACCGACACCCTGGTGGCGGGAAGGCGTTTGAGCCCCTCGCAGAAGCAGAGATAGGCAAACCAGTTGCAGATAAGGCCCAGCGCCGCTAAAGATAGCCAGACTTCCAGGGTCTTGTCCGGCATGAAACTTACAAACGGGAACATACACAATGCGCCGACCGGCAAAATGTGCATATACAGAGAAACCGGGGATACGTTATCGTTCAGGTATTTTTTGGCTACAAGCGAGTGCAGGGAGAACAGGAACCCGGAACCTAGCCCTGCCGCCATTCCGATCATGGAGCTGCCTTCAGGCAGCCCTCCGCCCGACAAGGCGATCATGCCGGCCCCGGCAATTGCGAGAAAAATGGCGAATATTTTGCTGCCGCCCATAGCTTCCTTGAAGAACAGGTACGACCATATGGCCACCCAGATGGGGGCGGTGTTGTTAAGGACCGAAGTGGTAGCCGCCCCGGATTTATGCACGGCGAACATGTACATGAAAAAGAGAATTCCCACGCCGGGAATGCCGAAAAGGGAAAATACGGCTCTTTGCCTGGGAGTAATTTTCCAGGCTCCGATAATCATGCCGTGGACGATGAAGAACGCGCCGCCGAAAAAGGCGCGCCAAAACGCGCACTCAACCGGGCTTACCCCTTGCGCCAGGGGGTAACGGGTAACCGGGCCGATCAGGCTGAATGAAAGGGCGGCGAGAAAAACCATTAAATAGCCGATCAGGGCTGTACGGTTATTTTCTGGGGTTTGAGCCAGCATGTATGTTCCTTACTTATCGTGTTTATAATGTTTTGGCCGCCTTCCACCAGCCTAGGAGGTTTTCTGGCGGAAGGGCAGGCCAATGATGGGGTTTTTAGTCAGGCGATTGCGGTTTAATATCCTGCAATCTGCTTGGGGAAATAATCCTCACAACCGCCTTCGCGGTGAACGTCCAGTGTTGTGCAATGGAGCATGCCCCCGAAGCGGAACACTGCGTCATATTTAACGGGCATCACTTCAAAGCCCATTTTGTCGAACTGCTCGCAGAATGGTTTTTCATTTGCATCCACACAAACCATATTGGGGCTGAGAGAGAGAATGTTCATGGAAATCCAGTTGGTTCCGTTTTGTCCTTGCCCCTTGACAGTATTGCACAGGGTCAGTTTGTCGGTCCAGTGAAATATGGGGTCGGTGGCCGGAATCAATTCCCATTCGTTGATCTTCATCAGTTCCAGGAATTCAGGGGTCATGGGCGGCTTGCCGGGGCAGAACATGGCAAGGCCGGGGCGAAGCAAGTTCAGCGAACAGTCGATATGCCACGGGCGGAAGAACTTGCTTACCGAGGTGTCGAACGCGATTTTATGCACCCGGATTCCCTGCCTGGCGAGGTAGCGCCTGACCCAGTCGAATCCTTTTTTATTGGTTACTGCGGAGGGTTGCAGGAAAATGTCCTTGCCCGCGCGGGCTGCGTCCGCGGCGTCCCAGAGCGGTTCTTTTTCCGTGATCTGGAATTGACCGTTGCGCTGCATTTTCGCTTTGTCGTCATCATCCCAGACATTGTCGTAATTATAGTAGTAGTTTTTCACATACGACTCGTCAGTGAGCCTGGGTTTGGGGGCGGATGTCCAGATGAAGTCGGGGTCTTCCTCATACCATTTCTCAAACAACGGGCGCAGGGCGAGATATTCGAACCAGCGGGAACGCAGGGAGCATGTGGCCTCAATAATCTCATTGCCCACGGGAAGGAACAGGTCGCGGGGGTTGGAAATGCCGCGCTGATTGATCTGGGTCCAATCGGGCGTGGAAACGGCCTGAACCCGGAGCATGGACTCGTGCGGAACAACCCTGTCCACAACGGCTCCTTGCTTGTTCATGATTTTTGCGAATTCTTCCTGCTGCTCGCAGGCGAGTTGCACCATTTCTTCAGGAAATGGCCCCCATGTTCCAAACGGAAAATCTCCGTTTACATTGTTATAATGCCATGCCGGTTCCGGGGCGGGAATCTGGGTGCCCCTCGCGGTTCCAAGCACCACCCTTTTTAGCGGATCCCATTCGTTCCAGCTGTTTATAATCTTTGCCATAACGATCTCTCCTGGTATTAGTTGGCCCGCCAAGCCCATATTTGGCCTATTCCGGGCGCAGAGTTTGCCGAATTAAACTGCCCCGGCCTTTTCCCTTATTTGGTCGATGGTCACGGGGTTGTCGTCTGCATCGTAATGGAAGCCATACTCATTAGACGGATTTGCTTTCTGAGTGGCCAGGCTGACGGTGATGGTAACGGCGAAAGCCACGATCGGGCCCAGCAGCGTGTATATGTACCAGCCGGGAGCGGATGAGCACACACCCTCAAGGGTGAAGCCGTTGGCTATTCCCGCCGGGATGATGCGGATGAGAAGACCGGAGATGATGCCCGCCACCGCCCCGTAGCCGTTTGTCTTTTTCCAGTACATGCCCAAAGTCATGCAGGCGAAGAGGCTGGACATGATCAGGTCGAACCCGAACGCAACCAGCAGGAATACGTATTTAAGGTTCAAAGCTGCATAAAGGGCCATGCCGGAAAAAATGATTACACATATGCGGCTCAGGAAAAGCAGTTGCTTGTCATCGATGTCCGGCTTCACAAAGTCCTTGATAATGTTTTTGCTCATCATCCCGCTCATGGCAAGAAGCGCGGAGGAGGCTGCGCCCATTACCGCAGAGAGGCTCGCTCCGATGAACAGGATCATCAGGGGCAGGGGCAGGAATTCCTTGACCATTACCGGAACGATAAGCTCCATATCGCCCTGGAGCATTGATTCGGGGATGATGCCGGTGTCGGTCATGACCAGGCCTACCAAGGCGAGAAGAATCATGATGATGCTCAATACTGTTTTGATGAGCGCGGCCACAATAGCCGAGTTGCGGGCCACGGCGGCGGTTTTCGCCGCGAACGCGCGCTGCATCAGATCGGGGCTTACCACCGAACCTATGCCCACAACCGCCCAGCACGCGAGCCATGCCAGCCATACATGGCCATCGGCCACCTGTGGGAAAACATGGGTTCTTTCTGCGGGAACGGCGGCTATAAACGCATCCCAGCCGCCTACAAGAGGAAGGGCGAGAGGCAGAAGCACTACCACGCCAATGGTGACCAGGGCTACCTGGATCATGTCGGTGACCATTACGGCCCAAAGCCCGCCCATGGAGGTATACACGCAGATGATGGCTATGCCGAGGAGCGCTGACCAGAACAGATCCCAGCCCATGAACACTGTGCATATTTTGGCGAAAACCAGAATTTGCACTGCTACCCAGAATACAAAAGTCATAACGGTTACAATGCTTACGGTTATTCCCGTGGGTTTGCCGAAGCGGTTATAAAAATAATCCCCCAAAGAGAGCAGCTTCAGGCGCCACAGCTTCGGCATGTAAAAGAAGCCTGCGATGAGAAGGCAGAAGATGCCGCCCAGCGAAATTGCGGAGCCGAACATGGCCGAGTCGTTCCACACGCCCATGCCGTAAGTGGCCCCGGGCAAGGAAAGTATCAGCGAGCCTCCCAGAAAGCAGGCCGTGAGGGCGGGCGCGTTGAATAAAAGTGTAAATTTACGGCCTCCGACCAGATAGTCTTCGGTGACCTTGATTTTGTTTTTGACGATGTAGCCCACAGACAGCATGGCTGCGAAGTAAATGCCCACTCCAATATAAATTGCCGCAAGATGTCCTGTTTCCATATTTTTCTCCTTGCTTTCTCTGTTTGGCCGTAAAACGGCAACCTTTCTTATGCTTTTCAATATAGGCCCAAATTCGGGAACGAATAAGTTCCCAATATGTTAATTGGCAGAAAAAATGAAAATTGTTGAAAGGGAGAGAAATAATCCCGGAGGCTTTCTTTTATTCTCCAGAGATGTTAAGGAAATGTTAACTTTTCAAACAAACATCTTTTCTTTTCAAAACCGTGCTATTGAAGTAGATTCAAAATCTTTTAAATTAATAGAATTTGGTTTTTTGATTTATGGATGAATTGAACAAACCCGACAACATATCTTCGTCACTAACTCAAGCTGTAAGGCGGGAGCTGGAGCGCATTCTGGCGAGCAAGGAATTTTACGCATCGCGCAGGTTCAGCAATTTTCTGACCTATATTGTAGAGGAAACCCTGGCCGGACGGGGGCCTGAAATCAAGGCCTACAATATTGCCCTGGAGGTGTTCAGGCGTCCGGCGGATTTCGACCCTCAAACCGACTCCGTTGTCAGGGTGGAAGCGACCAAGTTGCGCAACCGGCTTGAAAATTACTATCGTTATAACCCCAAGGAAGGGGAAATCAGAATTTCCATTCCCAAAGGGCATTACACTGTAGCGTTTTCATTAGGAAAAATGCGGGAAAATTTCAGCTCCGGCGCGGCATTCCCCGCAGGGGGGCCAGCCCAAGGAGAAGGGACGAAGAGCGGGGCTGTTTCTTCCAATTTTCCGGAGGCCCACCCTGCCGGCAGCGCCGAACC
>CAZJFJ010000003.1:44754-57840 GCA_964545305.1 uncultured Desulfovibrionaceae bacterium
CGTCAATTGTGGTTATGCCGTTTGCCAATTTGTGCGGCAATAGCGAAATTTCCCATCTGGTCAGCGGAATTGCCGCCGAAATTATTATCGGCCTTACCCGATTTCAGGATTTAAGCGTCATCAACGCCAACTCTCTCCAATTTGTCCGGGGGGGGGCTTTGACCCTTCCGTTCTGGCCCAGGAACTTGGGGCGAGATTCATACTTCAGGGCAATATTCAGGTTTTGGGCGGCAGCATGCGAATCAGGATTTTTCTGACCGATGCGCATACCATGCGCAACATTTGGGCCGAGAAATACGATTCTGCTTTCGACACGGCAAACTTGTTCAGCATACTGGATAAGATTACCAACAAGGTGCTGGCCGGAATTGGCGGGAGCTTCGGCACGATCAGCAAATCGCTTTTCAATGAGCTTGAAAGGCAGGCATGCGAAAAGGAAACCAGCGATTTCGCCGTGTATGAGGCTGTGCTTCACTATCACAACTGGGTGGGCACATTAAGCAACCAGAACGCGCCGAAAGCCTGTGAGGCGCTGGAGCGGGCGATTGTGCTGGACCCTGGATACGGGCTGGTGAAGGGCATGCTTGCCGATATGTATGCGGCCACTTCGCAATGGACGGCTACAATAAATGAAGGGGAGGAGCTTCAGGAGCGCTCCTTGCAATTGGCTTTGGAGGGCGAAAAAATTAACCCCCAGTGCCAGTATGTGCAATGGGCCAAGGCTTTCAATTTTTTCCTGCGCAACCAGGAGGATGAATTTTTAAATAACGCCCGGCTTGCGTTGTCGCTGAATCCGGCGAATACAAACATTTCCAGCGCGGTGGGGCTTAAGCTGGTGATTTTAGGCAAGCATGAGGAAGGAATGGACATTCTCGAACAGTGCCGCCGGCTTAATCCATTTTTGCCGAACTGGTATTTGTTGGCTCCATTCATCATTCATTATATGGATGGCAGTTTTGAAGAGGCGCTGAAATTTGCCAAAAAAATGTATATGCCCGGCTATGTTGTAGGCCCTCTTATCAGGACGGCGGTTCTCGGCAAGATGGGGCTTGTGGAAGAGGCCCGCATGGAACTTGACGAGGTGTTGGGTGTGGCCCCGAATTTTGCCTGCACCGGGCACCGGGCAATCAGAAAGCTTTTTTTCCACGACAGTCAGGTGAAGGCATTGCTTGACGGGCTGCGTATGGCTGGTTTTGAGATGGACTGACGGCTTTGGGAACGTGGAAATTTTTCCTTGAACCGCATTTTCACAGCTGGGCGAAATTGTGCGCGCCTGTGAACAAGAGGCGTATGGCTGCACAGGAAAGCCCGGCAGAGAGAACGGGCTTGCCATTGGCCCTGTTTGTGTTTATTTTAAAAGAGGCCTGGAGCAGGCTGGCTTTGGGGTTTCACCCTTTGAACTAACGGTAAAAGTAAATTTTGTCTGTTTTTTACAGATATAATGCGTCAGTCATTGAAGCCTTTTCCGTTTTGAAAGTGTTCTGGAGCATTTCAACTTTGAAATGCTCCAGAACAGCCCGACCCAAGAAGGGCTGTCCGCGCACGAGGCGCAGGTGGAATTTACGTCCGCTGGCAACGCCGAGTGCAGCGTCTTAAAGTTAATCTGCCCTAGGGTCTGTTAACACTAATTGCCAAAGCGTTTATTCTGGGTTATGCTTAACCCATGAAAATTTCTAAAGAACAATACGAGCGCATTGCGGACAGCTTTCCGCGACAGCGAGGCAATGTAACTCAGGACAACCTTCAAATTATCAATGCCATCTTGTATGTCGCTGAAAATGGCTGCAAGTGGCGAAGCCTGCCGAAAGAGTTTGGAAACTGGCATTCTATATATACTCGCATGAGTCGATGGAGCAAAAATGGTGTGCTGGACAGGATTTTTGAACGCCTCCAGAGAGAACGCCTAATCTCCATAAAAATAGAAGCCATCTCTCTCGACAGCACAATTGTTAAGGTTCACCCCGATGGAACAGGGGCCTTAAAAAAACAGGTCCGCAATCCATCGGAAAATCCAGAGGCGGATGGACAACCAAAATTCATATGGTTGCCGCGTCAGCCGAATGTGCGCTGATATTCAAGCTCTCCCCTGGCAATGCCGGGGATGCGCCTCAGGGCAGAAACCTTTTGGAGCGCCTTGGCCCTGCGCCGCAGCAATGCAGCCTTCTTATGGACAGGGCTTATGAAGGCAATGAAACTCAGCGCTTAAGCCGTAGCTTGGGCTATGAACCTGTGGTTCCTCCAAATCCCAATCGGCTGAACCCGTGGAAATATGACAAAGAGCTATACAAAAAGCGCAACGAAGTTGAAAGGCTGTTCAGACGTCTCAAGGGCTTCAGGCGCATAGCAACTCGCTATGACAAGCTGGATGTAATGTTCATTGCCTTTGTCGTTTTTGCTCTCATTGTTGAGGCTCTTAAATAGTGTTAACAGGCCCTAGAGCGTTTTAACATTGAAGGATTGCTTCTGGCAAAATGCTCTGGCGGCGCAAACCGCGCCACCCGCTCCGCAGGCGCAGGTGGAATTTACTTCCGCCGCCGCTTCAGCCGTAGACGACTTTTTGAGTCATACGGAGGAAGGCAGCAATGCTAAGCGCCAGAGGGGTGTCTCAAAATTAACCTGCTTTAGGGCAATTGGTGCTTGAAATAGGCGATTAACGGCAGGCAAAGTCCGCCTGTGTTTATTTTCACGGCAAGGATTTATATTAAAATCTTTGCAGGGCATTTCAAGTATGAAATGCCCTAAATTGTGACCAATTTTCCAAGGAATTATATGAACAGTTTCCCGCATGAGTATCTTATTACCGCGCAAGATGTCTTTTCATTGTCTGACAATGTAAAAGACGAATTTGTTTCCTACGATCCGGAGCTGCTTTATGTTGAGTGCAGGGCCTGTGGCAGGCCGGTAATATGGGAAACGGGCAAAACAACCAGCCTGCTTGTTGGGGCTTCGGTAAATTTGTCCTGGCTCGACAGCCAGTGCCTGTTGCTTACGGAAACCTGTCCTGCTTGCCATCCGGAAGTTATGGCCATCAAGATTCAAGTGGTCAGGCTTGCGGTAACCACCGATCAGGACCTTGCGCTTCTGGAAATTGGCAGGGGCAGGGCCTGATTTTGAGCTTGGGCCGGATGCTGGGAAATTGGCGGTTTACAGCACTGCAACTGCTGTTTCCACGGCGCTGGGCCATATCCGGAAGATAGTCAGCCAGATAATGCTTGTGCCTATGCCGAGCTTCAGGCCCATTCCCATTCCCCGGCCCAGAAATGCCCCCCAGGCGGCTTTTGTTGCTTCTTTCTTGGTGCGTCCCGCAATCAGTTCAACAATCAGGCAGCCGGCAAAGGCGCCGAGCAAAGCACCGAGCAAAGCGCCGAACCCGAAGAAAAGAGGGAGCATGACGATGGCGCCGATAATTGATCCGACTATCCCTCCGATATTTCCTTTGGTGGAGCTTCCCAGTTTTTTGCCCACTTTGAGCTGAATCAGCCATTCCAGCAATTCACCTGCGGCAGCCATGGCAATGATGGCCGCAAAGAAAAGCAGGGTCAGCTCGTGAGTGGTGCTGGCCGGGCCGATAAACTTCCAGATGACGATGAAGAGTATGGCGACCCAGTTGCCGGGTAAATTAAGAATTTGCAGCAGTACGCCTGCAACCATGAAAATTATGAATAAAACTGCTAAAAAATAATCCATATGGGCCTCAATTGATATTGGTATGACTGTTGGTTTGTAAATTTTAAAATCGTTAACGCTTGAAATAGTCTTTTAAAATATTTTAACATTGAAAGATTGCTTCTGGCAAAATGCTTTGCCGGCGCAGATTGCGCCGTCCGCCCCACAGGCATAGGAGGGGTTCGCTTCCGCCGCCGCTTCCGGCGCAGACGAGTCTTTGAGCCGTATGGATGAAAACAGCAATGCTAAGCGCCGAAGGAGCATCTCAAAATTAGCCTGTTCTGCCAGCAGGCAAAACCCGCCAGCTATCTTCACGGCATGGGCTTTGTAAAATCCTTGCAAAGCAACCCAGGCATGAAATGCTTCAAATCTGTTTGCCGCAATCAGAACTATTCTTCTTTTTTCATTTTATTCGGAGCCAGGCTGCTGAGCAGTTGATAAGCATCGTCAAGCTCAAAGCTCTCAATGCACTCCCTAAGACGGTTAAGCTCTCCTTTGGGAATAAGGTTTTGCAATTCCGGCTCCAGTTCAAAAAACAATTCTTGTGATTTGGCATCACTTTCATACAGGGCTTCGCACAGTGAAGTGAGTTTTTCCGTGTTGAAAGCCGTGCAGTTGCATTCCGGCTTGCCGGTGGTTGTTTCGGCCGCTGTCTCCTGCAAGGAGGTGGTCTGGGCCGTGGTCTGGCGGAGAGCCAGGGAGAATGCCACGGCCATCCCCCTGATCTGGATGTCCGCGCCCTCTCCGTCGGCATGCAACGCCTCTTCCAGTTTTTTGCTAGCCTCAAAAAGCGGAATCATTCCCAGATTGCCAGCCAGCCCTTTAATGCTGTGCACAAGCATGATGGCGTCTTCCTTTTTGTTGGCATGCAAAAGGCTGTTCAGTTCAGCATCCTTGTTCGCATATTCTTTTGCAAAGCGGGAAAGCATCCTTTTGTATAATTTTTTGTTGCCGCCCACTCTGGTCAGGGCGGTTTTCACATCAAAAGACGGCAGGGCCTCTATCAGCTCTGCCTCAGAAGAAGCTGGGGGGGGAACATCTCCTTCTTGCCTGTGCAAGGAGAGGTGCTGCACCGGAGCCTGGGGCGAGGAGGCTCCTCCCGGAACACCGGTTTTTTTGCCGCCCACATGCTCGCGCTGCAGCCAGTGGTCTATTGTATGGTACATAATATCCACATCAATTGGTTTGGCGATGTGGTCGTCCATTCCTGCTTCGCGGCAGCGGTCAAATTCCTCCGGCATTGCGTGGGCCGTCATCGCGATTATCGGGAGATTGCCGAAAGCGGAGTCGGCCCGGATTTTCTCCGTGGCCTCAATGCCGTCCATCACCGGCATTTGCAGGTCCATAAGGACGAGATCATAGGGCGGAGTTTTGCCTTTTTTGGTGTCAAGCAGTATCTCAAGGGCCTTCTTCCCGTTTCCCGCCACATCAACATGTGCGTTCCTGCCGGTCAGAAGTTCGCTGGCCACCTGCTGGTTTATCAGGTTGTCCTCAACAACCAAAATCCGTGTGCCCTGGAAGTTGAATTCATGGTCCTCACCGGGCTGTTCAGTTGAGGCGGACATGCTTCCGTCTTTTTTGGCGATGCCTTCCTTTATGGTCTTAAACAGCAGGGCCGGGGTTGCCGGTTTGGTTATAAAGCTGTCCATTTTATCGCCATAGCCTTTTTGTAACTCTTTGGGGGCATCGTGAGGGAAGACGACTATGACTGCGGGAAGTATGGGAAGGTGCAGCGCTTCTATTTTTTTTACTATTTCAGAGCAGTCTTTTTCGGGCAGACCGCTGTCTATGAGCACAGCCTTATAAGGAGCCGACAGGTTCATGCTTTCAATTTCAGACAAGGCCTTTTCGCTGGAATCAACCGCTTTGGGGAGCAGCCGGAGCTGCTCCAGCGTTTTCGTCAGGTTTTTTTGGGATTCGGCATTGCCGTCCACCACAAGGACCGGAGCGCCGTCAAGCTTGCTGAGAGGGCCGGGTCTTTCCTGTGTACTCTTGCTTGTAAGGCCCAGCATCACCTGCACTTCAACGGTTGTTCCCTGATTTTCCTCGCTACTGATGAAAATTTGACCATGCATCAAACTGGCCAGGTGTTTGCTGATGACAAGCCCCAGGCCGGAGCCGCCAAAGCGGCGGGTGGTGGATTCATCTGCCTGGGAGAAAGCCTTGAACAGTTTGGCCCTGGCTTCTTTGCTCATGCCGATGCCTGTGTCTTTCACCGTGAATACAATGTCGGCGTAATCGCCGTGTATTTCCTTCAGATTGCAGCTTAGCGAAATTTTTCCTTCTGGAGTGAATTTTATCGCATTGGTCAGAAGGTTGATAAGAATTTGCCCCAGCCGGAGCGGGTCGCCGTTCATTGTCCGGGGGACTCTGGGGGCGATTGTGAATTCCAGTTCCAGGCCCTTTTTCTGGGCTTGGGGAAGAAGCATGTCGGAGAGGTCCTCGAAGATGCTTTCCATCTCGAATGGAATATTTTCCAGATTGATTTTTCCGGCCTCAACCTTGGAGAAATCCAGAATGTCGTTAATTATGCGTAAAAGTGAGTTGGCGGATGAATATATTTTGTTGACGTATCCATATTGTTTGGGGCTCAGGTCTGTTTGCAGGGCAAGGTATGCCAGCCCGATAATTGCGTTCATCGGAGTGCGGATTTCATGGCTCATATTGGCCAGGAACTCGCTTTTGGCCTTGTTTCCGGCATCAGCGGCTTTTTTTGATTCCAGAAGCTGCTGATTGCGCACTTCCAGGGCTACGGCCATGTCGTTGAAAGAATTGGCCAGGCTTTTGAATTCTCCTTCAAAGCTGTCTGCATTGACCCTGCCTCCCAATTCGCCATTTCCGAATTTTGACGCGGCATTTATCAGAAGTTTCAGCGGGCGCAGCAGAACAAGCGTGCTCAGAATCCAGGCGAACACAAGCGCCACGGCTATTCCGGCGAGAAGCAGGACGATGTTCTGTTTTATGGCGGAGCCGTTGCTGTCCGCCAGTTTGTTTCTGGGGGCGTCCAGCAGCAAATAAAGATACGGCTGCTGTTCGCCGGGCAGGCGCAGGCGCTGAAACGCTACCATGTGCGGGGAGCCTTTCCCTACCAGGGTGTATACGCCCGAATCCGTCTGGCGGTTTCTAAGCAGGGCCAGTTCGCTTGCGTCCAGCAATTCTGTTTGCCCGTTTGCCGCCGGGGCAGAGGGGAAAATTCGCCCATAGCGGTCTGTATAGCGGATTTTTGCTTTGGGAGGGGTGTTCCCTAATATCTGGCCTTCCGGAATGTGCAGGGGAATGCCGGCGAGCAGTACCATTTCCGGCCGCCCCTCGCTGTCGTGCACGGGCATGGCGCAATATACGCCTGTGCGGTTGTGATTTCCGGATGCGAGAAAGTCGCCCGTGACCAGCCTGTTCCGGTTTACAACCGTGCTGACAAGCGTTTTTTCTTGGGCGGCAAGGGTGTAGCTGCCACTGTCTGAAGCTAGGATTTTTCCGGAGGCGTCCGTCAGTACAAGCGAGTTGAAATTCTTTTCTTCTACAAGAGATTTGAACAGTTGTGCGGTTTTTTCATATTGTTTTTGTTCCGCCACACCGCTTTTTATAAGAACCTGCATTAGGTCCGTGCCGTTGCTTACGATGAGCTTTTCTTCGGAGGCGAGGCTTTCCGCCGCCTGGGCAAATTGTCTCTCCGCGCTGCCGACAAGATGGTTGCTTTGGACGTATCCAGAGTAAATGATAACTGCGCAGCTTGGTATGATGGATGCCAGCACGATGCCCATGACGGCATGTCGTACTGACCAGTTGAAGATATTGGGCATTTGGGGGCAGCTCCGGTTATGGTTTCCTTCTGCCGGCAACCATACCAAATTACTTTCATTTCTGCCATACCGCCAGCGTTTTTTGAGGAAAATCGTAAATAGGTTAAGGCATTTGCCTGGAAAGGGGAAGCGCGGCTTCCAGCAAAATTCCATTTGGCGTGTTGCGGGCGCGTATTGTTCCGTGGTGCATGAGCACTATTTTTTGGGTAATGGTCAGGCCAAGCCCAAAGCCCGGTGACGAGCTGTAATCACTACGGTCTCTGTAGAAAGGTTCGAAAATTCTTTCCAGAGCTTCTTCCGAAAGGGGCGGGTGGGAATTTTCCAGGCAAAGAAGTGCATTTTTTTCTGTTTTCTCAAGGCTGAACCGGATGCTGTCTCCGGCCTGGCTGAATTTAATGGCGTTGTCCACCAGGTTGGACACGACCAAAGAAAGCAGCGATTCATCGCCCCGGAGCATGATTCCGGGTTCAATTCCGGCGTTCAGGGAAATCCGGCTGCTTTGGGCCAGAGTGTTTTCCCTGGAAAGAATTTTTTCGCACAGTTCGGAAAAATTTAATTTTTTCAGGCTTAACTTATGGCGTTGCAGGTCCAGTTTGCTGTTGAGCAAGGTGGTGCCGATCAACTGCTCCATGTGGTTTATTTCGTCCGTGATAAAGGCGAGGTGCTTCATGGGCAAAGATTTGTCCTGCGCGTTTGCTTCGCCTTCCGGGCCGCCCGTTTGATCCGGTGCGGCGGCGTGTTCAAGGTGTTCTTCAATTATGGCGGCCGACACCCCCATCCTTGTGAGCGGCGAGCGCAGCTCGTGTGATATGTTTGCCAGCAGTTCCTGCATGCTTTTTATATTGTTTGAAAGGTTTTGCGAAAGCGTGTTCACTGCATTGGCCAGTTCGGAAATTTCATCGCCGCCCCTGATGCTGATTTTTTTATCCAGCCTGCCGCCTGCAATTTCCAACACTTCGTCTCTTACTGCTCTCAGCGGTTTGGAAATTGTCTTTGCAATCAGGAAGGTGAGAGCCACGTCAATAAGACAGGTGACAATCAGAAAGTGGAGCAGCGGAACTTCGAATGGCGGAGGCGGCCGTCTGCCCTGCATATAGTTCACAGTCGCTATGCCTTCCGCAAGTTCCGTAGTGGCCTGGGCGAGCGGAGGCAGGCCTTCGTGTTCGTATATGACGATGCTTTCATTGATGTGGCGCTCGAGGGAGTCGGCGGTCAAGTCTTTGCTGTATGCCGCCGGCCGGTCTCCCGCAAGAAGTTCGCCCTGCGCGTTCTCAATCCAGGCGAAATTGTCCCCCGCCTTGTTCAGGAAGTCCAGCAGAAGCTTGGCGCTGGCAATATTCTGATGTTTGAGCGTTTCTGAAATGTCGTACATGAAATAGCTCATGAACTGGGTGTTGTGGTTTTTCTCCATCGCGAAGCGGAACAGGAAAAAGGCCAGCAAGTTTGACAGCATCACAAGCAGAAAGGTCCAGATAAAAATGCGCTGCCAAAGATGGCGGAACAGTTTCATGGCGTCATTCCCCAACCCAGCAGTAGCCTGTGTTCCATACGGTGCGGATTGTGTTTTTTTCCACTCCCAGTTTCACCAGCAGGCTGCGTATGCGGCTGATGTGCACATCTATGTTTCTGTCGCTTACAAAATAATCTTTCCCAAAAGCCAGATTCAGCAGCTTTTCGCGTGAGAGGGGCACGCCCGTGTTGCTCATGAAAACTTTGACCAGTTTGAATTCCGTGGTGGACAGCCTGAAGTTTTCGTCCTTGTAACTTAGAGTTTGTCTGGACAGGTCCAGGCAAACTCCTCCGCTGCAAAGCTGTTTTTTCACGGGTGCCGGGCTTTCTGCGGGCTCGGAAGCGGCCCTGCGCAAAACCGCTTTGATTCGCGCCAGAAGCTCGCGCGGATTAAAGGGTTTGGGCAGGTAGTCGTCCGCCCCCATTTCAAGGCCCACAATCCGGTCGGTGTCTTCGCCGCGCGCGGTAAGCATGATCAAAGGGGTTGAATGGGCGGAACGTATCCGTTTGAGGATGCTGAACCCGTCTTCGCCGGGGAGCATTACATCCAGAAGGATTATGTCCGGAGAAAATTTCAAAAGAGCTTCCTCCACCTGCTCTCCCGAGGGCAGGGCTTCAACTGCGAAGCCATACGGCAGGAAAAAATCCAGAATAACGGCCTGCAATCTCAGGTCGTCGTCAATCAGGAGTATTTTTCTTTTTCTGTTTTCTTCCATGTGCTGATTCCGGGCTGTTTCTGCTCTAGCACAGCCAGCCCGCCTTGCCCATAGCCTGCAATACTTTTCAACATTTTTTAATATCGCTTTGATAATTTGGCGGCGCGGGTCGTATATATTCGGCTTGAAAACAAGGAGTGAAACAATGCATGCGAACAAACCGGTTGATATGCGGTTGAAAATGGCGGCATTGCGTATACTGCTGTACGATCTGGAAATACCGGAAGGCTTCGGAAGCCGCTTTGGCGTGTCTGACAGAGAAGTGGTAGGTTGGGCTCATGAGCTGTCCGATTGCCTTGAAGAGGCAATAACGGGCAGGCCGGAGAAGGGCCGGCGCGGGCCGTTCATGCCTTTCGGCCCGTTGAATGACCAGGAACGGTGTTTCCTCTTGGATGGGTTTGAAAAATTAGGCTGTTAGAGCAATTCTTTTTTGGCGGTTCTGGCGGCCTACGCGGCTCAAACGCCGTGTGCGCCGGTGAGGATCGGGTAAAATTTATTTTTCCGCCTTTTCGGGGCGCGCGATGCGGACGATTTTCTCCAGAAGAAAGAGCTGTGCTTTTTTTTGCGACATGTGGTAGCTTTTTATCCATGATTAATTTTTTGGGGTTTTGAATACCGATCCTTGATTGTAATTCTTTCATTAAGTACATTGAAGCATGCCGATTAAAGCCGATTTGTCGTATTATTTCAAATTGCTGGTTGCCAAATTCAAAAGCCGGAAGGTGAGGCTGGCCTGTGCCGCAGCCGCCCTGCTTCTGGCGATTGGGCTTGGCTTTTTGATGTTTGGAGGATCCAGCGGAGTTGAGTACCTCACCGATGCCGCAAGGGTGGGGAATATTGAACAGAGGGTGGTGGCCACCGGGCAGATAAGCGCGGTGCAGCAGGTTGATGTGGGCGCGCAGGTGTCGGGGCAAATTGAAAAGCTGCATGTGGCGCTTGGGCAAAAAGTGAAAAAGGGCGATCTGGTTGCCGAGATTGATTCTACAACCCAGGAAAATGATCTTGACACTAATAAGGCCAAGCTTGAAACTTACGAAGCGCAGTTGAATTCCCGAAAAATAGCCCTGAGGATAGCCAAAACGAAATATGAGCGCGAGCGCAAGCTTATAGCCAGGGACGCCACCTCAGCGGACAAGCTTGAAGACGCCCAGAACGAGCTTGCCGCCGCGCAAGCGGCTGTGACTGAAATGGAATCGTTAATCCGTCAGACCCAGATAGCGGTGAATACCTCCGAGGTGAACCTGGGATACACAAAAATTTCCGCTCCGCTCGATGGCGTGGTGGTGTCTGTGGCGGTTGAGGAAGGGCAGACGGTCAACGCAAACCAGACTACCCCCACAATCGCGCAGATTGCCGACCTTTCGCAAATGGAAATAAGAATAGAAATTTCAGAGGGCGACGTGACCAAGCTTAAGGAAGGAATGGCGGTGTCTTTCACCATCCTTTCAGAGCCGGATGTGGTTTACGAAACCACTTTAAAATCCATTGATCCCGGGATGACGACCCTGAGCGACGGCGAGTCCGCTGAGGCGTCGGATACGACTACCGCCATTTATTATTACGGCAAGCTGATAGTTCCCAATGAGCGGGGTGTGCTGCGCATTGGAATGACCACGCACAACACCATTGTGGTCGGAAGCGTGCGGGACGCCCTGATTGTGCCGGCCATGGCCGTGCATTATGAGGGAGGCAAAGCTATGGTGGAGGTTCTGGACGGCGGCAAGGCGGTTGTGCGTGAAGTGAAGACAGGGCTTTCCGACAATTTGAACATCCAGATAGTTTCCGGCCTGGAAGAAGGCGAAGAGGTGATCCTGGCAACGATGACCCAGAGCGAGGCCGACTCCTCCGTTTCCGGAACCAGAACTCCGCGCATGAGGATTTAATTGTGAGCGGCAGTGATTTACTGATAAGCATGGAGAACGTAAACAAGGTTGTGGGGGAGGGGCCGAACCGCTTTCAGATTTTATACGATATCAGCCTTGATATACGGCACGGTGAGTTCGTGGCGATTGTGGGCCAGTCCGGTTCCGGTAAATCCACGCTCATGAACATTCTGGGCTGCCTGGACAAGATCAGTTCGGGAACTTACCGGATTAATGGAGCCAACGTGGGAGAGCTGGACTCCAATGGCCTGGCGGAGTTGCGCTGCGACACGTTCGGTTTTGTTTTTCAGCGCTACAACCTGCTTTCCACGCTCACGGCAGTGGACAATGTGGCCCTTCCGGCGGCTTATGCCGGCATCCCCTACCTGGAACGTTATGAAAGAGCGGCCGGCATTCTCACTCAGCTTGAAATGCCGGACAAGCTTAAAAGCCTGCCCAGCCAGCTTTCCGGCGGCCAGCAGCAGCGTGTGAGCATCGGGCGCGCCCTGATGAACGGAGGAGAGGTGATTCTTGCGGATGAACCTACCGGCGCGCTGGACTCCGGCAGCGGAGAAATGGTGATGGCCATACTGCGCGATTTGCACAAACAGGGCCATACAATTATCCTGGTCACGCACGACCATCATGTGGCAAGCTTCGCCAACCGGCAGATAGAGATTCATGACGGGAAAATAAAAAGCGATGTCCAGACGCGCGCCGAGGAAGGCCGGGCGGCGGACTTGCGGCCGGACAAGCCTGAAGCCGCCTCCCTGCGTTTTTACCGCGACCAGTTTTGGGAATCGGTCAAAATGTCGGTGCAGGCCATTGGGGCGCACAAGATGCGCTCGCTTCTCACCATGCTAGGCATCATCATCGGAATCGCCTCTGTGGTATCGGTTGTGGCCCTGGGCAAAGGGTCGCAGGAGAAAATCCTTTCCGACATCCAGTCCATGGGAACGAACACCATCAATATTTACCCGGGGGCGAACTGGGGCGACATGCGCTCCGGCAAAATCAAAACCCTCACGGTGGGCGATTCGGATGTTCTGGCGGGCCAGAGCTATCTGGCAAGCTCCACTCCCAATTCCTCTTCCTCCAGCATTCTCACCTACCGCAACATCTCGCTTACCGCCACAATCAACGGAGTGGGAGAGCAGTATTTTGACGTGCGCGGCATCGGGATTGAGAGGGGGCGTTTATTCAGTAGCGAGGATGTGCGCAAAAACGCTTCTGTGGCGGTAATAGATCAAAATACCTATAAAAGCCTTTTCCCCGGCGGGGAAGACCCAATCGGCAAAATTATCATCTTCAACCGCCAGCCCCTGGAAATTATCGGGCTGGCCAAGCCGCAAACCATTCTTTTCGGGCCCGCGGACAGGCTTGAGCTTTGGGCTCCTTACACTACGGTAATGAATAAGATAACCGGCGAGCGGCATATCAGCTCCATTACGGTAAAGGTTCGCGACGGGGTGAATTCCCAGGTGGCGGAGAAAAATGTAATCGCCCTGCTTGCCGCCAAACACGGAACCCAGG
>CAZJFJ010000003.1:57850-59115 GCA_964545305.1 uncultured Desulfovibrionaceae bacterium
ATTCAGAAAACGGTGGAGAGCACCACCGGCACCATGACCCTGCTCATTTCCTGCATAGCCCTTATTTCGCTTGTGGTGGGGGGTATCGGGGTGATGAACATCATGCTGGTGTCGGTCACCGAGCGAACCCGCGAAATAGGCATACGCATGTCCATAGGGGCGCGGCAGTATAATATTCTGGTCCAGTTCCTGGTTGAAGCTGTGCTTATCTGCATTTTTGGAGGAATTGCCGGAATTTTGTTTTCCTTCCTGATCGGGCTGGTTTTCAACAATTTTGTGGAGAGCTTCTCCATGTCCTACTCGTTCGCCTCCATTCTTCTGGCTATTTTCTGCTCTACCTGCATCGGGGTTATTTTCGGCTACATGCCCGCCCTGAACGCGTCGCGGCTCAACCCCATTGAAGCTTTGGCGAGGGATTGAACATGCGCCGGTTAATATTGTTTTTTTTGATTTTTGCCGGCTTGGGCGCATGTGCCAGAGCCGAAATGCCCCCCACTCTGGACAGGCAGCTTGAGTATACTTCGCAAACGGCCGCCGGCTACACGGCGGATTTGTCCTGGTGGCGAGTGTATAACGATTCTCAATTGAACAGTCTGGTTGAAAGCGCGCTGGCCCACAACCTCGATCTGGCGAAAAGCGCGATAAATGTGAACCTGGCTCTGTATCAGGCCAACCTGATCGGAGCGGATCTGCTTCCGGGCTTTTCGGGGGAGATGGAAGCTTTCGCGAGGAAAAACATAAAACATGGCGGCTCCTCCACCCGCTCTGCCGGAGGGGAACTCGCAATCAGCTACGAGCTTGATATCTGGCGCAAGGTGGCCGATGCCGCCAGCGCCAAGGAATGGGAGTATTCGGCCACTATTGAGGATTTGCTGGCGGCCCGCCTGGCCCTGGTCAACAGCGTTGTGGATACGTATTTTTATCTGGCCTATCTTGATGAGGCCATCCGGTATACCCGCGATTCGCTTGAAAATTACAGGCGCATAGAGAAAATCGCCAGTGCCCGGTATTTTCTGGGCAAATCGGACGCCCTGGAGCAGGCTCAGGCGAGGCAGGCGGCGCTCAGCTCGGAAGACAAGCTTATAGGCTTTGAAACCCAGGCCAGGGAATACGAGGAAACATTGCGCAACCTCTTGAACCTGCACCCCGGCCAGAGGGTTCCCGCCGCGCCTATGAATCTTGATTACCCCGATCTGCTGGGGGTAACCTCTCCCGGCGTGAATTTGGACGTGCCGCTGGCCGTGCTTGCAAATCGGCCCGACCTT
>CAZJFJ010000004.1:0-5749 GCA_964545305.1 uncultured Desulfovibrionaceae bacterium
CTTGAAAAACGGCCCAGTCTCGAACTCTTCCAGTATGCCGCCCGTATCCTGAACGAGGGCGGGCATGTTTGAAGCGCCCACGCGCCTTCCTTCCAACTCAAACACAAGATGTTGAAGCTCTAGTATTTCTTCCATATCGTCACGGGCAGCCAGGGTTATTTGCATATCCATCAAGGTTCCATTATTCCGGGTTGATTAAAAACTTGTCCGTCCAGACGGCGGGAACCCGCACGGTTTGCCCCGCCTTGTTGGTGAACAGGCAAAATCCATGTTCTTTGCCGTGCAAATACAGGCCGCGGGTAAGGTTCACGTCATCCTGGCAATATTTGCGAATCAGCTCTATTTTGCCCTCCTTCCACCATTTCAGGCTTGCATGCCATCGGCCGACTTGGCCGCTCCAAGCGTGGCCTGAGCCAGATTGTCCAGGGAAACGCGGTAGCCCAGGCGCCCCTGGATCGCCTCCAGCATGTCCAGAGTGGGGGTGCTTTTGAAGAAACCCTTCCCGCCCGGAGAATAGTATGAGAGCACATGATAATCAAAACGCTTCAGGTTGAAGCCCACCACCAGAGGGCCGGAGGCAAGCAGCGTCAAAAGCTCGGGCATCTCATCCTCAAAATAGGCATTGAAGTCATTTCCGCGGGAATCATACACCACAGCCACGCTCACCCGCATTTTATCCGCCCGGTGCCAGCCGCCCACTTCGGCGGCGGAAAGCTGGGTTTCCACATCCAGCACCAGGTAGCCGTTTTCCGCGCCGCCCGGTTTTCCGCCCGCGCTCTCCCGCCCGTCATCCGGGGCGGCCGGCCCGCGGCTTCGCGTTGTTTTGGGAAACGGGCTTCCCTCAAACATCAGTTCCTGTTTGGAGAAAGCGTCCGGAGAAGGGCTGGAGTTGATTTGGCGCATCAGGTCTTCTTGTTTGTCCACGGTCTGCGTCCTCCCTGTTTTCATAATATCCGCGCCTTGATCGGGGATGCCGCCGCCTCCCGGCACTTCCGGCCGGGCCAGATGACGGGCCAGAAACAGCGCCCCGTGCTTGTCGATGGGCCGGTTGCCGGAACCGCATTTGGGCGAATGCACGCAAGACGGGCAGCCAAGCTCGCAAGCGCACCCGGCTATGGCCTTATAGATGTTGTCCATCAGTTCCTGCCCTTTGGCGAAAGCCGCCCGGGCAAGGCCTGCCCCGCCGGGCATGCCGTCGTAAATAAACACCGCTGGCCGCCCCACCTGCATGTGCATGGGCGTGGAAATGCCGCCCAGATCGTTGCGGTCACACATTACCAGAAGCGGCAATATTCCTATTCCGGCGTGTTCCAGGGCGTGAATCGAACCCATGAAATGAATCAGGGCATCTTCTGTTTTCCGCTGCAACTCCTCGTCAATGGAAATCCAGAGGCCTTCGGTATCGAACACGAACGGGGGCGCGTCCAGGGCGGTTACGCCCAAAAGCCTGCCGGTGCGGGCGCAGCGCCGCTCGTATCCGGTAATCTGCTCGGTTACCCGCAGCTTTCCGAAATACATGGGGCAGCCGGAAAGCCGTTTTTGATCCATCACCTCCAGAATCAGCGTTTCTTTTTCCGAACGCACCCTGGTGTAGTAGGAAGTTCTGGCGGGAGCGGCGTAAATGGTGCGGGTGGCTTCATCAATTCGCTCAATCTGAAAAGTTCTGCCGCCGTGAATATAAACCGCGCCGGGGTGAGTTTCATGCCAGGACCGCAGGCCGTCAATCGTTCCAATCACGTTTCCCTGCCGGTCAACAATCAGATGGGTGGAGCCCGAGCCGCGCAAGTCCACATGCCGCTGCGGGCTTTTGCGGGAGGAATAGTAAATCTTGCCGCAGGCGGAGCGTAAAAGCTCGCCCGCCAGCACCTGCTTTTCGGCCTGCTCTTTCACCTGCGTGGTAAACCACGGCTCATCCTCCCTGATCGGAAGCTCGGCAGCGGCGCAGGGCAAATGCCTGCCCATAATTACCGGATTGTACGGGTTCAGCACCGCCTGCTCCGGCGGGCGGCTGAAAAAATCTTCCGGCTCGCGGATGAAATGCTGGTCCAGGGCGTCTTCCTGGGCCACGAACAACACTGCGCTTTCCTGCCCCTGACGGCCAACCCGGCCCCCGCGCTGCATGAACGACATCACCGTGCCGGGGTAGCCTACCAAAATGCACAAATCCAGGCCGCCGATATCTATCCCCAGCTCCAGCGCCGAAGTGGTGATTACCGCCAGAAGTTCCCCCCGTTCCATCCTGGCTTCAATGTCCCTTCGCTCTTCAGGCAAAAAACCGGCCCTGTAAGCGGAGATTCTGTCTTTATACGGCCCGGCCTTGTCGCCTGCCCACATGCTGATCAGCTCGGTCATGCGGCGCGACTGGCAATATACTATGGTGCGCAAGCCGCGGGCCAGGGCCGACTTCAAAAGCAGGATGGCCACGGTGGACGGGCTGCCATCAGGGTTGAGGAACACAAAATGACGTTTGCCGCGCGGAGCCCCGCTTTCGGTAACCAATTCGCACTTGAGGCCGGTAAGGTTCTCCGCAAGCTCGCCCGGGTTGCCTATGGTGGCCGAGCACATCACAAACGCGGGGTCGCTTCCATAGTGCCTGCAAACCCGGCGCATGCGGGTAAAAAGCTGGGCCATGTGCGAACCAAGAAGGCCCCGGTAGGTGTGAACCTCGTCCACCACCACAAAATCAAGCCCGGCCCAAAATTCAGCCCAGTTTTCGTGAAAGGGCAGCAGCGCCAGATGCAGCATTTCGGGGTTGGTCAGCAGCGCCTGGGGAGGGTTTTTACGGATTTTTTGGCGGAAGTAGCTGCTGGTGTCGCCGTCATAAATGGCCGCCCTCACCCGCGCCTCTTCAGGCCAGTGCGAGGTGAGCCGTTCCAGCGCCGCCTTCTGATCCTGCGCCAGAGCCTTGAGCGGAAAGAGGTAAAGCGCCCTGGTGTCAGGGTTGGCGAGGCAGCGCTCAAGCACGGGCAGGTTGTAAATCATTGATTTGCCGCTGGCCGTGGGGGTGGCCGCCAGCACATGGCGGCCCGCGCGCACAAGATCGCAGGCCCGGGCCTGATGGCTGTAAAGCTTTTCAATGCCTTGCCGGGCGATTACATCGGCCACCGCCCTGGGCCATTGCCGCACCCCGTCCGCATGGCGCGCGGCTTCGGAGGGCATTATCCTGTGGTCGGCAATTTCGGCGGAAAGGGCTTCGGCGTTGAGCAAAGCGGAAATGTATTCTGCAACGGGGCTGGACATTGTTTAATTATAAAACTCCCCCCACCGATAAGCAAGCCGGGTTTTGCAGGCAAGCGGCGAAAAGCGGCATCCGGGTTACTGCTGCGCGCTTTTCCTGTTTTTTAAGTAATTTTGCTTTTTCCGCATTCCTTTTGCAAAGCAGGTCAGGCCAGGCTCGAAAGCTGCAAAACTTAATCCCTAGAGCATTTCAAGTGTGAAATGCTCTAAATTGCAAAACAAGCCATATTGCGAGGATCATTATTATGAACAGAAAAATTAATTTAAGATTTGTGTTGATTTTATGTGTCTGCGCAGCCGTTGTTTATTGCGTTGTTTCCATAGCGGCCTGCTACCTTCCAAATGCGGGCGCAAACGGGAATGAAGGCATGGCGCCAACCGCCAGCTCCCCGGACAACGCGGCCAAAGATTATTTTACAAGCACAGGCCGTTCCTCCGTTAAGGGCGCGAAGAGCGTTAAGGCCGCTATGCCGGAAACAGCCGCCCGGCGGCGGGCTGCATCGCCAGAAAGCAGAGGCGCGACGCAAAGGGCAAGATGGAGGCAATGGCTTGAAGGCGGGCCTTGGCGGTCAGCCTTTGCGCCAGACACAGGGGCAAGCTTCACATTTCCGAAGCGCCTCCTCAAGCAGCTGGCAAACCGGGCATTCAGCCAAAAAATGGGGCCGGGAAAAGACCCCCCTTTTTTCCCGGCCCTGGGTCTGGTCCTCCGCGAACAGCGAGTTTAAATCAAACCCTGTTCACGCAGTGCAGCCAACTGTTTTCTTGAAAATAATGGCGGCTTATTCTTTTTCACCCCCCTGCAGTAATATATTTCCGCATACAAGTCAACAGGCGTAGTCCTATACTGCGACACTCAAAGGAGTGTCGCATGCTCAAAAGCAATCTGAAAAAAATAATGGAAGAAAAAGGAGAAACAATCAGAGGTTTGGCGGCAAAAGCCGGAGTTTCGGACAGAACCATACTTTCTGCAAGAGGGGATGATATTGTGAAATGCCGCCTTTACACCCTGGAAGCCATAGCAAAATATCTGGGCTGCAAAGTGAAGGATTTATTTGAGGAGGAAGATTGATTTTCGAGAATGCTTTTGGCCGTTTTAGAGCAAATTGATTTTGATGCAGCCCCTTCGGGTAAAGCGGTTTTGCTCCTTTGTGCAATTCCGCGATTTTGCGGAACTGCCCACCCATGCCAGGCAAACAAAACTTGTTCTCCAGGCGCAGTTTTTCAAAATCAACCTGTCCCGGCCTTGAAAAATCTGCCACCCGCGCACGAGGCCAGGCGGCGTGAACCAGGCCCAGGGCGCCTTCAGCGCCCATTTCCAGATCTTTTTCTGCAAAGGCTAAAACGCCCGCCAACCGGAACGCCACGCCACAATCCGAACCTGCCCGCCCTCAAGCGGGCGCTGCGGGCGGCAACGGCCCTATTTCTGATATTCGGCGCTGACCATATCCTTTCGCAGGCTGTTCACGGAAAGCTGGCTGCTTTTGTTCTGGCGCAAAAGCTTTATATGATGTTCGAACTTCTCGAAGCAGGATTGCAGTTCCTTGTTGTGCCAGTCGTTCCCCTTGATGTCTTCACGGGCTAGAGCCAGCTGTTTATCGAACATTTCTTTGGGGTAAATGGCGCTTTCCTCCACCAGGATGCGATAGTGGCCCACGGTAGTGTCAATGGCCTGATCAAGCATGGCGATGAATTCCTTGTGCTCGCCGATGCTTTTTTTCAGCTTCTCCTTTTGCGCCGCTTCGCTGCTTTTTCCAAGCTGGGTCTGCATTGCCAGCATCTGATTGGACAATGTCTTGCGGCGGATGAAAAAATTGCGAATGCTGCCGATGGTGTGCATGGCGCTGCGTATGTGCCAGGCCGCGGCTTTTTCCTGCTGGCGCTCAAGGGCGATGTTGTTGTCCTTGATTACTCCGCGCAGGGCGGTGAGCATGGCCTTTTCCTTGTCGTTTTCAGCTTCGGAGAGCAGCCGGTCAACCTCGGCAAGCGGAGACTGGCTGGCGTCAAACGTGAAAGGCGAGCTTGTGCCGGCCACTTTCCACTCTCGACGCAGCGCCTCAGGATGGCTACCGCCAGGGGTGTTTATGCCGGACAAAACAAGACGAAAGCCCAGATCGCGGGCTTTGTTGGGGCCGCTTTCCACGTAAAAAGCCGCCTCCTCGCGGCGGCCGGGCATTATTTCGCCCTCTCCGGTCATAAAGCTGCCGCCTTTGCGCACAAAACCTCCTGCCGCTCCTCCCAGCCGTCCTCCCAGGGAAAACTGGAAAGGGTCAAGCACCATTTCCGCCACGTTTCCGGCCATGTCGTAAAGGCCGAGCGGGTTGGGCAGGCGCGAGCCTATATTTTCCGGGTTCGATGCCGCCCGGGAGCCTGTGTCGGCCTGATATACCGCAAAATCGGAAAGGGGAATGTTTTTGTCATGCTCAAAAAAATTCTCATTGCGCAGCGACTCCAGGCTGACCATGTGCCCGCCACGCGCGGCGTATTCCCACTCCCTCTCGGTGGGCAGGCGCAA
>CAZJFJ010000004.1:5759-8954 GCA_964545305.1 uncultured Desulfovibrionaceae bacterium
TTGTCGCCGCTGAAACGGGGAAGGCTGCCCGGCTGATTGGCCAGAAGCCAGTCCATGTAGCGGCGCGAAAAATCAACCGCGTCATACCAGGATATCCCGCTTTTAGGGCGGGCGGCGTCCGCGGCAAGCGGTTTTGATTTGTCCGGGCAGCTTCCCATCACCACATCCCATTGCAGGTTGCTCACTTCATATTTGGCGATGAAATAAATGGCCTTGTCCTTAAGGTTCACTTCCTTGGCTCCCTGCCGCCCGGCCTGCAGCTTTTTCTGCCACTGGGCCGGAAGGTCGGCCAGCCGGAACGGGCCGGAAATGCCTTGCGAATATTGCCGGTCATAAAACTCTTCGCCGCCGCGCTCGCAATTGTCACACCCAAAACGGGTTTCCAAATCCGAAAGATATCCGTACACAGGCACCGCCACCACCCGAAAAACCATTTCCGCTCCGCAAGGCATGGGCAGGCTCACGTCATCCGCCATTTCCTCTGGGTTATAAGCGCTTTTAAGCGTTACTTCGCCTTTACGCTGCAAACCCTGGGCAAGGCAAAGCGAGGGAAGAACAAACAGGGCGAGGCAGAAGAAAAGCAGCTTTTTTCGCATTATGAAAAACCTCTTATATTTCACGAATTAGGGCGGAAGGCTCAAGCCCGGAAATTTTGCGCCCGGCGGCAAGCGAACCGGCCACCATGATGGCGCAAGCGGCCAGAACAGCCGCAGCCGCATATTCAACGCTTAAATTGCAAACTTTGTCGCCGGGAAGCACCTGAGCGGCAAAAGCCCGGTTTATAATCCCCTGCAGCGCATAAAACAGGCCCAGGGAAAAAACCGCGCCCAAAGCCCCGGTAACAAAGGCCTGAACCACCGGAAACAGGGCCAGATGCTTTGAAGTGAAGCCCAGCAGCCGCAACACGCCCAGCGAACGCTGTTTGCGGCCCACCTGCGCGAGCGAGGAGCTTACAGCCGAAGCCAGAAAACCGCCACCCACCGCGATTATCAAAAGCAGGCCCATAAAGGTAAAAGCCTTGTCCAGCGATTTCACAGAGGATATTTCCTCGGCCCGGGTGTATGTTTCAATTCCGTTTTCCAGCAGCAGGCCATTCAGTTTTTCCACTCCGTCAAGGTCGCGGGCGTAAAGCCGGAAACTTGTGAACACCTGGCGCTGGGCAGGGAGAGGATCGCCTTTCCACTTGTAGTAATCAACAGCCCTCCCGTCGCGGTATACTTCCACATCCTCCAACAGGGCAAGATCGGCATACGCCGCATCGCGCTGGTCGGCCTCCAGCGGAAGAATGCCCTGCACGGTGAGGGGAAAGTATTCCTGCTCGTACACGCCATTTATCCGGCGGGAGACTCTCGCCCTGATCTCTTCTCCGGGTTTTTCGGCCCCAAGCTTACGGGCTGCGGAAGAGCTGAGAATTACGCTGTCCCGGTTTGTCGGCCCGCCGCCAGTCTGGCCTTCCCAGCGTGTGAGCAGAGGATCACCTTGCCCGCTGGCCAAAAGATCCACCTTGGTGGCCCGCCCCGGCTGATCTCCGGCGGGAAAAAGCTCAAGCTGGGCGGAAATGGAGCGCGTTTGGGGAATAATGAATGAAACTTCGGGGTTGGCGCGCATTTCCTCAATCCAGGGGATGCTGAATTGCCCCATTCCGGCGGGGCGTATTTCCAGGTTGCGCGGGTCTGAAAGCAGGCGTCCGGTCATGGAGCCGATCAGCCCCTGCTGCACCCCCAAAATAACCAGAAGCGGAAGCATGGCCGCGGCCAGCGACAACACGCTGCAGGCCGAAAGCAGAACGTCGGCACGGTAATCGGCGAGAGCCAGGCGGATTATGGTGAGCAGCCGTTTCATCGGGCTTCGCTCCCGTTTTTAAGCATGGCCCTGACCGCCTGCCTGGAGTTTTCACCTGGAGCATCCGGGCCTGAAACGCCCGAAGCCTCCACATCAATATGCAGCTCCCTGAACCCGGTCTCGCGCACAAGGCTCCAGTCGTGGCTTGCAATTATCAATGCGGCGTGGTGCTTTCGGGTTGCGGAGATGAGCAGTTCCATCACCTCTTTGGCGGTAACCGGGTCCAGCGCGGAGGTGGGTTCGTCTGCCAGAACCAGCTCAGGCTCGTGAACCAAAGCCCGGGCTATGGCCACCCGCTGCCGCTCGCCAACGGAAATCTGGTCAATCCGCTTGCCAAGAAGAGGGGTGATATTCAAGCTTTCAGCCAAAGAGGCCAGCGCCCCTTCCCCCTGCATTCCAATGGCCTGGCGGGAAAGCAGAATGTTATCACGCACATTTAAAAAAGGAAGAAGGCCGCCGATCTGGAGCACATATCCGAAATGCCTGGCCCGGATATCCGCCAGCGCGTCAATGCTCCCGTTTTGCCATATTGAGGAAACATCAAATGTCCGCCCCCGCAGGCAAAGCTCAAACCGCCCGCAATCTGTCGGGCTTAAAATCAACGCCAGAATATCCAGCGCGGTGCTCTTGCCGCTGCCGCTGGGGCCGAGCAAAGCCGCAAAATCGCCAGCCATGAGGGTAAGCTCAGGAATTGAAAGCTCATATCCCTGCCCCTCCGGGCGAAATTTGATCAGATTTTTGATTTCCAGCAGCATTTGCGACATATAAAGCACCTTACATCAGCCCATTTAAGCTCAGAAAAAGGCAGACGGCAAGTTGTTTTTAGCCGGGAACAACCCGGACGCAGGGAAAATTTCCAAAGCCGCGCAGAAAAACACTTGCTCCGCGCGGCACAAGGCTTTCGCCGGGCAACCGCCTCCGCCTTGAAACAACAGGAACTCAGCGGCTGAAAGCCGCTTAATGGCAGGCAAAAGCCTCCTGTGTCTCTATTCAGCAGGAAAAATTTGAAAATCTCCGTAGCGCTTTTCATACCTGAACTTATACGCTCGAACAGCTTCAATTTTGCCAGGCATTGCATCAGAAGCGCCCGGACGGTAAGACGAAAAAATTTGGCTCTCCGCCAAAATGAATTTCAACGCAAACCTGTTATAGGGCATGCCATATCCGAAATACAATGCATGAGGAAAAGCTTATTCTTTCCTCCAATTATCATAAAATAAATAAAAAACTAGACACTATCAATAGGCCATGCTATATGTGTAACCGGATACGGGAAGTTTGAAGAAATTCTCCTTCAACGGCCGGTTGTTCCTTTTAAACCCTTCTGCTTAGAGCATTTCGCACTTGAAATGC
>CAZJFJ010000004.1:9054-19056 GCA_964545305.1 uncultured Desulfovibrionaceae bacterium
CGGCCGGTTGTTCCTTTTAAACCCTTCTGCTTAGAGCATTTCGCACTTGAAATGCCCGGCAAGGATTTGAGGCGTTAACTGCTCTAGCTGAGCCGCCTCCGTGCAGAAGAAAGGCGAAGCGGATTTAAACCGGGGAAACGGCATGGGCCAAAAACTTAGAGCATTTTAACAAGTTGCTTCTGACAAAATGCCCCGGCGGGGCGAGCATATCCGCCCGCCCCGCAATAAAAACCCAAGGAAGGGGCAAATACCGGAAGGAGCCGGCGATTGATCAAAAATTTTACAATCCCCTTTCCGGGTTTGTAAAGTCCCCTTCTGGCCATGGGCGTCACGCCCAACTCCTCCGCCGCAAACCGGCGAGCTGCCCACAAACCCTTACGTCCGGGTCTGTGGGCAGTCCTCATTTAAAGCGTTTCATATTTGAAATGCCCTGCGAGAGTTTTAATAAAGTCTCTCCCGTAGAATGGGCACGGCGTTTTTTGCCCGCCGCGAAGCGGCTGTTTCAAGCGTAAAATGTTCTGACCGGAAAAAACTCATTCACATACCAAAACCGGCTTTTTGAACCCAAAAAAGTGGCGGCCTCCGCTGTGCCCTGTGCGTGCAGCAAAGGCCGCTTTGCTTCATCTATGAGCGGTAGCTTGCATTACAATCAATATATGCGTGCCCCAGGTCGGAAGACTGGAATTGATATTTTCCTGCCCCGCTGCCCATAACTACATCAATTGCAATATCGGCTTCCTTGAGCAGGGGTTCCAAAATAGGATCAAAATTAAAATCGACAGGCTGCCCATCGGCAAAAATCTCATGTCCGCACAGGCTCACCCGAACCTGATTCGGGTCGAAATCCGCCCCGCTGCGCCCGATTGCCGCAACTATCCGGCCCCAGTTGGCGTCATGGCCGTAAATAGCCGTTTTCACCAAAGGCGAGTGACCTATTGTGCGGGCCACCAGTTCGGCGTCCGCATCATTTTTCGCCCCGCTTACATTAACGTGCATAACTTTTGTGGCGCCCTCTCCATCACTCACCAGCATATAGGCGAGTTCGGCAAGCACCCCGGTAAGGGCCTCCAGAAGCACGGGGACATCCTCCTCTGCAACGGCAACGCCGGAAGCCCCGTTAGCAAGGCCGTAAACAGTGTCATTCGTGCTGGTATCGCCGTCCACGCTAACCCGGTTGAAGGTTTTGCCCACAGCCTGGCTGAACAGTTTTTGCCAAAGCTCCGGCTCCACCTGGGCGTCACAGAGCACCACGGAAATCATGGTGGCCATATTCGGGCAAATCATGCCCGCGCCTTTGGCCATGCCCATCAGGCTTACTCCTCCCCCGGCCAGATTGACCTGACGGGATGAAAGCTTATAAAAGGCATCGGTAGTCATAATCGCCTCGGCAAAATCAACAGCGCTGTTTTTGCCAAGATTATCAACCAGTTCAGGGATCACATTCTCCCATTTTTCCATATCGAACTGCTCCCCGATCACTCCGGTGGATGCAGGCAGAAAATCCTGGGGAATCAGCTCAAGGGCCCCCGCCATCATGGATAAAACGCTTTTGCAGTTTCTGAGGCCCAAATCGCCGGTGCAGGCATTGGCCTGGCCCGAGTTGACCAAAACCCCCCGCGCCGTCCGGGCCTGCGCCAAAATTTCTTTGCCCACCACAACCGGGGCAGCGCAAAACCTGTTCAGGGTAAACACCCCCGCCGCACTGGCAGGATGAAGACTAAGAACCAGGGCAGTATCATTGCGGCGCTTTTTACGGAAACCGGCATCCGCCACTGCAAATAAAAATCCTTTAGGTGTATTGGGCATGTTCTCTCCAGAATTATTCAGTAATATATATAAAGCCGTCAGGGCTCGACAAACCACCATCTGTCCGCAAGCTCGTGCCCCGGCCCGGCAGGGTCGGGGGCTTTCCCGTCAAAGGAACGGTAAAAAGTGCCGTCATAGCTTTCATGAAAAAATCCCGCTCCGGCCAGCTCACTGCCCGCGCCTCCCTCATATAGTTCGTAGCCCTCTATGCCGCTTTTTTTCATGAAGTTGACAATTTCATAGAAGTCTACCACCGAAACGTCCGCGTCCTTAAGCACCTCTGAGAAAAGATAGCGCTCCTCACCGCCTTCGTCGCCCACATGGGCGGGATTGTCGGTGCAAGGGATGTCGTTTATCCACACAAATATCTTGTTGGTTTCATAATCGTAGGCACTGGCAATCCATACATTTCGCAAAAGCTTGTGTTTTCCGGCCACATCGCTCAATGTGTTCATCCCGCCGAGATTTTCCTGAAGCCACGCCTTGGCCTGGCCCGGAGAAATCTCAACCAGCTCGTAGCTGTCATACTCCTCGCTGCCGCTGCTGTAATTTCCCGCGCCCTCAGTGCTGTGGTAGCCATGCCCCCCCTTCTCGTGGTTGGAAGTAACAACAAAAATTACGCCCGCTATGCCAATAATAAGCATCAGGCCAAACCCGATCAGGGAAGCAACCAGCAAGGTTCTGCTTTTGGGAGGGTTCAGAAGCTCGTTCAACTCCGGATTGTCGGCAATCTGTTTATCTCTGTCCTGATTTTGCATACTCTCTCCCTGCCCGAGCCTTTTCGCCAAGACTGTCCGGCGCAGATTCCCCACAGGTCGGCCAATAAAAAAAGGGAAGAATCAGGAACCAGGTCCTCATTCTTCCCTTTAAATCATGCTCCACAACATTTTTTATACTTTTTGCCGCTTCCGCATGGGCAGGGGTCGTTTCGCCCCACCCTTGGCTCGGCCCTTTTAACCGAGGTGCGCACAACTTTTGTTCCGCCGCCTGTTTCCGAAGGGCCGGAATATGACATTGCCGCAGGCTGGGCGCGATGCCTGAACCCAAGCGTAGCCGCCCTGTCCTGCTCCGGAACGGGCGAAGGGGCTTCTGGGTAAGATTCGGACATTTCCTCATCAGCCCGGCGCAGCCTGAGGCGCGTGAGCATTTTAAGCGTGCTCAGCTTAATCCGGTCGAGCATCGCCTTGAACATTTCAAATCCTTCGCGCTTATACTCCTGCTTGGGGTCGCGCTGGCCATACCCCCGCAAGCCGATGCCGTCGCGCAGATGGTCCATGTCCACAAGATGCTCTTTCCAGCAGCGGTCCAGCTCTTCCAGAATAAAATAGCGCAACACGTCCATATAGGCAGGCCCTGCGGCCTCCTTCAATTCGGAAAACACCTGGTTCAGCCCGGCTTCCACGTCCTCGCGCTGGGGAATTCCCTTGCCGGTATCCCAGAAGCGGCTTAAATTCACCGCATCCTCAAGCTCGGCCATCACTGCAGAGCGGGTTTCCTCGTCCACCTTCTCCTCGCGGGACGGAATCTGCATAAAAATATCGTCCAGCAGGTCTTCCCGGAATTCTTCCAGAAGCTCCTCGGGATTGTCCAGTATCGCCTCCCGACGCAAAGAATAAATTACTTCACGCTGCTGGTTCATCACATTGTCATAGTCGAGCAAAGTTTTACGAATTTCAAAGTTATGCGCTTCCACCCGCTTCTGGGCCCGCTCTATCGCCGAGGAAACCATTCTGTCCTCAATTGGCTGGCCATCGCCCATGCCCAGTTTTGACAAAAGCCCCTTGAAGCGGTCCGAGCCGAACAGACGGAGAAGATCGTCTTCAAGCGACAGGAAAAACCGGGACGAACCGGGGTCGCCCTGACGCCCGGAACGCCCGCGCAACTGATTGTCAATGCGGCGCGACTCATGGCGTTCAGTGCCGAGAATATGCAGCCCGCCAAGCGCGAGGGTTTCCTCATCCAGCTTGATGTCGGTGCCGCGGCCCGCCATGTTTGTGGCAATGGTCACCTTGCCCCGCTTGCCGGCCTCGGCCACAATTACAGCCTCCTGCTCATGGTGCTTGGCGTTCAGCACATTGTGAGGAACGCCCATTTTGTTAAGAGTGGAAGAAATCAGCTCCGAATTTTCAATGGAGATGGTGCCCACCAGCACAGGCTGGCCCTTTTCATGCAACGCCTTGATTTCATTGGCTATGGCTTCAAATTTTTCTTTGGTCGAATGGAAGATAAAGTCGGGATAATCCTTGCGGATCATCGGCATGTGGGTTGGAATGCTGACCACGTCCAGATTGTAAATCTGCTTGAATTCCACCGCTTCGGTATCTGCCGTGCCGGTCATGCCGGACAATTTTTCATACATGCGGAAATAATTCTGGAAGGTAATTGAAGCGAGGGTGTTGTTTTCCTGTTCTATTTTCACCCCTTCCTTGGCTTCCAGCGCCTGGTGCAGGCCGTCGGAGAAACGGCGGCCCGGCATGGTGCGGCCCGTGAATTCGTCAACAATAACCACCTGCCCGTCGTGAACGAGATAATGAACATCACGCTTGAACAGGTGATGGGCCTTCAGGGCCTGCAAAAGGTGATGCTGCAGGGCGATATTCTGCGGATCGTAAAGATTTTCAACATTCAGGAGTTTTTCAGCCAGGCTCACCCCATCCTCGGTAAGAGCGAGGGTGCGGTTTTTTTCGTCCATGCTGAAATGCTCGTCCAGCTTCATGTTGGGCACAATGACGTCCACCCGCGCATAAAGCTCGGTGGACTCCTGCCCTGCGCCTGAAATAATCAGAGGCGTTCTGGCCTCGTCAATAAGAATCGAGTCCACTTCGTCCACTATGGCGAAAAAGTGGCTTCGCTGGGCGATCTGATCTTTGTAAAACTTCATGTTATCGCGCAGGTAGTCGAAGCCGAACTCATTGTTGGTGCCATAAGTAATGTCAGCGGCATAAGCCTCTTTGCGCTCTTCATCGGTCAGGCCGTGCAAAATCACGCCCACGCTCAAGCCCAGAAATTTGTAAATCACGCCCATCCATTCCGCATCGCGGCGGGCGAGATAATCGTTGACCGTGATTACATGCACGCCTTTCCCGGCAAGGGAATTCAGCACTACCGCGAGAGTGGCCACCAGGGTTTTGCCTTCCCCTGTTTTCATTTCGGCAATTTTCCCCGCATGCAGAACGGCGCCGCCAATCAGCTGCACATCGAAATGACGCATTCCCAAAGTGCGCACAGAAGCCTCGCGCACCAGAGCGAACACCTCCGGCATCAGCGATTCCAGGCTTTTTCCCTTTGCCGCTTCCTCCTTCAGTTCCAGAATTCTGGCCGGAAACGCCTCGTCGGGCATGGCCTTAACCGCGTTTTCAAGCGCGTTTGTTTTTTCCACAATCGGGTTCAGGGTCTTCACATACCGTTCATTGGCAGTGCCAAAAACTTTTTTGAACAGGAATCCAAGCATATCATCTCCAGGGCGGCCGTAAAAAGCAGCGGGGCGGATTAGGACAAAAAGAACCGGTCCGGTTTAACACAAGGTGTCCGTTAAATAACTACGGACAGGCGAAAGTACAGTTCAAACAAAAAATATCCCCTGCAAACCGGAATATTGCGGAAAGATTATAATGAAAATATGACAATGTAACAATAGCTATTTTCCTTCAGCCTGCAAGCCGCGCCTTTGCCCGCCAACAATACGGCAAAAAAGATCAGAGTATTTTGTTAAAAATAACCTTTCAATGCAGAAATGCTTTAAACCCTGTTCGCCAGCATAGCTGGATGGTTGTTCCGGGCTTTGATTCTGATTTTTTTGAACTTGGTGAAATAGAATGGCTTTTAGGGCATTTCACACTTGAAATGCTCTGCAAGGATTTATCTTCGAACCCTTGCCGCCAAATGATTGCAAGGGCGGCAAAGCCTTCCGTTAAGCAGTCATTTGAGGCGTTAACAGGCCCTGAAGCAGATTAATTTTGAAACGCCCCCTGCGGCGTTCAGCGTTGCTGTCTTCATCCATACGACTCAAATTCGTCTACGGCTGAAGCAACCCCAGAAGTGAATTCCGCCTGCGCCTGCGGGTCTGGCGGCGCGGCGCGCCCCGCCAGAGCATTTTGCCGGAAGCAACCTTTCGATCTTAAAACACTCCGGAGTTTACCCTTTAAACCGGGCAAGCTCACGCTGGGCATCGCGGTCTTCCGCATTGCGTTTCAAGGTTTCGCGCTGATCGTAAATCTTTTTGCCCCTGGCAAGGGCAAGCTCAACCTTAACTTTGCCGTTTTTGAAATACAAACGCACCGGCACTATGGTAAGCCCTTTCTGCTCAACCTTGCTCGCAAGGCTCGCAATTTCATATGCGTGCAACAGCAGCTTGCGGTCGCGTTCAGGCTTGTGCTGGGCATAACCCGCGTTCTCATACGGCGCTATATGCAGCGAGCACAACCAGGCCTCGCCCGCCCGGAACTGGACATATGAATCCGCAAAACTGACCTTGCCCGCCCGGATGCTTTTCACCTCCGAGCCGGTAAGCACTATTCCGGCCTCGGCCTTTTCCAGAAATTCATAAAGATGCCGGGCCTTGCGGTTTACTGCAATCGGCGAAACGCCGTTTTCTTTACTGCTCATGCTTGTTCCAATTTTCAGGCAGGACAGCTCCTGCGCATTATCCCAAAAGGCTCCAGCGCTTCCACGCAACCGCCTCAACACACCGCCAGGCCCAGGAGGGCATGAAGCCCTTGCCTGCCGGAGATGCAAACAAATTTTACGGGAAGTTTCAACGTCTGGCAAGGCAATTAAGAACCCCCGCCCCCAGCGGGGAATAGGGAGGAGTTCCCTTTGATCGTCGTGCCCGCAGCAGGCGAAAGAACAAAATATGCCTCTGCCCTCTGGCGCAGACGTGCTTGCGCTGCCAGCCCCCAAAGCCCCTTCAAAGGGAAAAGGCTTTAGTCATAAACACGGTCCAGATGCGAAAAATGAAAGGCCAGATCTTCCTTGGTTTTTGAATATACAAACTCGCGCACCATCCGGTTGACCCTGGTAGTGGTGTTCGCCTTAAGCAAATCACACACAAGCTCAAGGCAATCCTCCAGGGAAAGCTGCCTGATAATGCTCTTGATTCCCGGAATGGCCTGCGGAGACATGGACACAGTATCCACCGGCATGCCCAGAAGCACCGGCAGGCAATAGGGATCGGCGGCCATTTCACCGCACACGTTCACCGCAATGCCGCTTTGGTGAGCCACATCCACCACCCTTTTGATGGAGTGCAATACCGCCGGGTGCAGCGGCTGGTAAAGATGAGACACTTGGGCATTGCCCCGGTCAACTCCAAGGGTGTACTGAATCAGGTCGTTGGTGCCGATGCTGAAAAAGTCTATCTCCTCGGCAATCTCTTCGGCCATGACCACTGTTGACGGGAGTTCCACCATTACTCCCATGCTGATATCACTGGCGAACACCTCCCCGGAATCAGCCAGATCCTGACGCACCTCGCTCACAATATGGGCAATCTGGCGCAACTCTGTAAGATCCGCCACCAGCGGGAACATCAAAGACGCAGGCACTCCGGCGGTTGCCCGCAAAAGCGCGCGCAACTGGGCGCGAAACAGCCGGGGATGCCGAAGGCAGTAGCGCACCGCCCTCAAGCCCAGCGCGGGATTGGCTTCGCTCAAGTGCTCAAGGGAAAGCGTGAGCTTGTCCGAGCCAAGGTCCAAAGTGCGGAAACAGACTCCCCGCCCGTCCAAAGCCCGCACCGCATCGGAATATTCCTTATAAAGCTCCCCCTCGGAAGGCGTGCTGGTGCGGTTCATAAATGAAAATTCGGTGCGGTAAAGCCCCACCCCTTCGGCCCCGGAAACAATCGATTTGGGAATTTCCTCCACCCAGCCCACATTTGCCAGCACCTCAACCCTGTGGCCGTCGGTCGTTTCGGCCGAATTCTGGCAAAGCTGGCTGATCCGGTCTTTATAATGCTCATATTCCATGGACGATTCAGTGTACTGATATTTTTCGTCGCGGCTTGGGTTCAGCAAAATCGTGCCCTTAAGCCCGTCCACGATTACGGTGTCTCCCGCATGCACCGTGCGCCCAAGCCCGGCCACTCCCACCACCGCGGGTATGCCCAGGCTGCGGGCCAAAATGCCGGCGTGCGAGGTTTTCCCCCCGTCTTCGGTAACCATGGCCAGCACATTGTCCAGAGAAAGCTCTATGGTATCCGCCGGAGAAAGGTCGCGGGCCATCAGAATTACCGGCTCCCCTTCCTTGATGTTGTAGGGGTCTTTTCCGGTGAGTTTGTCCATTATCCGTTCGCCCACAAGATGCAGATCATTAACGGTTTCCCTGAAAAAATCGTCCTCTATGCTCGAAAATTCCTCGCCGATGTCTTCCAGGGCGCGCTGCAGGGCGCTCTCCGCGGAAAACAGCTTCTGTTCAATATTGCTCAGGGTGCGGTCAGTAAGCTTGGGGTCCCGGCAGAGCATTTTATGCATGTAAATAACGTCGCTTTCCTTTGCCAGGTTTTCAGGAAGGGCCTCCATCGCCTGCTCAAAACTTTGCTCTGCGGCGTCCGCTGCCTTTAAAAAACGCTTCTGCTCCCGTTCTATTTCCGAAAAAGAGATGTAGGAAGGAGTAAGCTCGCCCAAGTCCTGGTGCTGCATATACACCAGCTTGCCGATAGCGATGCCTCCTGAAATGGGAATGCCGTGCAAAATATTTTTGGCCAAAGGACAACCCCCTTGAAAAGCCGCGGTATCTGAAGAAATTAATGCTTTAAATCGTCGCTTGACGGCAGGCAAAACCCGCCTGTGTCTGTCCCGCTGCAAGGATTTCCATTAAAATCCTTGCAGCGTATTTCATACTTTAAACGCTCCAGCCTGAAAGAATGGAAGCCGCTTTCTCAGCTCTTGCTTAAAAAGCGGATCATCGTTTCCAGGGCTTCCTTTTCATCCGCCCCATCCGCATGGATACGGATTTTAACGCCGGGCCCTGCCGCAAGGCTTAAAATATCGAGAATGCTTTTAGCGTCGGCTTCTCCACTGGCGGTTTTAAGCCTGATTTCACAGCTGTATTGCTGGGCAAGTTTCACAAGCTGGGCGGCCGGGCGGGCGTGCAAGCCAAACTGGCTGTGAATGCGCACCTCGCCGGTTACCCCCCCTAAGCTCAAATTCATATTGCTGGAATCATTCCGAGTCACAAGAGACGAATCCTTCATTGTCCATTACATCCTTACCTGGGCAAATTCAACAAGCAGAGTCTAAAACCACCTTACAAGGTCGGCTCCCCAAAAAACCGCAAAAACCATTGTATATACCAGAAGACGCGGAAACTTGCACCTGAACAAAAGCCACCCTCCGGCCCCGAACCCCAACACTATGACCAGCAGATCAAAACCGCCTGCAGAAGTGGGAATAACCAGATAGAGCAACAACGCCAGCAGGCAGCCATTGAGAATTTTTATCCTCTGCCCCCACTTCATCAGATCAAATTTTTTAAGCCGCCCTATCACTCCAAGCCCGTAGCGCAGGCCCGCGAAATAAGTGACAAACCGGAATATCTGCACTCCCAGCACCGCGCAAACCAAAAATGCGGATGCGATCCATACGTGCCCGCAAACAAAAAGGCAGCACATCACTATTCCCCACAGAGGAATGAGCGTGCCACTGAATATAGAATCACCTATACCAGAAAGAGTATAACAGGCCGTGTTCTTAAAGGCAACCATCCCCTGCGAAGGGAGACTGTCTTTGGAAACACTCTGTTCAAGATTGATGAACATTCCAATCAGCAGCGGAACCCAGAGCGGATGGGTGTTGAAATGCCACATGTATCTGGCCCGCGCAGCCTTAAGCTGCTCTTTGTCCTTATAAATGGCCGAGAGCGCCGGTTCCATGGCATAAAGCAGGCCGATATTCTGCAAGCCGCGAAAATTGAACGCAGACGCAATGAAATAGGAGCGGAGAAAAGAGGAGTGAAGATTTTTTTTGTCCAGCATCCGGCTCACGTTTCCTGTTTTGCCTGAAGCAGTTGGTACACTTCTTTGGCAGTCCAGCCCTCCACAGCTTCCGCAACCTTACGGGCAAGCTCTTTCGGCTTCAGAGGCGTCCCGCTTTCAGCGGCATCGGCAATCATCCAGTTTGCCAATGCGGCAACCTGGGCGTTCTCCGTGCGCACGGCCTCTTCGGCCGGCCCTATTACCGCAGTAATTTCTCCAAGCAGGTC
>CAZJFJ010000004.1:19066-58011 GCA_964545305.1 uncultured Desulfovibrionaceae bacterium
GAAAACTCCGTTTTCATTCTCCCATTCCCCCAGCCGGCCAAAGAGAAATTCCTCGTGACTTTTTGTCATTTCCCTGGCAATGCACACTTCCCGCGCACCAATTACATTATAAACATTTTGCAGCGTTTGAGCCAGACGATCTTTACGCTCAAAAAACACCAGGCTGCACCCCGCCTCTTTGAATTTGGACAAAACCCTGGCCTGATCTCCCTCTTTGCGCGGCAAAAATCCCAAGAAAGCAAAAGGCTGGGGCGCCAGACCGCTTGCAGCCAGCGCAGTCAGCACGGCCGATGGCCCGGGAACAACGCTTGTCTTTATTCCCGCCTTGCGGCAGGCCCGCACCAGCCGGTATCCCGGATCGGAAAGGGTAGGAAGCCCCGCATCGCTCACAAGCGCAGCCACTAGACCTTCTTCCAGCTGCTGCAAGATGACCGGAAGCTGCTCCTCTTCATTATGCTCATGAAAACTGACAAAGCCTCTGGCCTCGATTCCACAGTCGGCAAACAGCCTGCCACTGCGCCTGGTATCTTCCGCCAGCACGAAATCGGCTTCTTCCAGCACTTTTGCCGCGCGCGGCGAAAGATCACCAGGGTTGCCAAGGGGTGTGGCCACTATCCAGAGGCGAACCCCCTCCAAACCGGCCCCGTTTTCCTGCGCATCCAATTGTTCCATCAAATTCAACGACATTCTCAATGTGCTCCAGACGCTCTTTCCCTGCGCATCCATCCCCAAGGCGCACGCAAATCAAATCAAAGCGGCAAGGACAGTCCCAGGCATCCGCTTCCTTCAGATATTCACCCGCAGCCCGCAAAAGACTTCTGCGCTTGTGGGCTGTTAACGCTTCTTCAGGGCCTTCAAGGCTGCCCCCACCCCTGGTTTTAACTTCCACAAAAACCAGCGTTTCCCTGTCTGCGCAAATTATGTCAAGCTCATATGAACCCTTGCGCCAGTTGCGGGCAATCAGCTTAAAACCCTGCTTTTCAAGATGTGTAGCCGCCAGATCTTCGCCAAGGTTGCCGATTTTTTGCTTCAAAGTCTCCAAATCTATTGCCCTGACAGTCTGTTAAAAAACTTTTTGGCCATTTCCTTCAGCCTGGCCATGTCTAGCCCGCTTCCGGAATGCTGTTTCTAAGATTTTGCTTGGCTACGGTCATCATCAGCTTGATCCGGTTAAGCTGGTTCACTTCGGACGCGCCGGGGTCATAGTCCACCGGGGCAATATTGGCCATGGGGAAGCGGCGCGAGAGCTCGCGGATCACCCCTTTGCCGGTGATATGGTTTGGCAGGCAGGCGAACGGCTGCATACAAAGGATATTGGGCACATCCGTCTTGAGCATTTCCAGCATTTCCGCGGTAAGAAGCCAGCCCTCTCCACCCTGGTGCCCCAACGAGATAACTTCGCGGCAAGCCTCGGCAAGCTCGTAAATGGTGGGAATATCGCCATAACGAGGATATTTGGCAAGCGCCCTGCGCAGCACATTGCGTTTTCTCTCGATCCACCAGATAAGCAGCCAGTTTTTCAACGACTGCCAAAAACTGATGGATGAAAACGGAGAAAAAGGCAAACCGTCATACAGGCAATAAAGCACAAAATTGATCAGCTCGGTAGGAACGGCCTCTCCGCCCTCGGCCTCAATCACCTGAACGGTCTGGTTATTGGCATCCGGGTGGTACTTGATCAAAATTTCACCAACCATGCCCACCCGCGGTTTTTGCTCGGAAGAAACGGGAATGCGGGCAAAATCTTCCACCATGCCCTCGATATTTTTCCTGAACACTTCCCCCGACAAGGTCTTCAACGATCTGGAGCAGATTTCAGACCATTTGGCGGCCTTTTCATTCGTTTCGCCCTTGTTCAGCTCATAGGGCCGGGTGCGCAGCGTAAGCTTGTCCAGCATATCGCCATAAAGCACCCCATGCGCAAGGCGCAAAAGCATCTTGCCGCTCACCACAAACCCGGCCTGCTCTTCAAGCCCGACCATATTAAATGAAATTACCGGAACATGCCCCAAGCCGCATTTTTTCAAGCCTCGCCGCAAAAGCCCCACATAGTTGGTGGCGCGGCAGCTCCCCCCTGTCTGGGAAATCAGAAGAGCGGTTTTGTTCTTGTCGTATTTCCCGCTCTGAATGGCGCGCATCAACTGCCCGATTACAATAATCGCCGGGTAACAGACATCGTTATTCACATAACGCAGCCCCACCTCCACATCTTCCGGGCTGGCATAGGGAAGCAGCTCAACATTGTAGCCTTCCATGCGCAGGCCCGCCTCCATAAACTGAAAATGCACAGGAGACATCTGCGGGGTCAAAATAGTATAGGTTTCACCCATCTCTTTGGTAAACTCGGTAGTTCCATAAAGGGTGGACAAAGAAGGGAGAGGGGCCACCTTTCCCACGCGGGCCACATAATTGTGCCCATTGGGGCCCATAATGAAGGCTTCCCGGTCCGGCCCTTCAGGATCTGCGGAATTGGGCGCGCTGCCGGGTTTAAGAGTCGCAAGATCAATCCTGTTGGCGAGTGCTCGGCCATTTTCAAGCACAGCTTTGGCGATCTTGCCGATAGTCTTGAATGGTTCTTCCATTTCAACGTTAAGTCCGCGCTCGGCGGCCTTGGTTTTAACCGTCGCCAAAAGGGAGCGGATACGGATGCGGGCTCCGCCAAGATTCGCCCCTTCATCAATTTTAAGCAGAGTATGAATCTTGTTGTGGGCCTCCAGAATTTCCTGAACCTGCTCGGCGCTGATGGCATCCAGGCCGCAGCCGAAAGAGTTGAACTGAATCAGTTCCAAATTGGGGTGGCCGCCTACGGCGGCGGCGGCTCTGAACAAACGGGAATGGTAAGGCCACTGGTCCAGAACGCGCAAAGGGCGCGGCACCTGGGCCAGATGGGCAATGCTGTCTTCCGTGAAAACCGCCACGCCATTGCTGGTTATCAGCTCGGGAATGCCGTGGTTTATCGCAGGGTCAAGGTGATAGGGATGGCCGGTCAAAACCACGCCAAGCCGTCCGCTCTCTTCCAGTTCATCCAGCGTTTCCTCGCCCAAGCGGCGCATTTCATCACGGAACCGGTTCTGCTCGAAAGCGGCGTCATAAAGGGCGTTTGCGATTTCCCGTCTGGGAATATCAAACCCGCGCAATTCTTCATAAAGGCCGCCAAGCAGATTGTTGAATTTGCCCATTTGCAAAAACGGGCAATGCAGCGTTACATCATTCTCCTTCAGAATGCCCATGTTCAGCCGGAGCACTTCCGGATAACCGGAAACCACAGGACAGTTGTAGGTGTCGTCCGCAGTGTCGTCTTCTTTTTCCTCACGCGAGATGCAAGGGTAAAAGATGTGCTTTACCCCGCGCTCCACCAAATCCATGATATGCCCATGCGCAAGCTTCGCAGGATAACACACAGACTGGGACGAGATGGTATCTATGCCCTTGGCGTAAAGTTCCTGGCTCGATGGGGCGGAAAGCTCCACCCGGAATCCTAGCGCGGTGAAAAAGGTGAACCAATAGGGATAGCGGTCAAACATGTTGAGCACGCGTGGAATTCCCACCTTGCCCCTGAACGCCTTTTCCTCTTCAAGCGGGGCATAAGCCGAGAACAGAAGCTGATATTTGCGGGCGTACAGGTTCACCGGAACATGCTTGTTGGCGTCCGGCACAACATGAGAGACTCCCTTCTCGCAACGGTTGCCGGTTACATATTTGCCGTTGGGGAAAATATTGATCGTAAGCAGACAGCGGTTGCCGCAAAGCTTGCAGCGGGTAGTTTTGGTGCGATGTTCAAATTCATTGAGGGTTTTTGCGGAAATAAGACTGCTCCGCGCATTAGGGTCTTCCCTCTGCCCGGCCTGCTCCCTGGCAATCAAGGCCACCCCATAAGCTCCCATCAGCCCGGCTATGTCCGGGCGGAAGACCTTGCACCCCATCAGTTTTTCAAATGCACGAAGAAGCGCGTCATTCAAAAAAGAGCCGCCCTGGGCAACAACCACCTCTCCCAAGTCTTCCGGACCGGAAACGCGGATAACCTTGTAAAGAGCATTGCGGATAACCGAATACGC
Organism: uncultured Desulfovibrionaceae bacterium; assembly: GCA_964545305.1. Classification (GTDB taxonomy): domain Bacteria; phylum Desulfobacterota; class Desulfovibrionia; order Desulfovibrionales; family Desulfovibrionaceae; genus RGIG1962. The sequence continues at coordinate 23,122 of CAZJFJ010000004.1, forward strand.
AAGCCCTGCCGCGATATCTTCAACCGTGGCCCCTTCCTTCTGCGCCTGTTTTATTTTCGAATTCATAAACACGGTGCAGCGCGAGCCAAGGTCCACCGGGGCCTGGGCCAGAAGAGCCCGGCTTGCGAAATCTTCTTTTTCCATGCCCAGCGAGTTGGCAAAAGTTTCTATAAATACGCCGCAGCCGGCCGAACATGCCTCGTTCAGCATAATCCGGTCAATCACGCCATCCTTCACGTGCAGGCATTTCATGTCCTGCCCGCCAATGTCCAGCACAAAACTCACGTTCGGGCGCAGAAAGTTGGCCGCCCGGTAATGCGCTACCGTTTCCACCTCATCAACTTCAACGCCCAGCGCGGCCTTGAGAAGGCCGGCTCCGTAACCGGTCGCGCCGCAATGGGCAATCCAGGCCCCGTCCGGGATAAGTGTGTAAAGTTGCTTCAGCACGGAAATGGCGGTGCTCAGCGGCATGCCCTTGTTATTGGAGTAATGGGTATGCAAAATGGCGCCGTGCGCATCCATCAGCACGGCCTTGATCGTGGTGGAACCCGCATCAAATCCTAAGTAAAGCGGCCCCTTCGCATCCGCAACGTCCGCTCTTGAGGCAACTTCCCGGCTGTGCATCTCTCTGAATTCAGCAAGCTGTTCCTCGTTTTCAAACAACCGGGGCAGAGGTTCGGTTTCAAGAACAATCTGCGCTTCCATGCTTTCAGCGGATCCGGCAAGCCCTGCAAGGCTCTGCTCCTTAACCTTTGAGCTGGCCCTCGCCTCGAGCGCGGCGCCCATAGCCACAAAATACTGGGCATGAGGAGGAAAAACGGACTCCTCCGCGGTAAGTTCAAGGCTTTCCTCAAAACGCTTGCGAAGCTCCGAAAGAAAATAAAGCGGGCCTCCCAAAAAAGCCACTTTGCCCTTGATTGCGCGCCCGCAGGCAAGGCCGCCCACAGTCTGGTCTACAACCGCCTGGAATATTGAAGCGGCAATGTTTTCCCGGGCGGCGCCCTCATTCAGAAGAGGCAGCACATCGGTCTTGGCGAACACGCCGCAGCGCGAAGCTATTGGATAAATGGTGGTATAATCCCTGGCAAGCTCATTCAGTCCGGCGGCGTCGGTTTGCAAATATGAAGCCATCTGGTCAATGAACGCCCCGGTGCCTCCGGCGCAGGTTTCATTCATGCGCTGTTCTATATTGCCCTCAAAAAATGTAATCTTGGCGTCTTCCCCGCCAAGCTCAATGGCCACAGAGGTAGAGGGTATCAGCTCCTGAACGGCAGTGGTGGAAGCAATTACTTCCTGCACAAACTCAAGCCCCAGCGCTTTTGCCAGCGCAATTCCGCCGGAACCGGTGCATGCCCCGCGCACCTTGAGGCCCGGAAGCGCCCTGGCAGCTTCAGCAAGCAATCTGGTCAGCACGACTCTGGGTTCGGACAAATGCCGTTCGTAGGCAGAAAAAATCAGTTCGTTTTCTGTGGTTAAAATGACCAGTTTAGCTGTAGTTGAGCCGATATCAAGACCCAGGCTGTATCCGATATTTGCAGAAATGGCACTCATCCCCTTTTATCTTCCTCAAAAGAGTACTGGCTTTAAGCCAAGGCGGAAAGGCCTATAAGCATAAGCCCCATTGTTTGAGAGTAAAATACGTCAATGAACAAAGCAAAAAGGCTTTTGACGAAATTCAGACAACCATAAAGCAGGAAGCCCCGATTGTCATCTTGAAACATAGCAGAGCAGAAATCGTCGCCGGCGGAAAACTTTGCCCAAAACGATTGAGGGCGAAGAAGCCGGCCTCTGGCATGCACAAATCATATACTTCATTCGGCACAAAAAAACAAGGCCCGCAAAACAATTACGGGCCTTGCTCGGTAACCGTTCAAAATGGCTATTTACGCTTGAGAATAAGCTGCATGCCGCTGGGGTCGTTGATTCCAAGGGTATTTTCGTCAATAACTATAAAGTCCATTTCATTGCCGGATTCATCCTTGATTTTCACGATGTCGCCCTCTTCAGCAAGAATTGTAAATTTTTCCTCGGGAAGATCGACTCCGACCATTTTACCGCTGACTGTGCCTTTCTGGGTGTCAATCACAATGGAGGACTCTCCGAGCATGGCTTGCAGCATGTCTTTGGTAGCGGGCTCCTGTTCCAACTGGGCCTTAAGCTGTGCGGAAGAGTTGATAGTTTGTTCAATATCAATTGTCCAGGTGCCGTGAATTTTGCTGTCAGGAGAAGTTGAGTCGGAAGACCCGCCGCACCCGTAGGCCATCAACAAAACTGCAAACAAAAAAATACCAAACAAACGCATTCTCATAATCAAGACTCTCCTTTGGTATCCGCACATGCGGTAATATTTTCACCCGTTGCCGCATGGTGGGCTCTCAAATTCACAGCGCTCTCCCATCCAGCTACAATCATTTCCCATTTTTAGCAGAGCTACAGCCATAAGGCAACCTGTAATTACAATTTTACTATTCCCTCAAAACAGGATATCAGGTTCTCCTGGGCAATTGGTTACACATATGCCATAAGTGGTAACAATATATATATAAGACAAGATACCATTTACCCCGATCAGAGGACAATCATGATTTCCAGTGTTTTCAAACATGTTTTGCTCGCCCTCCCGCTGGCCTTTTTCCTTGTTGCAGGCAGCTTTTACCCGGCAAGCGCCGCAGAGTTCACAGAACCCGCATTCAAACAGGCTTTGAAAGAAAGCCTGGACAAAAACCCCAATCTGGTGATGGGTGTTTTGCGCGAGCAGAGCGAGGAAGTGCTGCGCATCGCCCAGTCTGAGGGGAAAGCCGGGCCTGCCGCCGATTCTCTTCCCCAAAACGCCCCCAAAAGCATCAGCCTTGCGGAAACCAGCCCGGCTTTCGTGGAGCTGGAGTTCAAACAGATGCTCGCCAAAGTGCTGAAAGAAAACCCCGATCTGGTTATGGACGTGCTGCGCAAACAACCCCTGGAGGTGCTGCGCATAGCTCAGCAAGGCAATGAGGAAAGAAAAAAACAGGCCCTGAAAGCACAATGGAAAGAGGACGCCAAAAAGCCGAAAATATTCAAAATTGAAAACCGGCCCATGCGCGGCGCTCCCAACGCCCCCGTGCTGATAGCGGTCTATTCCGACTTTTCCTGCCCCCACTGCGCGCGGGCTTCGCTGGTCATTGAAGATTTTCTGATTAACAATCCCACCAAGGCGCACTTCGTATTCAAACACCGCCCCCTGTCCAGCCACAAATATTCCCGCATCGCCTCACTATACTTCATCGCCGCATCCATGCAAAACGACATCAAAGCCTGGGCCCTGTATAAAGGGCTTTATGCCGGGCGCGAGGAACTGATGGAAAAGGGCGAGGAGTTCATCATCCCGTTAGCCCAAAAAGTGGGCCTGGATATGGACAGGCTGAAAGCGGACGTGAACAGCGCCCAGGCGCTACGCATTCTGGAAGAGGATATGGCTGAGGCCAAGGAATTCGGATTTGACGGGGCCCCCTACATTCTTTTAAACAATCTGGTGCTCGCCGGAGCCCCAAGCCCTGAAATTCTGGCCGCTGGGGTGGAAGAGGCAATGAGGTATAAATAGAAATGAGCAGCAGCCATTCTTCTTTTTTCCGGGGGCGCCGCCTGCGCAGAAGCGACGCCTTGCGCACTTTGGTGCGCGAAACCAAAGTTTTGCCTGAAGACATGATCATGCCGTATTTTGTGGCCGATATAAAGGATAGCGGTTTTTGCAAACCTATCGCCGCTATGCCCGGCCAGAGCCAGCTTTCTCTGGAAATGCTCAGGCTCAAGGTGGAAAAAGCCGTGGGCAACGGCCTTGCGGCCTGCCTGCTTTTCGGAATACCGGCCCAGAAAGACGAACAGGGGTCAGAAGGCTGGAGTGAGAACGGAATTGTGCAGCGCGCCGTCAGAATGCTCAAGGAAAACTTCCCCGAGCTGGTGGTGGTGACCGACGTCTGCCTTTGCGAATACACCTCGCACGGGCACTGCGGCTTGCTTGCCGATCAGGATGTGGACAACGACCCCACCCTTGACCTGCTTTCAAAATGCGCCCTTTCCCACGCGCAGGCAGGGGCGGACATTGTGGCCCCCTCGGCAATGATGGACGGCACAGTGCAGAGCATGCGCCACACCCTGGACAGCCTGGGGTTCTCCAATACCCCCATAATGTCCTACTCCTCAAAATTCGCCTCATCTTTTTACGGCCCTTTCCGCGAAGCGGCGGAATCGGCCCCGAAATTCGGCAACCGCAAAACCTACCAGATGGATCCGGCCAACTCGCGCGAAGCGCTTCTGGAAACCCTTGCCGACGCGGATGAAGGCGCGGACATTTTAATGGTAAAACCGGCAATGCCGAACCTGGACATCATCGCAAAAACCCGTGAAGCAATTCTGCAGCCTCTGGCCGCCTATCAGGTAAGCGGCGAATACTCCATGCTGATGGCTGCCATTGCCAACGGCTGGCTAAACAAAGACGCTGTCGTGATGGAAAGCCTTACCTCCATAAAAAGGGCGGGCGCGGACATGATAATCTCCTACTTCACAGAGTATGTGCTGGAATCCGGTCTGGTAAAATGAACCGGGCGGCCTCTTCGGCAAATATCCCAGGCGCTCCGCCTTGCACCCCTTGCAGGGTTATCGCCTGGGAAGTGACCCGCCGCTGCAACCTCAAATGCCTGCACTGCCGTGCCTCGGCGGAAAACATTCCCTACTTTGACGAGCTGGACACAAACGAGGCCTTGAGCCTCGTTTCCTCCTTTACCCAATTGGGGTCGCCGCTGATAATTTTCACAGGAGGCGAGCCTCTTTTACGGGAAGATATCTTCGGGCTGATTGCCTCTGCCCGTGAAAAAAACTTGCGCGCAGCGCTTTCCGTAAACGGAACCCTGCTTTCCAGAGAGATTGCCTTAAAAATCAAGGAAGCAGGCGTTTCTCGCTGCTCCATTTCGATTGACGGCGCCAATTCCGCATCACATGACAGCTTCAGGGGAGTGGACGGGGCATTCGCCCGGGGCATGGAGGGAGCCGCCATGCTGAAAGCGGCGGAAGTGCCCCTGCAAATAAACACCACCATTACAGACAAAAATATAAACGATTTACCAGGCATCCTGGCCTTGTGCAAACATGCCGGAGCAGTGGCCTGGCATATCTTTCTGCTGGTTCCGGTGGGGCGGGGGGCAAACCTGAAAGGACTCGGCCCGGCCGCATATGAACGCGCCCTCAACTGGATTTTTGAACAATCCATGACAAATTCCCTGGAAATCAAACCCACCTGCGCGCCTCAATATCACCGCCTGCTTGCAGAAAAAAAGACGCCCACCGTAAAGGGGCGAGGCTGCCTCGGAGGCGTGGGATTTTGCTTCATCAGCCACACAGGGCACGTCCAGCCCTGCGGATACCTGGAACTGAGTTGCGGCAACGTCAGAGAACAGAGCCTGAAAAGCATCTGGGAAACTTCGGAGGTTTTCCTGAAGCTGAGGGAACAGCCGCAATATTCCGGCAAATGCGGAACATGCGTTTATCATAATCAATGCAACGGCTGCAGGGCCAGGGCCATGCAAGCTGGGGGCAACTATCTGGGCGACGATCCCATTTGCCTGTTCAGAGGGTAAGCCAAATAAATTCAGACTGCCCGCACTTGAATGAATGAGAAAAAGTCCCCTTGCCCGCCTTAAGCGCGGCGGGCGGCGTCGCTCGCGCCGCCAGAGCATTTTATCAAAAATAACCTTTCAATGTTAAAATGCCCTAAAAAGCCGGAGGCTGCCCGGATGTTTTTTCCGGCCCTCCATTAAGCTCTGGAGCCCGCTTGTCTTCAGGCAGGTTTTCCTCTTCGCCCAAGGCCCAGTCGCGCATTACCCGCCCGATGTCCGAACCAAGCGCCATGGCTACAACATAAAGCGCGTCGGTGGGAAGTTTGGATTTGCGCTGAAAGAAAATATAGTCCTGGGATTCTTTGGCGTTAAGCGATCCGGAGTGGGTAATCGACCAGATCAGGTCGCCGCTCTGCACATCGTATATCTCAAAATGCACGACCAGCTGGTTTATGCCGGTGCTGCCGCCGGTTATCACATACGGGATGTTTCCGGTAATCAGGATGTCGGCTCCTTTTTGCCGCGCCAGAAACAACCCCTGATTCAAACTGTAGATCGTGATGTTTTCCTCATATTCCAGAACGCTGAAGCCTTCCTCCTTGACCATTGCCTGCCAGATGATGCGTGTTAGGCTTTTGCTCATCGACTCGGCTTCGCGGGGGCCAAGCGCCTGGATGACGGGAAAGGGCAGCATTAAAGCGGTGGGTGCGGAAGCGGCCTCCTCGGTGGGATAAATGAACACTTCGGGGCGGTTACGGTCCACTTCTTCAAATTTATATACAACCGAGTGCCGGGACAAATCAACAGCCACACGGCGGCTGGGGCTGTCGCAAGCCAGCAGGGCAAAGGCGAGCAAACCGGAAAACGCGGTCAAAAAAAATGGGCGGGAAAAGATCATGTTGCAGCTCCTGAATTGGGTACGCCGGGCCAACACCCGTAATGTCAAAAACATAACATTGCAATGGCGCGGAAACAGCAAGGAACGGCAAGCCTTTTCCCTTCTGCGCCTATAGGGCTGACACGGATGTTCCGATCACAATCAGGAATAGCAATAAGTATACCGAAAGGGATATAATTCCCGCCTTGGCTGGCGGGATGTTGTATGAATAGGCAAATCCCTGAAAAGTTGAAAACACCACAAACAGGGAAGACATAACAGGCCCTATGAACGGAATGACCACCAGCAGCAGGCCGCTGCTTGCATAACACAAAATGCGCAGGTTGCGGACAAGGTTCACACCCTTCACCCCGGCCAGACGAAACACCAGAGAAAAAGTGAACCCGAGCATGACCAAAGTCAGGGCGGCGTTAACCGGGATAAAAACCAGCAATTGCAGAATGCTTGTCTGGTTTATGGCCACATGAAACTGCTCCAGGCTGGCGGCCACTTCGGCATTTTGGCTGAACAGATAAATCCAGAAGAAACTGACCAGAAAATGCAGGGCGATGACCAGGAAATAAAATGCCAGCGGCTTGCCCAGACGTGAATTTTGCGGCATGGAGGAAAAAAAGAGTTTTCCCCGCATCAGCACCCGCATGACCGTCTTGAAAAAACCGCCGGCCAGTCCGAACTGCTCGGGATGCTCCCAAGGAACAATCCCCGCCCTGGCGCCTTCTTCAAAATTGTCGCCCTGAAAATTCCCGTGCGCACTCTTGTGCTGATCCCATTTTTCACCCAAAGAAGCGATATGATCCCACAAATCGCGCGGCTTTTCTTCTTTCCGGGGGTCATGCGCGTCCCTGCCGCCGGGCGCATGAAACTCCCCTTTTTCACCGGCGCCGCCTTCAGACGAAGAATGCCGCCGCGCATCAACGGAATCTTCCGTTTGGGATTCCCGAAACTGCTGCCCGTCATCCCCATGCGGCAGGGGGCCGCCCTCTTGCCCTTCTTCCAGGTCGCGGAAGCGGAAACGGGCCTTGCAGCGCGGGCAGGTCGCGATATGGGCGGTTGGAGGAATTTTAGCTTCATCCAGAGTGCGGGAAAACTGACATTCGGGACATTGAATCAACATAGTTTCTGGCTCCTGTTTTATTCTTACAGACAAGGCGAGGCGAAATCAAGCATTATTGGGGAGCTTCGGCTTTTCCCCTCCGGAAGGAAATTTTTACCGGTTTCTCCATGAACTCCAGGGGCATTACCCCAAGTTCGCCAAAATTGTTGCTTCCAAAACCCCAAAGGCTGCCGTTTTTCTTGATGAATAAAACATGGTTCGCTCCGGCGGCCGCCGTTTCCACCTCCTCTCCCACGAGCAGGGGGATCCTTGAAGAAACGGCTCCCGTGCCAAGCCCGTCGGGGGTGCTCAAAAAACCCATGAACCAGAGACGGGCGCGTCTATCCAACGCGAGAGAATATGTCTCACCTTCAAAAATCTGCTCAATCTCCTCAAGGGCAAGCCTGGGTTTGGAAACGTTTTCAGCTTCGCCCAGCCCAAGCTGGCCGTAATGATTGCTTCCGAACCCCCAAAGCCGCCCTTCCCTGTCCAGGGCAAGGCTGTGCCGGGGCCCGCAAGCCATGTCTGCAATATTATCCATGATCTTTACAGGCGCAAGGCGCAGTTCAAAACTTCCATCGCCAACCTGCCCAGAATCATTTCCGCCCCAGGCCCAAAGGCTGTCGTCCGTACGCAGGGCAAGCGTGTGCGCCTCACCGCCCGAAGCCTTCAAAACATTGCTCAGAACGGGATGAGGCTTGTCCATCCGTCTCCCGCTTTCTTCGGGAAAAGTAATCCCCAATTGCCCTTTTCGGTTGTCTCCCCAAGCCCAGAGTGTGTTTTCCCGGCCTATGGCCAGGGAAAAACCTTCGCAGGCCAACACCTGGGAAGCTCCCTCCATCACTTTTACAGGAACGGGCGATCCGTTGCGCGAGGCATCGCCCAATTGCCCGGAAAAATTTTCACCCCAAGCCCATACCGCGCCAGACTCATCCACCGCCAGCGCATGCCCATCTGAAACGGAAATGAAGGTCACTCTGGCAAGCACCGGTTCCGGCGCATTGCGGACGGCGGCATCACCCGTTCCCAGCAGCCCTTCGCGATTGTCCCCCCAGGCCCAGAGAGTTCCGTCAAACGAGATGGCGTAGCTCGAACTATGGCTGATCAGCACGGTTTTGACGTTTTTCAGCACCGCAGCCGGAGAAAGGGCTGTGGGCAAAGCCCCCAAGCCAGCCTGACCAAAGGAATTGTCGCCAAAAGCCCATAAGGTGGCATTGCCGTCAACAACCAGGCTGTGATAGTCCCCAACGGCCGGGAACCCGGCCAGAACAGGCTCTCCGGACCGGGCTGCCCCGGCCCAGGCAAACAGGAAAACGCCCAGCGCCAAAACAGCGCCCGCACTGCGGGCGAGCAAATCCAGTCTTGCGGTTTTTTTATTCATTCCTTACTTTTTAGCAGGCATAAGACTTTTTGTGAAGTTGAACGCATTCGTCATATCCGGCGCCAGCCACGAACGCAGCAAGCCCCTTCCCCGCCAGGTTTCTGCCGGGCGGCTTTTTTCTGCTTCCCCCAAAGCCGCTTTTCTGATAGTCAAGAACATTGACTTTGACGGTTAACACTTGGTTCAATCCCGCTTCCAAGGGTAAAACCCAACCACCCATGAAAGAGGAGGCAGTTGCTGCCTCTGAACAACAGGAGACTGACATGTTGAAAAAAACTCTTTTCGCTGGCATTGCCATGGCCTTGTCCCTGGCCGTAGTGGGCATGATGTCCGCCACCCCGGCTTTTTCCAAGGAAAAAACCTACATCAACGGAATTGATGAAAGCTTTCCTCCTTTTGCATACATGGATAACGAGGGCAACCCGGCAGGCTTTGACGTTGACGCCATGAACTGGATTGCCAAGAAAATGGGTTTCAAGGTTGAACACCGCCCCATGGACTGGAACACCATCATCCCCAGCCTCAAAACCAAGCGCATCGACATGGTTTGCTCCGGCATGAGCATCAACGATGAACGCTCCAAAGAAGTCAACTTCTCCGATCCCTACTACCGCTCCTCGCCGGTTCTGGTGGTGCTGCCCGATACCGAGCTTACCAAGGAAGAAGTTCTCAGCGGCAACACGGACCTCGGCATCCAGCGCGGCACTTCCGAAGCCCAGTGGCTTGAAAAAAACAAGGAACCCAACAACTGGAATTACAACCTGAAATATTACGACAACCAGACCATGGCGATTGAAGACCTGATCAACGGCCGTGTGAAGGTTATCGGCACTGACGACGTAAGCGCCATGGAAGCTCTTGCCCAGGGCCGCAAGATCAAAATCCTCGCCCCTTACGGGGACGCCACCAATTTCGGCGTTGCCGTGCGCAAGGAAGACAAGGAACTGCTCAACCTGATCAACAAAGGCTACAAGCTGCTCAAGGCAGACCCCTACTGGAAAGAAATCAAAGCCAAGCACAACATTCAGGAATTCAAGCCTGAAGAGTATTAATCGCTAACCACGGAGCCCCGCTTTTGGCGGGGCTCCGGTCCGGTTTTTATCAATGTTTGAAACCATGCCCGAGTTTTTTGCCAATCTGGGGGACAACCTCGCCCTTTTGCTGAAACTGCTGCCCGTTCTTCTCAAGGGCGCGGGAATTACCATTGTGGTGGTTGCAGGGGCGATGCTGTTAGGGCTCGCCTTCGGCCTTCCCATGAGCATGGCGCAAGTATACGGCCCCAGGCCAGTTCGCTGGCTGGTAGGCATTTACGTGTGGTTTTTCAGGGGCACTCCCATTCTGGTGCTGCTCTATCTGATTTTCTTCGGCCTGTTCTGGATGCTCAACTTCCATTTCAACGAAATCCTGGCTGTAATCCTGATTATGGGGATGACCTCCACCGCCTATCAGTCCCAGATCTTCCGGGGTTCGCTGCAAGCCATTCACGCGGGCCAGTTGAAAGGAGCCCGCGCGCTGGGCATGACCGACTTCCAGGCCATCCGATCCATAATCATGCCCCAAGCCCTGCGGATATCCATTCCGGGCTGGTCAAACGAATACTCCATAATACTTAAAGACTCGGCGCTGGCCTACGCCGTGGGCTGCAAGGAAATCATGTCCTACGCCAAGGGGCTTGCCATCGCCAACGGCAATCTCGCCCTGGCCATTTATATCCTGGCAGGGATTATTTATCTGGTGATCACCATCATCGGTTTGTGGGGCCTGCGGAAACTGCAGCGCAAAATCAGAATTCCCGGCTATTCCCATGTATAAAGGTTTACTATGAATCCTGAAAATTACCTCCTTTTTGCCAAGGGCCTGTACAAATCATTTGCAGACAAAGAGATCCTCCACGATGTTTCCGTTGGGGTGGGCAAAGGCGAAACAAAAGTCCTTATCGGCCCATCGGGAGGCGGGAAAAGCACCTTTTTGCAGTGCATGAATTTTCTGCTCCGCCCCGACAAGGGGGAGATATACCTTGAAGGCAAGCTGGTTGACGGCAACAACAAGCAGGCGCTTTGCGCCATGCGCCAGGAAGTGGGCATGATTTTTCAGGATTTCAATCTGTTCGACCACCTGACTGCAGAAGACAACGTGTCCATAGCCCTGCGCAAGGTGAAAGGCCTTTCCAAAAGAGAAGCCCACGCCAGGGCCATGCACGAGCTGGACCGGGTGGGCCTGGCCCGCAGGTCCGACCATTACCCGGCCCAGCTTTCAGGCGGGCAGAAGCAGCGCGTGGCAATTGCCAGGGCGCTCGCCATGGACCCCAAAGTAATCCTTCTGGACGAGCCCACATCGGCCCTTGACCCGGAGCTGGTGGGCGAAGTGGTGTCCGTTATCCGCAAACTGGCCGCGGGAGGCATGCCCATGTTTCTGGCCACCCATCAAATGGACTTTGCCCAGGCATTGGCCACGGAAATAATTTTCATGGAAAAGGGGCGTATTGTGGAGCAGGGCTCTCCGGCCGAACTGCTGGCCCCCGGAGCCAGAACGCGCACCCAGGATTTCTGCCTCTCCCTGAACCAGATGGGAGGGAATTCTTCCTGCGCCGGCAACATTGGTTCCGGAAATTAAACATAAACAGAGCAAGACATGGACGGCCTTTTAGACTTTTTCAGCAACATCGACGCCGCAACGTTTACATTTGACCTGGGCTACGCCTGGGACAAAGTAATCCCGGTGTTGAACCGGGGGCTCTGGGTAAGCCTTTCACTGATTGTGCCGTCAATTCTTCTGGGCTTTTTATTGGGCGTGGCTATCGGCGCGGGGAGGGTTTTCGCCCCGCCGCGCATCCGCCGCCTGCTGGATTTACATGTGACCCTGGTGCGTGGCGTGCCCCTGCTGGTTCAGATATTCATTATCTATTACGGCCTGCCCAGCATCGGCATCCGGTTCGATCCATATGCAGCGGGGCTAATCAGCTTCACCCTCTGCACCTCGGCCTATCAGGCCGAATATATCCGCGGCGCGTTTATGTCCATAAACCAGGGCCAAATCAAGGCCGCCCACGCGCTTGGTTTTTCCACCCTCAAAACCGTGCTCTGGGTGATAATTCCCCAAGCTTTGCGCCGCGCTTTGCCCGGCTGCGGCAATGAAGTGATTTATCTTATAAAATATTCCTCGCTGGCCAGCACAATAGTGATGATGGACCTCACCGGCGAGGCGGTCGGGCTTGCCGCCCAGGAATACAAATATACCGAAGTATACCTGCTTCTGGGCGCGTACTATCTGGCCATTACAAGCGCGGCGACCCTGGCCCTGTATATGATTGAGCGGAAAACCGCCATACCGGGATTCGGGCGGCTTGGCGCGGGAGCGGGAAAATGAGCAATAAAAAAAACTTTCCGGATGCGGACAACCCTTTTCTTGCCATAGACAAATCACTTTTCGCCAAAGAAAAACGCCAGGGGCGCGACCATTCCTACGCCCGGAACCAAAACCTGAAAAAAACAGGCAAACCCCCGCACACATCCGGCAGTGAAGCCAGCGGCGAAGATTCACACTACTTTTCCGACCTGATGGACCTGGGCGGAGTAGAAAAATTAAAAAGTGAGCCCAGAGCCGCCACCTCACAAGCCGCCGCCCCAACACCCAACGTGGAAGAAGAACACGGCCTTTGGCCGCTGGAATGGACTGAGGAAGCAACTTCTCCTTCCAAGCAGGAAGAGGAGGCCCCCAAAGCCTCCCGGAAAGGCGACGCCGCAAACCGCCCCTTGCCGTCCGAAGCTTTTGGAAGCATGGCCGGGCTTTTGGCGGAAATAAAGACAAAGGAAGTTCCCGAACCGGCCCCGGCCGCTGAGGGGCACGACAGCAAGCAGGAAGACAAGATGCTTGAAGAGTACCTTGCCTCCGCCAAAGAATCACCCCAAAAAACCACTTTGGCCCGGGGCAACCCCCCGCAGCAGCCGGACAACCCCGGCCAGGCCACGTTTGAAGAAGAAGACAATTTCACGCTGGCCATGCAGCAGGTGGCCCCCCTGTCCGGCAAAGGCCGGGAAGTTGTGCTGAAACCGCCAAAATCCACCGTTCCGCTCGCCCCTGACAACCCGCTGCAAGACTTTGTTGACGGCAAAATTGAATTTTCGCTGGCGTTTACCGAAGAATATATGGAAGGGCATGTGCTTGGGGTAGACCCGGAAATTACCGGCAAGCTCCGGGCGGGCGCGTATAGCTACGAAGCCCACCTTGATCTGCATGGCCTCAACTCGGCTCAGGCGTTTGACAATCTGGTCGCCTTCATCAAGCAAAGCTACATGACCGGCAAGCGCACAGTGCTGGTCATTCCCGGCCGGGGCAAAAACTCGCCCGACGGCAGCGGAATTTTGCGCACCAAGCTGGAAGAATGGCTGCCTCAAGAACCGTTTAAAAGGGTTGTGCTCGCCTTTTGCACCGCCTTGCCCAAGCACGGCGGCCCTGGCGCGGTATATGTGATGCTGCGCAAATTCAAAAAATCCCGCGGCAAAATCCGCTGGGACCGCACGCCGAACGACCCGGACCTGTTCACCTGACCACACGTTGAAGGGGACTTCCTCCAGGGCAGGCTGATTTTAAGACGCTCCCTTCGCCGCTTAACGGCGGCAGTGAATGACCTTCATCCTGCGCCTGGCCCTGCGGGTAAAACCGCCTCACTTCTTTGAGCAATTTCCACAGAACAGTGAAATTGCCTGCCTGCGCCTGGCGGGTGGAGCTGCTTGCCCAGCCGGAGCATTTGTCAGAAGCAAGCTTTCAAGGTTAAAGCGCCCTACTCCGGCCGCAAATAATCCTGCTGCTTGTTGAAATACCATTTATACAGGGCGTTCTGCTCGTCTCCCGACGGACTGAAACGCAAATCAAATGAAATGCCCGTCTCGTCCGTTCCAAAGAAAAACAGCCCGCCGCGGGTCATCGCCAGATCATAGCGCTTGTCCGGAATGAACAGGCTTTTCCCATAGTAGCTCGGCTGTTCGGGCAAGGCCAGAAGGTCGCCAAGCGTGGGCGCCATGTCAATGGCCGAAGCACGGGCTTCTTTATTTATTTTTGCCAGCGGCTTGCGGTTTTTGCTGAGCATTACCAGGGGAATATGCCGGTTCCCGAACTTATTTTCCGGCAAATGGTCGCGCGCCAACTCTCCGCCGTGGGTTATCTGGTGGTCGGCCCCAATTATCAGCAGCGTTTCCTTGCCCAGAAGCCCCGATTTTTCAAGCCCTTCCACAAAATCTTTCAAAGACTGGTCTGTGCTGTAAAAAGCGCGCGTGACCGGCGTATCCTCCACCCCGGGCGGAGCGCCGTATTCGCTGAAAAAAGGCGGATGGGTGTTGATTGTGCAGATGATCGTGATGCTGGGGCTGTCCCTGTTTTCTTTCAGCCAGATGAGCGCCTTTTCAAAAATCCGCCCATCCGTGTCGCCCCAGGGGAATTTGTGCTCCAGAGGGGGCAGGTCCATGGTCTGCTCAAGGCCGTATATCTCGTCCACATGCATGGTGTTCAGGTAGGTTTTGAATTTACTGCGGAAATATACGCTTGCCCCCATGAAATAAGCCGATTTATACCCTTGCTTCGCCGCAAGGCTGAATATGGTTTCCACCGGTCTTCCGCTTGAGTCGTCTCCGGCGAAATCAGGGCGGGAGGCGAAGGCGGCGTAAATGCCCTCATCTGTGGTGAAGGATGAGGAATAGTAGTTGCTCAAATAGACATTTTTTTTATCATTCAGCAACGAGAAATAAAATGGCATGGTGCAGGCCCCCCGATCCAGAACCTTGCACTGCAAAAAATCATAGGAAAGCGATTCTACAAAAACATATATGACCCGCTTGTAGGCGGCTTTTTTTCTGGGGTTGGCCTGCTTTTTGTCAAGCACGCCCCAGCTTTCAAGCAACCCCGTCTCTTCCGGCGAATATTCGTATATGGGCTTTGTCTCCGTGGGCGGCGGCATCAGGCTTTCTTTCACCAGATTGCGCACGGAAGAATCCGCCACTATCAGCAACGCCGCGTTACGCTCCATGTTCAGCTCATCGGTCAAGTAGTCTCCGGTTTCCGGAATTTGAGGAGTAATGTTGAACACAAAGCTGAAAAAACATACCCCTGTAATAAAAAAGTGCCTGAACAGGGGCGGTCTGCCCTGCCGCCAATGGCGGAACAGAAGCATAAAAACAAAAAACCCTCCGCCAATGGCCGCTAGCCCGATCAACAAAAAATCAGCCCTGATTAAAATTGACGCCATGTCTACATTTTCAAAAAACATATGCTCAAGGCGGGAAAAAGTTTCATTTATGCTCACCACATCGACTACGCTTAAAAAAACCAGGCCGGTGGCAAAAAACGCCCCCGCGATTCTGGCCCAGCGGTAGTGCGAAAGCAGAAGAAACGGCATCATGAACAGCAGATCTTTAAGCGCGCCCAGCACACACCCCAGCCAAGCCTGAGGCCAGCCCAGAAGCATAAGGTCCGCACTGCCAAGCACGCGGCAGACTATGAAAATAAGAAAAATAACGAGGAAAGGGCGCTCTTTTCCAAGCAGCCAGAAAGCCAGGGCGAACAAGCCCAAGGCCGCGGCCAAGGCGAAAGCTTGCGGAACATGGAGCAGGGCAGGCGTCATTTCAAATTCCTGCAATTCAAACAAAGACCCATTTTAAACAAAACTCCCTGTTTCACCGTTCAGCGTTTGCGTGCGGCCACAACTCTGTCCAACCCGGCCAGGTCGGGAACCAGCTCAAGCCCGGCCCATATTTTCCCGGAAAACAAATTTATAGCCGCTGCGCCCTGTTCCGAACCTATCTCCATGAACAGCCTGCCACCAGGCTTCAAAATTTTGCCGGCGGCCTCAACAACCTGCCGGGGATGATCCAGCCCTTCCGGGCCGGACTCAAGAGCGAGCCGAGGCTCAAAATTCTTCACTTCAAAACCCAAAGTTTTGTAATCTTCACTGGAAATATAGGGCGGGTTGCTTACAATAAAATCCAAACTCTCCGCCGGAAACGGGTCTTTCGTAAAATCGGCATCAAGCAGCCCGGCCCGGCTTTCAAGCTTATGAACGCTTATATTCTCCCGGATCACCTCAAGAGCGGCTTCCGAAATATCCACCCCCACGCCCCGCCAGTTCCGCGCCTCAAGCAACAATGTAACGAGAATGCAGCCGGAACCGCAACCAAGATCGGCAAACAGCAGGTTTTCATTCAACGGCAACTTGTTCAGCGCCAGTTCCACCAGAAGCTCGGTTTCCGGCCGGGGCACCAGCACGCCCGGGCGAATGGAAAAATCACGTCCGTAAAATTCCTTGCGCCCCAGAATATAGGCCATGGGTTCCCCCTTTTCGCGCCGCGCCAGCATCTTTTCGCAGGCCGCACGGGCGGCCTCCCCTACGGCCATTTCCGCGTGAACAACGAGGCCGGCCCTGTCCATACCCAGGGCTTCGCCAAGAATCATCCGCGCGCAAAGCGCGGGGCTGTCCACTCCGGTTTTTTCAAGTCTGGAGGTATAAACTGAAAGTAAAAGATTTACTGCAAAAGGATGCATCATTTCGGGAAGCGGTCAGAAAGCGGTCAGTCGCCCTGCAAAAGGCCGGGCAAACTGCCACCCTGCCAATTAAACGGATGCCTGCTCTTTCAGGGCTTCGGTCTGGGCCTGCGCCGCCAGGGCATCGGTTATTTCCTCTATATCCCCGGCCATAAAGGCCTCAAGCTTATGCAGGGTAAGATTGATGCGATGGTCGGTCACCCTGGACTGGGGATAGTTATAGGTGCGGATGCGTTCCGAGCGGTCGCCGGAGCCAACCTGGGATTTACGGTTGGCGGCCACTTCCTGGTTCTGGCGCGCCTGCTCGACTTCAAACAGGCGGGAGCGTAGAACTTTGAAGGCTTTTTCCCGGTTTTTGTGCTGCGACTTTTCATCCTGACAGGAAACCGTAATCCCGGTAGGCAGATGGGTAAGGCGCACAGCGGAGTCCGTTGTGTTCACGCTCTGCCCGCCGGGGCCGGAAGAGCGGAACACGTCCACCCGCACCTCATCGGGCTTTATTTCAATGTCCACGTCCTCAGCCTCGGGCAAAATGGCCACAGTAACCGCCGAGGTGTGAATCCGCCCCTGCGATTCGGTGGCGGGAACACGCTGCACGCGGTGGGTGCCAGACTCGTATTTGAGCCGGCTGTAAACCTTCTCGCCGCTGATAAGCGCAATAATTTCCTTGTATCCGCCATTGCCGGTTTCAGAAGAGCTTAAAATTTCCACTCTCCAGCCCTTGATTTCCGCATATCGCGCATACATTCTAAACAAATCCGCGGCGAACAGGGCGGCTTCCTCCCCCCCTGTGCCCGCCCGAATTTCAAGAATCGTGTTCTTTTCATCCAGAGGGTCCGTGGGCAAAAGCAAAACTTTAAGCTTGTCCTCCAGAACCGGCAAATGCTCTTTCGCAGCCCTGATTTCATCTTCAGCCAGGGCCCGCATTTCCGGATCGGGGTCTTCGGCAAGTTCGGCGTTCTCTTCCACGCTTAGCAGGGCCGCCTTATACTCCCGGAAAACATCAACCACGTCCTTGAGGTCGGAGTGCGCCTTGGTCAGCTTGCGGTAACGCTCCTGATCATTGATTATTTCCGAATCCGAAAGCTGCTGCTCAAGATCAACGAATTGCTGCTCCAGGCTTTCAAGTTTTGCTAGCATGATGTGCTTTCCTCCAAGCATTGGTATACCGGGGTTTCAATTTCAGGCGCATCTGCACAAAGAGCTTCCTTCAGAGCCACCAGCGCCACTTCCATCTGGCTCTCGTCAGGCTCCCGGGTGGTGAGAAGCTGCAAAAACAGGCCCGGGGCTTTAAGCGCCGCGCCCACAACCGGCTGTTTGATCTTGCTGGAAGCTTTAATCAGCTCATATGCCATCGCGGAGATGGGAATCATCAAAAACAGCTTGAAAACAATCACCGCCGCGTGTTTTGTCACAGGGTTTTCGGGGGTCCAGAAAAACAGCCCGGCAGGCACTGTAATCGTGTGCAGAAGAATGGCGATGGATAAAACAAACAGCAGGAAAGTGGTTCCACAGCGCGGATGCAGACGGCTCATTCTCATGGCCGAGGCCGGGTTGAGCGGCATTTCACGCTCGTAAGCCCAAATGGTTTTGTGCTCGGCCCCGTGATACTGGAATACCCGGTAAATATCCGGCAAAAACGAGATGGCGGCGATATAGCCAATGAACAGGGCGAACTTGAACAAACCGTCCCATGCGTGGAACGAAAGCGAGTCCAGCCCGCCGGACATGCCCAAAGCCTGCATGCCTATAGAAAAGAGATGAGGCAGCACCACAAACAAAACCAGAGCCATGCCGATTGAAAACAACAGCGTAAGCACCAGATGCCACGATTTTATTTCCCCTTCATCCTCGGTTCCGGCAAGCTGCGCAGAAAGATTCAGCGTCTTGATGCCATTGACCATGGTTTCAATCAGAATGGGAAACCCGCGCAAAAACGGCTTTTGCAGAAGAGGAAAACCGGTGAACGAAAACCAGGGCATGCCCCGCGCCCCGATGCTTCCGTCGGGCATGCGCACGGCCACCGCCAGGCGGTCGCCGGCCCGCATCATGACGCCGTCAAGCACGGCCTGCCCTCCCACCGCGCAGGGCGCGGAAGTGATAAGCAGGGATTTGAAGTTCTTCAATTGCATAAGATTCGTGCTTGCAGGCAAAATTTTCCGGTCAGGCAAAGCGCCCGTGCAGCCGATTTTGTAAAAGACAACACGGCCAACGCAAGAGAGAAAACTCCTGCGTTGGCCGTGTGAAAATTTGCGAAGTTAAGATTCTTTCTGGAACTTTGCGTATTTCTTGCGGAAACGGTCAATACGGCCCGCAGTGTCTACAAAGCGCTGTTTGCCGGTGTAAAAAGGATGGCAGTTGGAGCAGATTTCAACCTGCACGCGCTCGCCCTTGCAAGAGAGAGCTTCTATTTCATAGCCGCAGGCGCAAACAATCTGGGCCTTGTATACTTTAGGATGAATCTCTTGTTTCATTACTTCCTCCGATAAATAAGAGCAAAAGGCTCTTTACCCCTCTTTGCATATTTTGGCAAGAGCTGTTTCAACTTTTTAATAAATAAGGTATTAATTCCTAAAGTCAAATAAGGAATTCCGGCATATGCCCCATGACGCTCCGCCACATGCGCGCTCTTTTTCCGCCACGGAAATAAAAATACTGCACCTTCTGGAAGAGGGCCTCCCCCTGTGCCACAGGCCTTATGCGGAAGTTGCCCTAAAAGCGGGCTGCGCCGAAAATGAAGTTATAGCCCTGATCCAAAGGCTTAAGCAGGAAAAAACCATCCGCCGCTTCGGGGCTGGGGTAAACCACCGCAAGGCCGGATTCAAGGAAAACGCCCTGCTTGCCTGGAACCTGGAAGATATTCCCAAAGAAACCGCCGCCAGCCTGGGCGAAACCGCCGCCGGCTTCAAGTTCATATCCCACTGCTACCTGCGCCCAAGCAATTGCCCGGACTGGCCGTACTCGCTTTATACCATGCTCCACGCTTCTTCCCCCAGGGAACTAGCCGAACGGATAAAAGAAATATGGGAGCGCCTGCAAGAAAAAACAGGGCGCCCCCTGAAAAAACCCCTTGTGCTGAGAACTGTGGAGGAATATAAAAAGTCCGCCATGAACTATTTCTAAAATTTGGAGCCGCCATGCCCGCACATACCGCAAAATCAGACCAATTGTTCAAACGAGCCTGTCTTTCCATTCCAGGAGGGGTCAACAGCCCCGTGCGGGCCTGCCACGGGGTGGAAGCCTCGCCCCTGTTCATCCACAAGGGGGCGGGGAGCCATATCTGGTCTGCCGATGGCAATGAGTATATCGACTTTGTCATGTCCTGGGGGCCGCTGCTCCTGGGGCACGCCCATCCGGAAGTGACCGCCGCGGTAATAGAAGCCGCCAAACTCGGAATGAGCTTCGGAGCCCCTTGCGAAAATGAAGTCAGGCTCGCCGAGGCGGTGAAAGAGGCCATGCCCCACATTGAAATGGTGCGCATGGTCAACTCCGGCACCGAAGCCACCATGAGCGCCCTTCGGCTCGCCAGAGGCTACACCGGGCGCAGCAAATTCATAAAATTCACCGGCTGCTACCACGGGCATGGCGATGCCTTCCTGGCTGCGGCGGGATCGGGGTTCGCCACCCTGAGCATTCCCGGAACCCCAGGCGTGCCGGAAACGGTTGTGGAGGACACGCTGCTCGCGCCTTACAACAACCTGGACGCGGTAAAAAAACTATTTGAAGCGAACCCGGAAAAAATCGCCGCGGTTTTTGTGGAGCCTGCCGCCGGGAATATGGGGCTGGTTCTGCCCGAAAACGGTTTTCTGGCCGGGCTGCGCGCCATGTGCAATCAATACGGCGCCCTGCTCATTTTTGACGAAGTGATTTGCGGCTTCCGCCTAAGTTACGGCGGCGCGGCCAAACGCTTCGGCATCACCCCGGATCTGACCACTCTCGGCAAAATCATTGGAGGCGGTCTTCCGGTTGGGGCCTACGGCGGCAGACGGGAAATCATGGAACACGTGGCTCCGCTTGGCGGCATTTACCAGGCGGGCACGCTTTCAGGCAACCCCCTGGCCATGGCGGCCGGGCTGGCCACCCTTGAAATTCTTAAAACCTGCGACTACCCCGCCCTGGAAGCAGGTGTGGAAAATTTCTGCCGTGAGCTGGAAAGCGTATTCCGCTCCAAATCAGTTCCCGCGCGCATAAACCGCATTGCTTCCCTGTTCACCATTTTCTTCACCGATGGGGAAGTGAGAAACTTTGAAGACTCGGCCAAGGCGGACAAAAAACTGTACATTCAATTTTATGCCCAAATGCGGGACATGGGAATTTACCTCGCCCCATCTCCCTTTGAATGCGCCATGCCCTCTTTCGCCCATAGCGGCAAGGACTTTGAAAAAACTCTTGAAGCGGCGCAGAAAGTGGAATTCATTGCCGGATGACCGCAGGGCCAGCAACTCCAAACTGTTAAGAAACAAAAGAACTGAATCATGAACAGACCCGCCTGCTATGGGATAATTCCCGCCCGTTTCGCCTCAACCCGTTTCCCAGGCAAGCCATTGGCAAATATCCTGGGCAAGCCCATGTTCTGGCATGTTTACTCCCGCGCCAAAATGTGCCCGGAGCTTGAAAATGTGGTGCTCGCCACCGACGACGGGCGCATTGCCAGGGCTGCGGAGGAGCTAGGCGTTCCTTTCGTGATGACCGCAAGCAATCACGAAAGTGGAAGCGATCGGCTGTTTGAGGCGGCAAAAAAACTAATGCTCGGAAAGAGCTCGGTGCTGGTAAACATTCAGGGAGACGAACCCGCTCTTGATCCGGGGTTCATCTCAGCGCTGCTCAAGCCTTTTTTCACTGACGCCGGGGTCATGGTCTCCACTCTCGTCCATCCGATTGGCGAAGAGGAGGCAGCAAACCCCAACAAGGTTAAAACCGCCCTGACCCTTGACGGAAACGCGCTGTATTTCTCCCGCGCGCCCATTCCCTACCCGCGCACCCCGGGAAAGGAGGGAGCGGGATATCTGGGCCATATCGGGATTTATGCATACACCTTGGCGGCGCTGGGAAAATTCACCGCATGCCCTCCCTCGCCGCTTGAAAAACGCGAAGGGCTTGAACAGCTTCGTTTTCTAGAAAACGGCATCCCCATCAAGGTCACAGTCGTAGGCAGGCCAAGCCATGCGGTCGACGTCCCAGAGGATGTTGCAAAAGTGGAACGCATTTTACTAACAGGAGAAAATCCTGTATAAGTTTACTTATCATCTGGAGGGGAAAGGCAATGTCATCGGTGGAACTGAGCAAAACCAGAAAACAACTGAACGAAGTCAAATTGATGGTACGAAAAGGCCGTATTCTACCGGCCGTCCAGGCGCTGCACAATGGCCTGCAAGCCATCATGCGCACTTCCTTGATTAAAAATGAACGCTCCGAGCTTGAAGCCCTGGTATCAGATGCGGTAAGCTGGCTGTCCAACAGCAAAGAAGTGCGGGAGAAATTTCCCCTGGCCATAGAGTACACCCCTGGCGAGGAAGATTCACTGGCGGAAATAACCCAGCAATTGCTCGAACTTCTGGAGGGCGAAGTGCACGAGCAGGCAACGGAGAGCCTTAAGCTTCTGGAAGAGCGGCGGAACAGGATGCTGGCGGAAGCCCAGAAATTCCTCGACAAGCAGGAAGTGAAAAAAGCGGCCGAAGTTCACGACCAGATAACCAAAGAGTTTGGCGATGACCATGATCTTCTTGCGGCTATCGGCGAGCAGTACCTGAACAGCAAATGCTATGAAGAGGCATTTGAATATCTGTCAAAGGCGCTTCACGCCAATCCGGACGCAATTTATCTTTACAACCGGGTGGGAATCGCGCTGCGCAAGATGGAGCGCTACGAAACCGCCGAAAAATATTACAAGAAAGCCCTGGAAATAGGAGGCAAGGATGTGGGCCTTCTGTTCAACCTGGGTCGCCTTTATGTTGAGTGGCAGCATTGGAGAAAAGCAGAGCGCACTGCCCAATTGATTGTGAAGCTGGACCCGGATTTTGCGGAAGGGAAAAAACTTCTGGAATATATTCTCAAAATGCAAAACAATATTGACAATTCATCTGAGGAAATTTTATCTGCCGAAGCTGGACATTCGAGCAGTTAACGCCTCAAATGATTGCTTAACGGGAGGCTTTGCCGCCCTGCAATCATTTGGCTGCAAGGATTTGAAGACAAATCCTTGCAGGGCATTTTAAGTGTGAAATGCTCTGGAGCCGTTTAATTTCGAAGGCACAACTTAATGGAGAGCCTCTACCGCCCGCGCCCCCTTCTGCGGGCATGAAAAAAAACTTTGCAACGGCCAAGCATTTTGCCTGAATGCATGACTTTAAAATTAAAATTCTCTGAACCAGGGCCTGAAGAAGATATTTTTCTCTTTCTCCCTCCGTCATTTTATGATAGGCAAGGCATACGCATAGAATGCTCAACATTACGGAGGTGTTATGGAAACCGTAGAACAGCGCAAATTTGCCCGTCTCCCCAAAAACTATTACATTCAGTTCAAAAGACTAAAATTTCCCATGTCCAGCGAACCTTTTGCGGAAGCTAGAATTTCCGACATCAGCGCCGGAGGCATTTGCGTGGAAGCGTCAAAAGCCTTCAGCCAGGGCGACCGCCTTCAAGTAAGAATACATGTGCCCAGGCTGAACAAGTTCATGCCCGGATTTTTCAAATTCTATGAAAATGACGCGGAACAATACATAAATACGATAGCTGAAGTGGCATGGATGGAAGAACCCCTGATGGGGCTCAGTTTTGTGGACCTGGACCAGGACGTTGTGCGGGCCATTCAGGGCCTGATTCAAGATGCCGTGCGTGAGGCCCGGAAAAAAGAGGAACTGGCCGACGCGCATAAACGCGCCCAAGAAGAATAATCCCCATTTCGGACTAATGGTTTTTCATGTCAGACAAAATAGTTGCGCAGGCGCACAATTTGGTTCTCAATTTGAGCCCGGCAAAGGCTGTTTGCCCGGACGGGCCGGACGGACAGGAACAGGGTGTGCCGCCTAAAATCCAAAAAAGGAATTCCCCCTCCGCTCCCGCTGAAAATATAGCGGTTATTTCCGCAGAGCGGAAATGCAGGCAGGCGATCCGTCATTTCTGCCTGGAGTGCCAAGGGCGGCTTCCCAAAGCGGTGGACAATTGCGAAGACGACTCGTGCCCCTTATATTTGTTCCGCCTGAACGACCCCGCAACCCGCCCGGACCAGCCGGGGCTGCCGTTGCGCCCACTGCGCGCAGTGCGCCGGCAGTGCATGGCCTGCTGCGCAAATGAACGGGATGAAATCCGGCATTGCTCGGCGGGCAAAAGCTGCAGTTTGTGGGAATTCAGATTTGGAGTGAGCCCTGCGGTGTACCGCAGGGTAAAAGAACGTTTGAGGGGCCCCAGGCACTACACTTTGCCGGGGCTTGATTTGATTCCCTAGAGCATTTCAAAGTTGAAACGCTCTAGGACAGCCCGACCCAAGAAGGGCTGCCCGTGCACGAGGCGTAGGCGGAATTTACTTCCGCCGGCAACGCCGAGTGCAGCGTCTTAAAGTTAATCTGCTCTAGAGCTGATTAATTTTAGGCCGCTTCCGGCAAAATGCCCTGGCGGCAAAGTTGTTAAAAAATCCTTGCAAAACATTTCAAGTATAAAATGCTCAAGTGCCCCGGACCTAAAAAGGTTCCCCCGCCGCCAGCTTAATTGCGAGCCGCTCCCATAAAAAACGGATAAAATCACCCTTTGCCGCCTCTTTAAAGCGCAGCATCTAGAACAGTTAACGCCTCAAATGATTGCTTAACGGGAGGCTTTGCCGCCCTACAATCATTTGGCGGCAAGGATTTGAAGACAAATCCTTGCAGGGCATTTCAAGAGTAAAATGCTCTAAAAAAAATCAATCCGCCTTGCCCGCAGAACCGTTAGCCCCGTTTTTGGCTGCCGGCTTTTTGCGCTTGAGGTTATGACGCAAACGGTTAATCACAAACTGCCCCAAGTTTTCATCGGGGATGTTTTTAAGCGGAATTTCCGCCCTGGCCATGGTCTGGTGCCCCCCGGCTGTGCCAAATTCACCCAGAGCCGCCTGAGCCAGCTTGCCCACATTATATAGGCCGTCACTTCTGAGAGAAACCACCAGATGATCCCCTTCCACTCCTGCCACCGCCGCCCAGCGCACTTCATGGATACGCATCAGGAAATCAACGGTAAGCACCAGCAAATCGGAGTTCGGCACATCATTAAAAAAGATGAATTTGCCTGCTCCAATGCTTTGTATCGCGTTCAGGGCTTCGCTGAAAGGCTTCACCCAGGGCATGAAAAACTCGTTGCGCACTATTCTGGCCAGTTTTTCCTGATCGGCCAGCTTGCTGAGAGTCTGGAACGCGCGCATGTCGGCCACGGTTGTTTTATGTGAAAAATTCCCGGTGTCCACCCTGATGCCGTAAAGCATGGCCGTGGCCAGCATTTTGCCCGGCCTGATTCCAGCCGCCTTCAGATAACCCATTAAAATGGTGCTGCACGCCCCATAATTGGGGCGCACGTCTATCAGCGCGTCAGGGGGAGAATTCAATATTTCCGTAACCGGATGATGATCGATAACAACGGAAAAAGAAATGCCCTCAAATTCCACATGATGCCCGGGCTGCGAATCAACCACCGCGAAACGGTCATACTTTTCAAGCATCTCCCTGGTGAGCATGGGCATTTTCACGCGCAGATAAGCGAGCATGGACAAATTGTCCGGGCGCTTGATTTCATTGACCCGGGCAAAGGCCACTTCCTCCACCCTGTGCGTGAGCAGCCGGCGCAAGGCGATTGCGGACGCAATGGCGTCAGGATCCGCCATGACAATAATCAGCCAGCGCTCATCCTTGCGGCAAAGCGCCTGCAAATGCTCAATGTTGGGCCTGTATAATTGTTTGAGATTGTTAGTCATAGCTTCCTAACCGGCAATTTGTTTAAGGCATTTTAACAGTGAAAGGTTACTTCCGACAAAATGATCTGGCGGGGCAAGCGGCGCCGCCCTCCGCGCAAATAAAGACGGAATTCATTTCCGCCGTTGCTTCAGCCGCAAACGAATCTTTTAGAGCAGCTAACTCCTCAAATGATTGCTTAACGGGAGGCTTTGCCGCCCTGCGATCATTTGGCAGCAAGGATTTGAAGACAAATCCTTGCCGGGCATTTCAAGTGTGAAATGCCCCAGGCAAGCCCGCGCCGCCAGAGGGTGAAATTTTCATCTCTCCCTCTTTCCAAACCGCTCCACATATTTCCAGTAAATTTCCCCCACCAGGGAATCCGGAGCAAGATCAAGCTTGCCCAGCGGCCCGGGGGCAGGGCATGCCGCTGCCCGGCGCAGGGGGACTCCAGCTGTTTTGTTCCGACCGTCAATAAGCGGCATGGCCGCGTCAAGAGTGGGCCTGCCCTGCAACAAACCAAGCTCCACCTTTACGAAATATTCCGTTTCCATAAAGGCATTGGCGCGTTCAAGTATTTCCGGGCCTGCGAAAGACAGCTCCTGTAAAACAAAATTGTCCTCCGCGCCCACAAGCAGGGTGTTTCCCTTTGCGCCGAGCGGAAAAGCCAGAGCAGAAAGCTGAGGTCCCATCACCATTCCCCAATGCCGCCACAGTTCAATCAGGCCGGACGCGGGCCCTCTGGGGCGAGATGCCAGAAAACTGTCCACCAGTTCAGAACTGCTTACCGCCGTTTCACAGACTCTCTTTCTTTGTTTATACCCCATATTTCCTTTTTTATCTTTCTATTGCAGGCAGAGCAAGCAAAACTTGCCATAGGAAGCATGCCTGCGCCTGTTGACTATATCAAGAAAACTTTATATACACTCATCTAACATTCTTGATATTGATGAGAAACACATGTCCGCCCTCATTTTATTCAAATCCCTCGCCGATGAAACCCGCCTGCGCCTGCTGGCGGTTCT
The DNA here is from genome assembly GCA_964545305.1 of uncultured Desulfovibrionaceae bacterium. Taxonomy (GTDB): domain Bacteria; phylum Desulfobacterota; class Desulfovibrionia; order Desulfovibrionales; family Desulfovibrionaceae; genus RGIG1962. The sequence continues at coordinate 49,543 of CAZJFJ010000004.1, forward strand.
GGCGGTTTACGAACTCAGCGTCAACGAGCTGGTAAGCCTGCTGGACATGGGCCAGTCACGCATCTCCAGGCATCTTAAAATACTTAGCGATGCCGGGCTGCTGCAATCCCGGCGCGACGGGCTCTGGGTATTCTACTCTTTGCCCAAGGAAGGGGAAGCAAAAAAATTCTGGCTGGCTGTAGAGCCTTTCCTGCAATCCGGATCCGATCTTGTGGAAGTCATAACGTCAGACCTTTCCCTTGCTGCCGGAATAGTTCAGGAAAGGGCGATTCAATCCCGCCAGTTCTTCAACTCCATCGCTGAGGACTGGGATGAAATCAGCCGGGAAATCCTCGCCGGGTTTAACCTGACCGCCGCCATTATGGAACTGGTTCCGCAAAACAGGTGCGCCGTGGACCTCGGCTGCGGCACAGGGCACGCGCTGGAATGCCTGCTGCAAAAATCGGAGCAGGTGATTGGAGTGGACGGCTCGCCCCGCATGCTGGAACTGGCCCGCCGCCGCCTCGCTTCGTTTGGAGACAGGGTGTCGCTGCGCATAGGCGAGCTTGAGCACCTGCCCCTGGCCGACCGGGAAGCGGATTTTGCGCTGCTCAGCATGGTCCTGCACCATCTGGAAGACCCGGGGGCGGCCCTGAGAGAAACCGGAAGAGTGCTGAAACCCGGAGCCAGCCTGATTATCGCCGATTTTTTGAAACACAAGAGCGAAGACATGCGTTCAAAATACGGCGACCGCTGGCTTGGCTTTGATTTGCCCTACCTGCAAGGGGCCATGCAGGACTTTGACCTGATAGCCACAAACAAATACCGGCTGCAAAGCGGCCTTGAGGCAGTAATTCTTCTGGCCAGACGCCAGAGTTGATTCTTTGCACAATTTAAGGAGAAAACCATGTCACAAAAACCAGATGCAAGCCGCGCGGAAAAACTTGACCTTTCCATGCAGCATAAAATAGCCGATCTTTCTCTAGCCGAGCTGGGTCACAAGGAAATGCAGCTTTCCGAAAATGAAATGCCCGGCCTGATGGAACTGATAAAAAAGTACGGTGAAAAAAAGCCCCTTAAAGGCTTTAAAATTACCGGTTCCCTGCATATGACCATCCAGACCGCAATGCTGATTAAAACCCTGCATGCCTTGGGAGCCGACCTGCGCTGGGCTTCTTGCAACATTTTCTCCACCCAGGACCAGGCCGCCGCCGCCATTGCCGAAAGCGGTATGGCAAAAGTTTTCGCATGGAAGGGAGAAACCCTGGAAGATTACTGGTGGTGCACCGAAATGGCGCTTACCTGGCCGGACGGGTCCGGCCCGAACCTGATCGTTGACGATGGAGGAGACGCCACCCTGCTCATCCACAAAGGTGTTGAAGCGGAAAAAAATCCCGCCCTGCTTGACCAGGAATACCAGAACAAGGAACTGCGCATCGTTATGGACCGCCTGGCCCTGTCGCTAAAGGAAAATCCCGGCAAATGGTCCACCATCGGAGCCAAAGTAATCGGCGTTTCCGAAGAAACCACCACCGGGGTGGGCCGCCTTTATCAGATGGAAAAAGACGGCTCCCTGCTTTTCCCGGCCATAAACGTCAACGACTCGGTCACCAAATCCAAGTTCGACAACCTTTACGGCTGCCGCGAATCGCTGGCGGACGGGCTTAAGCGGGCAACCGACACCATGGTAGCCGGTAAAACCGTTGTGGTTTGCGGTTACGGAGATGTGGGCAAGGGCTGCGCCCAGTCCATGCGCGGGTTCGGAGCGCGCGTGCTGGTAACCGAGATCGACCCGATTTGCGCGCTTCAAGCCGCCATGGAAGGCTATGAAGTAACCACTATGGAAGACGCGGCGCCGGTTGCCGATATTTTCATCACCGCCACCGGAAACTACCACGTCATTTCCGGCGAAAACATGCTGGCTATGAAAAACGAGGCCATCGTCTGCAACATCGGGCATTTCGACAATGAAATAGACATGAATTTCCTGGAAACAAACCCGGACTGCAAGCGGCTGAACATCAAGCCGCAGGTGGACAAATGGCTGCTTCCCTCAGGGCGCGCCATCATTGTTCTCGCCGAAGGCCGCCTGGTAAACCTGGGCTGCGCCACAGGCCACCCCAGCTTTGTAATGTCCTCAAGCTTCACCAATCAGGTGCTGGCGCAACTGGAGCTTATAGCCAGCAAGGGGCAGAAGCCGCGCGTATACACCCTGCCCAAGCGCCTGGACGAAGAAGTGGCCCGCCTGCACCTCGCCCGCCTGAACGCGAAATTGTCTGTGCTCAGCAAAGAACAGGCCGACTATATCGGCGTGCAGGTTGACGGCCCGTATAAGCCGGAACACTACCGCTACTAAAGCAGATTAATTTGAGACGCTGCACTCGGCGTTGCCGGCGGAAGTAAATTCCGCCTACGCCTCGTGCGCGGACAGCCCTTCTTGGGTCGGGCTGTCCTAGAGCATTTCAAGTGTGAAAGGCCCTAAAGCAGGTTAATTTGAGACGCCAGAGCATTTTGGCAAAAACAACTCTTCAAGGTTAAAATGCTCTAACTCCACAATTGAATCCGAAAGAACAACTTGAACCGCCCCGTAAAAGGGGCGGTTCATTCCGTCCCGGCAAGGCCCTTTTCCCGGCTAAAACCGGATGACTACGCCTTTCGCCTTGTTCAAATCCAACGCTCCCGCCACTGCTGTCTGCCGTTTTCCGGTGTGGCGGATACGGCGTCTTTAACTTCCGATTGCTTTTCTCAGGCAAGTAGGCTACTAGCCAGACCATGAAAGAACTGATTCTGAAAAAGGGCGAAGAACGGCGTATCCGGGCCGGGCACCTATGGGTGTTCAGCAACGAGGTGGACACCCAACAAACCCCGCTGAAAGGCCTTGAACCCGGAGAATTTGTGAATATCGCCGACAGCCGGGGCAAGCCCTTGGGCACAGCCTACGCCAACCCCGCCTCCCTGATCACGGCCCGCCTGGTCAGCCCGAAACAAAACGCGCCGCTGGATGCGGAGCTGCTTGAACAACGCATAAAAAACGCCCTGGCCCTGCGGGAAACCCTGTTCGATCACCCCTGCTACCGGCTGGTTCACGCCGAGGGCGACTATCTGCCCGGTCTGGTGATCGACCGCTACGGCAGCGACTTCGCAATACAAATAACCACTGCGGGAATGGAACGCCTCAAGCCCGCAATTTGTGAAGCGATGGAAAAAATTTTCCCAGCCCTGAACATAGTTTTCCGCAATGATACCCAAAGCCGCGCCCTGGAAAACCTTCCCCAGGAAACATCCGTTTTTCAGCCCGACCCCTCGCGCCCTGTGCCTGAAGAATTCAGCCTGATTGAAAACGGCCTGAAATATCACGTCCCCAGCCTGAACGGGCAAAAAACCGGCTGGTTTTACGATCAGCGCCCAAACCGCAAATTCGCTTTTGAGCTTGCCAGGGGCTTGACCCGCCAAAACCGCGCCGCAAGAATGCTGGACACATTTTCCTATGCGGGAGGGTTTGGCGTGGCCGCAGCGGCGGGGGGAGCAAAGGAAATATTTTTCCTTGACGCGTCGGGGCCGGCCCTGGAATTGGCGGCTGAAAACCTTTCCCGCAACGAGTTCGCACACAAGCCGGAAGGACGGCTGATTGAAGGGGATGCCCTCGCGCTTCTGGCCGAAATGAAAAACGAAGGCGAAAAGTTCGATCTGGTTTCCGTTGACCCGCCCGCCTTCATCAAACGCAAGAAAGACGAAGAAGCAGGACTGGCCGCGTATTTCAGAACCAATGAGCTTGCCATTGGCCTGACCGAGCCGGGAGGATATCTGATTTCAAGCTCGTGCTCCCAGCATCTTTCACCGGACTCCCTGCGCCGCATAATCCAAAGGGCCGCTTCACGGGTCTTTCGCAACATCCAAATTCTGGCTGAAGGCCGTCAGGGCCCTGACCACCCCGCCCATCCGGCCATGCCCGAGACGGAATATTTGAAAACTTTTGTTGTCAGAGTGTTTTAGAGAATTTTAAGTCTTTCTTACAAAATTCTCGACTCCGCGCGCATCATCCTCAGCCGCATCCTTTTTTCTCCATCCTGCTTTACGGCCGATTTGCCTTCTGTTCATAAATTTAGTATGCCCTAAGCCTGACTTCAATATCTACATTCCATGGAGAAAACCGATGTCCGACGACAAAATGCAATCCCTCTTGCCCGCCGAGGAAATAGACCGGCAAATCGAAATTATCAAGCGCGGCGCGTTCGAGCTTATCGATGAAAAGGAGCTGCGCAAAAAAATAGCCAGAGGCAAGCCTCTGCGCGTAAAAGTCGGCTTCGACCCCACTGCGCCCGACCTGCATCTGGGGCATACGGTGATTATTCATAAAATGCGCCATTTCCAGGAATTGGGGCATCAGGTGATTTTTCTGATCGGCGACTTCACCGGCATGATCGGCGACCCTTCCGGGCGCTCCGAAACCCGCCCGGCGCTCACCCTTGATCAGGTTATGGAAAACGCCGAAACATACAAAACCCAGATTTTCAAAATTCTCGACCCGGAAAAAACAGAAGTAGCATTCAACTCCACCTGGATGAACAAGCTCACCTCTCAAGATTTCATCCGGCTCGCATCACACTATACCGTTGCCCGCATGCTTGAACGGGACGACTTCCAGCGCCGCTATGAATCAGAACTGCCGATCGCCATCCATGAATTCCTCTACCCGCTGGTCCAGGGGTTCGACTCCGTACAGCTAAAAAGCGATGTTGAGCTTGGAGGAACCGACCAGAAATTCAATCTTCTGGTAGGGCGGTCCCTGCAATCCAGTTACGGGGTCGAGCCCCAGTGCGTGATGACCCTGCCCCTGCTTGAAGGAACTGACGGCGTGCGCAAAATGTCCAAATCCTACGGGAACTATATCGGGATAGACGAACCGGCCAAAGAAATTTTCGGCAAGGTGATGTCTATTTCCGACGACCTGATGTGGCGTTATTACGAACTTCTGTCCACCAAAACTCTGCGGGAAATTGAAGCGCTGCGCGAAGACGTCCGGGCGGAAAAAATTCACCCCAAAGCGGTAAAAGAAGCCCTTGCCCTTGAAATGGTGGAGCTTTACCACGACAGAACGCAGGCGGAAGAGGCGCAGGCCGAATTTAACGCAGTATTTACTTCCGGCGGAATTCCGGACGAGATGCCCGTGTACGCCTGCCTTTTTGGAGATGACAGCCTGCCTCCGGCCTGCCTTGAAGCGGCAGGGCTGGTGGAAACGCGGGGAGAAGCCAGACGCCTGATCAAGCAAGGGGCCCTCAGCGTGAATGGCGAACGCTGGCCCGATGCGGCAGCGCCTTTTCCCAAAGGCGAAATGGTTGTAAAACTGGGCAAAAAACGCTTCGCCCGGATAATCGTGCAGTAAATTTCATTTTGGTTGCACTATAAGCTTTTTTTGTATAGGTTGAAAATGTGACATTCCGATTTATTCAAAAACAACGGCACCACAAAATAATATGGCATTCAGCTTTATCGGCGCTTTAACGGTGGACCCGGAAACGGAATCCATATCCCTCTCGCCCCTGACCGGGCAATACTGGCTGGTGCTCAAAGATAGCACTTCCGGCTACCGCGCCCTGGAAACAGGTGAAAACGGAAATTTTCTGGGAGATGTGCAGCATATCCTGGAAGACGATTTGTTTGAAGGCTACATACCGGACTCCGCTTTTTTCAATGAACATTTTAAAGAGCCTGTAAAAAAGTTGATGGACCTCTTTTCCCATAAAGAAAAGCCGTCTCTTCCGGAGCTTGAACCGCTGCTTGCCGCCCTCACCGCCCTGATCAGGGACCAGCCCCTCAGCTCGGGCCTTGCCCCCAGCGCCAGCGAACTGAAAACCTTGGGCTTCGCCCTGAAAGACTTTGACCTCGCCAATCCGGATTTTGCATTCATTTATTCTCTGGTAAATTCCGCCATTCGTCACCGCAAAAACCAAAACTACGATCAGGCGGTCTTTTACTATATGAAAGTGCTGGACTTGGGGGGAGAAGACCCAAGCGTCCTGTTCAACCTCGCCCGCGTATACCACGAGACAAACATGGAGGAGAGGGCGATATCCAGCCTTAAACGGGCGCTGGAACTCAAGCCGGACATGGAGATGGCCAGACAATTTTTGGATTTCTTAACTACTGACAGGTAAGGGGAACCCATGCGAGAAGACCGCCGTAGGGCAAAGCGCATACCGCTCGACAGCCTCTATTTTATCAAGATAAGCATTGAGGGCAGCGAAACCATCACTTGTCTGGTGCTGGATATCAGCGCTGGCGGCCTGATGATGGGGCTGCCCCCTGGAATGGAAGAAGCCCCCCCGGCAATTGGCACCAAGGCGGTCATCAAAGATGCCTCGCCTGAAATCAGCGAAGTGCTTGATTCCAACCTTGAAACTACCATCATGTGGCTGCAAGAGGGCCTGTGCGGCCTGTCTTTTGAAGCTCCCCAGCCCAGAGTGGGGCGGACGTTCGCACACGGCGACTTTGAATAACCCGCCTGTGCCTGCAACACCCGGCCCTGCCTTCAAAAATGAACGGCAGGGTTTTTTCCGCCTGAAAATATTTCTGTCCACTTTTCAAAATCAATGCGCAAGCGTATAAACCCCATATGAAAAAACAAAACAGCACACCGGACAAACAAGAAAATTCCGCCTCAAGCGGCAGCTTCTTCGGGCAGCGCGCAAAGCTTGAGCCCAAAGACCTGATTGTGTTTGAAAACAGGCTGAAAGACCTGATCGCCAAATTCATCTCCTTCAAGGGCTACAGCCTGTACTTCCCCACAGGCAAAATGAAGCCTATGCCCAAATGGCTGCCTGAAGAGAAAAAACTCCTTATTCCCCTGATTCACGGCGGCGAACCTCTGGGGGTTTTCGCGGCAAGCGATGTGTCCATGAAAAACGGGCAATTGGACAGCCTGAACGAAGTGACAGGGCTCTGCCTTGAGAACCTGCTCCTATTCAAAAAAAGCCTGCTCGACCCAGCAAGTGGCCTTTATACCCGCCAGCATCTTCTGGAATATATGGCGGAGGCGATTGAAGAAATTCAGAATTCAATGGTGTTCGGTCCGGCACTGGACGGCAAATTCACTCTTCCCGCTGCGCCCGCATGCTCCATGGGGGGAAGTTTTTCAGTGCTGGTGGCCAATTTCAGCCCTCTTTCCAAAGTTGGCAGGGAATATGGCTTTGCCTTTGCCGACAAGTTCACCACCGCGCTGGCCGGGGCCTTCAAGGAAGTGCTGCCGGAGCAGGCTCTGGCCGCCAGCGTTGGCGACACCGCTTTCGCCGTATACCTGCCCAACAGGGTTTATTCCGACTGCGTGCGCATCGGCAGGGAATTATGTGAAAAAATGGGCCAGATCGAACTTTCCGAACCGCTCTCAGGGGTGAAGGTAAGTCTTCCCGTAGCCATAGGCTTCGCCTGCTACCCGCTTGACCTGGAAGCGGGATTCAGCCGCCCCGCGCCCCTTGAGCAGGGCATACAGATTTTAAGAAGGGCGCGCCTTGCCTCAAGCCGGGCCTGGGACGCCCCCCGCCGCCAAAAGCATGGCAGAGAAGGCGCGCAGAATGCGCCAGAGCCGAATTTGCTGGGTTTTTCAGAAATCATCATGCAGGGCGGCAAGGTGCTGGACATTTTGCCCATGGCCAGAGTTGAAACCAATCTGGGCTTGGGGGTGGGCGCAAGGGAAGGCATGCACTTCCGGGTGTTTTCCCCCGAACCTGGCGGAACGCCGCAAAAAATTGTAGGCGAAATCGCGCTCAGCAACGTGCAGGAAAGCGGCTCACAGGGAGAAATCATTCATCTGAGCAACCCTACCCGGTCCATAACCGCGGGGGACAGGCTTGAGCTTTTGCCCGACCTCAGCCTTGACGAAGTGATTGTAAACCGGGAGGATTCAAGCGGCGCAGAAACTCTTCCCAAAACAGCGCTTCTTTCACATCGCGCCTTTCTCGCTTCTTTCGCGGCAGAACGCGAATCCACCGGTCGATTCGCGCTCGCCCTGATGCGCCTTTTGCCTGGAGAAGCTATCAACCCCGATGCTTCGGACGCCGTTTCAGAGGCCGATATCCTGACCAGGGCGGTCGGCCTGGTTTTGGAAGAGCTTGCACAGCTTATGGAAAAAGGCGCTTTCACAGCCCGTTATGGCCTGCACAGCCTGATTTTCTACCTCCCCAACGAAAATACGGCCAACCTGGAACAAACATTTAAAAATATCATTGAAAAACTTGAAAAAGACATTAATCCTTTGGTTTTAATACAATTGCCGAATGACTATAAAGAAAAGGAGCAATTAAAAAGTAACCAAAAAGATAATGTACTTTCTTTTTTAAAAGAAAAAGGCGTGCTAGATTCAGAGATTGGAATATGGTTATCAGGCGAAACAAAAAATCTTGAGCTAATTGAAAAAAATAATAGTAAAGTTAATTTTTTGATATTTAAAGTAGCACCAGCAACAGGATGGGATTGTCCTCGAGCAGATATATTAGT
>CAZJFJ010000005.1:0-13117 GCA_964545305.1 uncultured Desulfovibrionaceae bacterium
AGAGCATTTCACACTTGAAACGCTCTGCAAGGATTTGTCTTCAAATCCTTGCCGCTAAATGATTGCAGGGCGGCTTTGCCAACCGTTAAGCAATCATTTGAGGCGTTAACTGCTCTAAGTTGAAAGACCATCACGCCATAAAAAATGGCGGGCCTGACCTGAAAATCAAACCCGCCAGACCAATCCGACCCAAAATCATTTTGGCTCCGCCCCGGCGGGCTCAACCCCGGAAGGGCCTGCAGCAGCGGGCGCGGCGGGTTCCTGAATCGAGCCGTTTGTGGCGTTGACGGGCGTAGAGGCGTTTTCATCGCTTTTAGCAAACCACCACCAGCCGATTATCGCGCTGACAGCAAGCGCCGCTATAAACGCCCATAAGCCCCAGCGTTTTTTTTGTTTCAAAGGGTCGCTAAAAGAGCGCTGAGCGTGGCGCGGCAATTTGGCCGTGAACGTAAGTGCGCTTGCGAGCGGAATGTTTATGGGCGCCCGGCTGTTCACTGCCCAGCCCGAAGCTTCGAGCAGCGGGCCCAACGTCCGTTTGCGCAGCTTGAACCATGCGATTATTACAGACGGGCCTGAAATAAGCAGAAAAATCCCCAAAAAAACCAGCGGAAATTGCCACCACTCCAGTGAAAAAGCCGCCTTGGCAAGGCTGGCAAGGGCAGTTCCCATCACCCCCAGAGCCAGACCCACAGCGGCGAAAAGACCGGCGCTTCGGGCTATGTCGAACTTGGGAGGAGCCGAAGCCTCAGCAGCGGAGGGCGCAGCAACTGCGGATTCCGCAGATGAAATCTGTTTTCCCGCGCTGTCCAGCACACCCTGCTGGCGGGACGCGGCAAACTTGCTGATCTGTTCGCCAATCATGCGGGCAATTTTTTTATAAGGCTCCCACACGGCTTCCCACAAACTGATGGGCTTGCTCAGCACCTTGATCACCTGAGCGTCCCAGTCATACCCCCTGTTGTCGACAAAGACTCCATTGCGCCCCTGCACAAGCAAGTCCTGGCTGCCCGCCGTAACCGCCGCAGCGATCAACCTCTCCCCTTCAGGCTCTCCGCTTCCTTCCGGCGCTTTGCGGCTGCATTTGAGATAAAGCAAAAACAGCTCGCTGTATCCGGCCAGCACTGAATGCTCATCTGGGTTTTCCACAGAAACGCACAACCGGCAGCTCCGCCCGTCTATATATAAAGTCCCGGCCTGAAACGCCGCATTGTTTCTAAGTGTGTAGAAATCCTGGAAAGACACAAAATTTCTGAGCAGGCGGTGAAGCCCGCGGCGGTACACCACCAGCCTGCCAAGGTCGGCCATGTCGGCTGCCGGAGCGGGATAGGCGGCGTCCTTTTCTGCCAGGGCCTTGAACTTTTCAAGCACATCCCCCTCAAGAACTGATTTTATCAGCCCCTCATCCAGCGAATCAAAAGAGGCTGTGGGTCCAAATTCAACTTCAGGCAGCACAGGTTCCGGTTTGGCGGCAAATGCGGCGGCATATGGCTTGAACGCCTCCTGAATGCCGTTCCAGTTTTTCCGGTTCAGATGGTTTGGCGCGTCCAGATATTCGCGGCATAATGCCAGAAAACGCTGCACCTGATCCCGCCACGCCGGGTTGAGCCCTTCGGCCGCATCCAGCACGCAGGCGGGCGACACCCTGGAAAGAGGCAAATCTTTAAGCCCTTCACTTAAAAACACCGCGTTCCCTTCCTGCACAAACATATCCTGGCCGGGATTCAAAATTTCAGCAGACTGCGGAGCGTAAGAAGCCAGATCGCAGCGCAAGAAATAATCCTCAAACTTGGGCGCGAGCTCCCGCATAAGCTCCCAAGCCTCCGGGGTGTCCGCCCCCAGCGGGGCCTCGGCGCGGGCCAAGCTGTCCTTCCAGGCAACCCAGCCTGCAAGAGCTTTTTCAAAAGCTTCCGCAAGCGCGATATCTATCCCCGCCTCCCCGCCGCCATCTCTCAGCCCGCCCATTGTTTCCAGGGCCGCCCGGATAAAGCTGCGCACATCCTCATCAAGATGAGGAGCGGGAGGCAATATGCCGTCGCCATTATATTCGCGCCCCGCCAGCTCTGAAGCGGCAAGAAAAATATCGCCGACGCCCACCTCCAGAACGCCTCCCTTGCCCAGGCTTTTCAGCACCGCTCCGGCAGTGGCGGCCAGCCGCCGGCCTTCTCCTGAACTTTCGTCAATATCGGCAATAGGCAGCACTTCCGAAGATTCGATTATTGAGGCGGGGTTCTTGAGTTTAGCGCAAACCCATTCCGTAGCGGCCAAAACCTCCGGAACACGGATACGGCCGTCCTTGTCCGAGTCAATCATCTCCAGAAGCCTGTCATCCAGCTCCAGGCCGTGCGCAGGGCAGGCAAGGGCCACCCAGAGCTTGGGGTCAAGTTCACGCAAGCCGCAAAGCTCCTCCGAGGTTTGCAGCAATGCCTGGTCTATTCCGCCCAATCTCTGAAACTTCCATTCCATTTTCTTTTTTTCAATCATTTCCCGCCCCTGAAGAATTTACCCAGCCCAATCACTGCGCCGGTCAAACCAAAACATCCCCGATCACATTTTAAATATATACGATTCAATTGATTACCATAAGCAGGAATGCACCGCAATATCTTGAATTTTCAACTCCACAGGAATGAAAGGGGCAGCATGGGGTTTTGCGCCAAACCCGGCAGGCGGGATCACCGGCTTTGCAGGGCTGAAAAACGGAGATCCCGGTTTTTAAAACTGTTTACCGGCAAGAGCAAATCACGAATTATAGCTTCACGCATATGAAAAAAGGGGGGCGGCAAACAGCTTCCAGACGTTGCCCCCTTGCATTATCCGCCCTGCCCGTCTCAAATCTGGCAGCTCCCGGGCTATTTTTAAAATAGCCAAAAAAATACTTGGAAAGAGCCGGCAAAAAGTATATCATTCACCCTGCTTATGCCGCTGCGCTTTGAGGTTCTGCTTTGTGATTTCCGGACATTTCACCGGGCACGCATTCCGCTTTAAATTCTGACATTTGAACAGAACTTGCCTCAAGCCAGCAACCGCTAAAATATAAAGAAAAGGCTACCGAAGCTATGTCGAAAATATTAGATGCGATTTTGGGCTTGTTCTCCAATGACCTGGCCATTGACCTGGGCACCGCGAACACCTATGTGTATGTAAAGGGGCAAGGCATTGTCCTGCGCGAGCCTTCGGTTGTCGCCGTGAAAAAAGACGCCCGCGGAAACAATGTCGTCCTGGCGGTCGGCTCGGACGCCAAGCGCATGCTGGGCCGCACCCCTGGAAATATTGACGCCATCCGTCCCATGAAAGACGGGGTCATAGCCGACTTTGAAATTACGGAAGCAATGCTCCGCCATTTTATATCCAAAGTTCACAACTCGCGCCGTCTGGTGCGCCCGCGCATCATGATTTGCGTGCCCACCGGCATCACCCAGGTTGAAAAACGGGCGGTTAAGGAATCGGCCCAAATCGCCGGAGCCCGCGAAGTGTACCTCATTGAGGAACCCATGGCCGCAGCCATCGGAGCCGACCTGCCCATCCAGGAGCCTACCTCCAACATGGTGGTGGACATCGGCGGCGGAACAACCGAAGTCGCAGTCATCTCTCTTTCAGGGATTGTTTATTCCAAGTCCGTGCGCGTGGGAGGCGACAAGATGGACGAAGCCATCAAAACCCACGTCAAGCGCAAGTACAACATGCTGATTGGCGATTCCACGGCAGAGGAAATAAAGATGAATGTGGCTTCCGCCTACCCCATGGATCCGGAGCAGGAAGTGGAGGTAAAGGGACGCGACCTGGTTACAGGCATTCCCCAAAATATCATCATTACTTCCGAGGAAGTGCGCAAGGCCATCTCCGAACAGGTGGAGAGCATTGTTCAGGCTGTCCGCATCGCTTTGGAGCAGACCCCGCCGGAACTTGCCGCCGACATTGTGGACCGGGGCATTGTTCTGACCGGGGGCGGCGCCCTGCTTAAAGGGCTGGACCAGCTGTTGCGCGAGGAAACCTCGCTTCCAATCACTGTAATCGACGATCCGCTGTCCACAGTGGTCATTGGCACAGGCAAGGCTCTGGATAATATCCATATCCTCAAAGAAGTGTGCATTGACTAACCAGATTTAAGATTGCGATGTTCAGATGACGCTAAAACGTGCTTTCATGCTCCTGGTGCTAGGCCTGTTCATGTATCTCGGCCTGTATACCTGGAATGAAAGAACGGGCTACCTCAACACCCTCGCTGAAAACACCGGCCTTGAGATTATAGGTCAGGTTCTTGCGCCTGTGGATTGGATTGTGACCGAGATATCCCGCACCTGGGATAGTTACGTCGATCTGGTCAACGTGCGCGAGGAGCGGGATTTTTTTGAGGAAAGCCTTGCCAACGCCACCGCGCTGATTAACAACATGCAGGAAGAGCAGCACGAGTTGCTGCGCTTGCGGGAATTGTTGAGCTTTTCTACGCCGGAGCACTGGACTCCCATAGGAGCAAGAGTGATTGGAACGCGGATAGGGCCGCAAGCCGCCCTCAATTCGCTTATCCTCGACAAGGGCTTTGCCACCGGCGCCACACCCGGCACTCCCGCCGTCACAAAAAACGGCGTAGTTGGGCAAATCCTCCGGTCAAGCCCCCACTTCTCAACAGTGCTTCTGATTAACGACCCGTCCTGCCGCATCGCGGTCATTTCGCAAGAAAGCCGGTTCCAGGGCATGCTCAGCGGAAACGGGCCTGGGCGCCCGCTGGATGTGCACTATGTTCCCCCGAACGCGCAAGTGCGCATAGGCGAGCTCTTGCTTACCTCCGGCCTGGACGGGCTGTTCCCCAAAGGAATTCCCGTGGCCTGGGTGGAAAGCGCGAAGCCTTCCGACACCTCTTCTTTCCAGACAATCAAGGCATGGCCCTTGGTTCAGCTTAACAGGCTGGAGGAAGTGCTGCTCTTGCAGCCGTCATCGGGCAGAAAAGAAATCCCGTTCAACCGTTTTTACAGCACTCCTTCTGCTTTTCCCCCGGAAGCAGCAACCGGCCGGCCGGCCGTTCCCCCGCCAGGGCAAGACGCCCCGCTGGAAAATCCCCCGCCGCCAGGGCCAATGAACACGCCGCCCGCGCAGGAGCCTAGCACTGTTCCGCTCCAGGCGGAGTAGCCGGAGGCCGCCTGATGCTTGCTTATAATATTTTCTGGTGGGTTGTCTTTTTCCTTTTGGCGGTTTATGCCCAAAGCTTATTGTCAGGCGTTGATTTTTTACTTATTGGAATAATCATCGCAATGCAGGAAAGAAAACCCGCCCAACTGGCCTGGGTCATTCTGGCATCCATCCTGCTACAGGAAGGAGTGGGAACTCTTCCGTTCGGTTCGGCCCTCTTGTGGTACAGCTTTGCAATTATCGCCTTTTATGGCGGCAGGGCCCTGTTTGAGGCTGAGAATTTCGTGTTCATTTTTCTGATTTCCACACTGCTCGGCCTTTTGCACTATATCCTTACCTATGTCATGGCCGATCTGCACGACGTGCGGATAGACACTACCCGCCTTATGGTTGAAAGCGCCACACAGGCCCTGATCATCCCTCCGCTGTGGAGGTTGGCCTATTTCTTCAGAGGAAAAGTCAAAACGCATGAAGATAGAACTTGAAGGGGAAGGCTACCAGCCATCAAAATCAGGTCTCATTTTTCTCCAGTTCCTGGTTCTCGCCTTATTTGTGACGTTTGTTCTGCGCTTCTGGTATCTGCAAATTCACAAAGGGGCGGAATTCGCCCAGCGCGCCTCAAACAACCGACTCCATCAAAAGCTTATTTACGCGCCCCGTGGTTTTTTGCAGGACCGCAACGGCATACTGCTGGCTGAAAACCGCCCGGCTTTCACCCTTATTTTAAACCAGCAGGACTGCCCTGATGTAAACGCGACCCTCTCCCAAATCAGCAGCTGGACCGGAATTCCTCTGGAGGCGCTGCTCACCCGCTATCAACAGCAGCGCCAAAAAAGCTCCCGGCCCGAGCCAATCACGCTGATCAACGATATGTCCTTTGAGCAGGTGGCATTAATCGAACCGTATGTGGAACGCCTTCCCGAACTTAGCATTGACACCCGCACCAGGCGAAACTACCCGCACGGGCCGCTGTTTGCGCACATACTGGGTTACGTGGCGGAAGCAAATGAAAAAGAAATGGGGCAAGACCCCGAACTCTCCCTGGGCGACAGCATCGGCAAGCTGGGGCTTGAATCGAAACTGGAAAAACGCCTCCGAGGCCAAAAAGGGCTTGCTTATGTAGAACGGAACGCCTTTGGCGTGAGCCTTTCCAGCTCAATTGCACGCGAGGCGCAAAGCGGAGACAGCATCACCCTGTCAATTGATATTGAAGTGCAGAAGCTGGCTGTGAAAGCCTTGGGCGAACATAGCGGTTGTATCGTGGTGATGGAACCATACACAGGAAAGATTGTGGCTATGGCCACCCAGCCCTCATTCGACAACAACGCCTTCTCCATCGGCCTCAGCAACGCGCAGTGGGAAGAACTCCGAACCAATCCGCGTTTCCCCATGCAAAACAGAACCATCCAAAGTGAATACCCCCCCGGCTCCGTCTGGAAGCTGATTCTGGCCGAATTGTTTTTGAAAGAAGGAGTAAACCCGAATGAAACTGTCTTCTGTTCGGGAGAATACCGGATGGGCAACCGGAACTTCCGCTGCTGGAAAGAGGGTGGTCATGGACAAATGAATATGAAATCGGCCCTGATGAATTCCTGCGACGTTTATTTCTACCATATGGGCGACCGCATGGGCATTGACCGCATTTCCGCCTTTGCCAAGCAATGCGGGTTTGGCGAACCCACAGGCATAGACCTGCCTTATGAACGCGGGGGGCTGGTCCCGTCAAGGGAATGGAAACGGGCGCGCGACGGCTCTTCCTGGCAGCGGGGCGAAACCTTGAACGTGTCCATTGGGCAGGGCGCAACTCTGGTCACGCCACTGCAAGTGGCCGTGTACACATCGGCCCTTATCAATGGCGGTTACCTGCTGAAACCAAGCCTGATTCTATCTGAACCCATCGAAGTGCGTTCAAAACTGCCTTCTTCCGCCAAAGATATGGAGTTTTTAATCGAGTCCATGCGAATGACTGCAGAAAGCGGGACCGCCCGGGTAATTTCCCGACCCGACGCCATAATGGGAGGCAAAACCGGAACCGCCCAGGTGCGCAGAATAGAACAAGAACGCCTGAAGAGCCATCAAATGGCCTATGAGTACAGGGATCACGCCTGGATTACCACCTGGGCCAAAAAGAACGAAAAAAGTTATGTCGTGACAGTTATGGTTGAACACGGCGGGGGCGGCAGCTCCACTGCCGGCCCTGTTGCGCGAGATATATATAATTATCTTTTAAGCGATGATTACCCCGGCCCACATCCGCAGGCGGCAAACCTGACGCTGTCGGGAGAGCAGCCGGAAGAACGGACAACAGGGCAACGCTTTCCCGAACAGTAAAACGGACTGAAAAAATGGTATCCTTGAATCCTATTGAAAAAATGGACAGACAGCTGCTGGGGCACGTCAACTGGGGGCTGCTTTTCCTTGTTCTTCTAATCTTTCTGGTGGGTATAGTAAATTTATACTCCGCCGGGGCGCAGCTTCTGGAAGATGGAATGCAGGTAAACAATTTCTACCAGAAACAACTTGTCTGGGGAGGGGTGGGTTTTATCGTTATGGTCGGTGTCATGCTTTTTGACTACCTCCACCTGAAAAACGTCGCCCTGTTCCTGTATATAGCGGCCATAATCCTGCTGGTGCTGGTTCTGCTTGTAGGTTCGGTATATTCTGGAGCCAGGCGCTGGATCGACCTGGGGTTCATCACCTTCCAGCCTTCCGAACTGGCCAAGATCAGCGTGCTGCTGATGGGCGCTTTGGTCCTTTCCCGGAGCAAAGAGGCGCTTGGCCCTCTGGGCCTTTTGGGAGCGCTGGGGATAGGAGTTCTGCCGGCGATACTGATTCTTCTGGAACCTGATCTGGGCACATCGCTGAACGTGCTTTTAATTCTGGGCGGAATGGTTATGTTCAGGGGAATCAAGCTATGGCTCTGCACAACAATCGCAGGAACGGCCCTGTTCACCACAGTAGGTTATTATCTCCTCTATTTCCTTAATATAGTCCCTTCCTGGTGGAGCCTGCTGCATCCATACCAGCAGCGCCGCATCATGACGTTTCTGAACCCGGAAACAGACCCGCAGGGAGCCGGATATCACATCCGCCAGGCCCTGATCGCCATAGGCTCTGGAGAAACCTGGGGCAAAGGCTTTCTTGAGGGGCCGCAAAGCAAACTGCTTTATCTTCCCGAGCGCCACACGGACTTCGCCATTGCCGTTTTTGGCGAAGAGTGGGGATTTATGGGCTGCGTGGCTCTGATTTCACTCTTTTGCCTGTTCCTGCTTTCCATTTTTACCACTGCCAGAGATGCAAAAGACTGGTTTGGAACCAATATCGCCGTAGGCGTCTTTTTTTATTTTTTCTGGCAAATTCTGATTAATATAGGTATGGTGCTGGGACTATTGCCAGTGGTGGGAATGCCCTTGCCTTTTGTGAGTTACGGGGGAAGCTCCACCCTCGTTAATTTCTGCTTGGTGGGGCTCGTTCTTAACGTCAGTATGCGACGCTTTGTCTTCAAAAGCAGATGACAATTATAAGGAAGAAATATGGCCAGAGACGAAATCAACGCTTTCCTCGGTTCGGGTACGGTTTACACGGGAGACCTCTCTTTTGAAGGGGCCGTACGAATTGATTGCATATTTTCCGGCAACATAACATCGAGCGGCACCCTGATTGTAGGCCAGGGAGCTAAAGTAAACGGCAAAATCAAGGTTGGCGCAATTGTTGTTAACGGAAATGTGGAAGGTGAAGTTAGCGTGGCCCAGCGCGCGGTGCTGCATAAAACAGCCGTGCTTCTGGGAACGCTCACTGCAAAGCTTCTGGTTATGGAGGAAGGCGCCATCCTGGATGGGGACCTGCACATGGGCCAGCAAGCGGGCACAGCGGAAGTTGCCGTCTCTGAAAACGAGGAGACCTGGACCGATTCACGGGAATCACTGCAATAGGCATATGCCCGCACAGGGCCTGCGGTTGTGAAATTATGAAAACCGCTTACTTTTTCTAAAAAACTACATTCGCCTCTTGTCATTTTCTAAAGACTATACTACTATGTGGATCAACAATCTTTCACGATTGATTGTTAAATTGGGACGTTAGTAAAAAGATTACTTCAATAGAGGCAGCATCAGACTGCCTTGCCTGTTAAATACAGGATATCCGGGCACAGGGACATTGCCATGATAAACGTAGACATTACCTCGGTAATTCAATTTGTAAACTTTCTGATCACCTTGATAGTTCTAAACTATCTGCTGATTACCCCCATCCGTAAAATCATTGTGCAGCGCAAGGAAGCAATGGACAAAATGCAGGACGCGGTCAATCTGGCCCGCAAGGCATCTGAGTCCAAGTTCGAGAAATACAACCAGTCGCTGGCAGATTATCGTACCGAAGCAGTCAAGACCCGCGAAGAAATCCGCAACACGGCCATCGCCCGTGAACGCGAGCTTACCAATGCAGCCCTTGCTGAAGCACAGGGCAAGATGCAGGTTGCGAGAGCGGACATTTCCGCCCAGGTTGAGCGGGCCATGTCCGAGCTGCGGCAAAGCGTGCCCAGCATGACAAAAGAAGCCGTGAGCAGGATTCTGGCCTAACCGGCAGAATTCAGACAACACTACCGGGCAAACCCCGGGACTGCAAAAAATTTGGGCCAAGCCCAAATTTCATTTTTAAAGCCCCAGGTGCCCATTAAGAGCTAAGAAAGGGAAAACTATGAGATACGTCTGGGGAGCTGCGCTTGTTTTGATCCTGTTGGCCACGCCGGCGATGGCTTCAGGCCACCTCACCGAAGAGTCATGGAAAGACTTTCTGTTCAGAACCATCAACTTTGTCCTGTTTGCAGGAATCCTGATTTGGCTGACCTGGCGTAAAGCGAGAGACTTCTTTGTGCATCGCCGCCAGAAAATCGCTCAAGATATTCAAGATCTTGAAGACGAAAAGGCCCAGGCGGAACTTGCCCTTGCAGATATGGAAAAGCGCATTGCGAGCCTGAAGCAGGAAGGCGAAACAATTCTTGAAGAATGCCGCAGACAGGGCGAACACATCAGGGATGCAATCATTGCCAGGGCTGAAGGGTCTGCCGCGCATATTGCCGGGCAAGCCAAATTAACCATTGACAATGAAACTAAAATGGCTGCGGACAGTCTGCGCGAAACAGTCGCCGACATGGTGGCTGAAGCTTGTGAAGAGATGCTGAAAGAGCAGCTCGGCAAAGAAGAGCACGCAAAGCTTATTGACAAATATCTCAACAAGGTGGTGCTCAATTGAGTAACAACATCGCAACCAAAAGATACGCCCAGGCCATATTTGACATAGGCCAGGGCAAAGGACAGGCAGCACTTGAGCAAATAGGCAGGGACCTTGGCGCTCTTAAAGACTGCCTTGACACCTCGCCCTCGCTTGCAAATCTTTTTGCCAGCCCGGTTTTTTCCAACGATGAGAAAGCCAAGGTGCTTAGCAGCCTTATGGAAAAAGGCGGTATAGAGCAAATAGTCAAGGACTTCTGCCTCCTGCTTCTGGAAAAAGGCCGTCTGCCCATTCTGGCTGCAATAGCGGAAACCTACCGCAACATGCTTGATCATCTGGCGGGCATCGTGAAAAGCGAACTGATTACCGCAATAGAGCTTGCCCCCGAACGCCAGGAAGAAATCCAGAAAAGCCTGGAAGCCAAAGCTGGCAGGAAGCTTGCCATGAATTTCAGTGTGGATCCCTCAATCATTGGCGGACTCATACTAAAGATAGATGACCGTGCGCTTGACGGAAGCCTCAGGGCGCAAATTAACGTACTCAGGGAAAATATGAAACGAGGTGAATAGGGCCATGCAGATTAGATCTGAAGAAATCAGCAAAATTATTCAGGAGCAGATCGAAGGCTACGAACAGCGCGTCGAGATGTCGGAAGTTGGGACCGTGCTGTACGTGGGTGACGGTATAGCCCGTGTTTATGGTGTGAAAAACGCCATGGCCATGGAGCTTCTTGAATTTCCAGGCGGCATCATGGGAATGGTGCTGAACCTGGAAGAAGACAACGTAGGTGTTGCTCTTCTCGGTGAAGACGTAGGCATTAAAGAAGGCGACCCGGTAAAACGCACCGGCCTCATCTTCTCCGTTCCGGTTGGCGAAGCGGTTATGGGCCGGGTTCTCAACCCGCTGGGTCAGCCCATTGACGGTCTTGGCCCGGTAAATGCCAAAGAAATACGCCCGGTGGAGCTAAAGGCCCCCGGCATTATTGCCCGTAAGTCGGTGCACGAACCCATGATGACCGGACTCAAGGCGATCGACTCAATGACTCCGATTGGGCGCGGCCAGCGTGAATTGATTATTGGCGACCGCCAGACCGGCAAATCCGCCGTATGTATTGATGCAATCCTGGCCCAGAAAGACACTGACGTCCACTGCTTCTATGTTGCAATCGGGCAGAAGAAGTCCACCGTGGCTCTGGTTGCCGACACTTTGCGTAAATACGGCGCAATGGAATACACCACAATCATTTCCGCCACAGCGGCAGACCCGGCCCCGCTTCAGTATATCGCCGCCTATTCCGGCTGTACCATGGCCGAAGACTACCGCGATAACGGAAAACATGCTCTGATTATTTACGATGACCTTTCCAAGCAGGCTGTCGCTTACAGACAGATGTCCCTGCTTCTCCGCCGTCCCCCAGGACGTGAAGCTTATCCGGGTGACGTATTCTACCTGCACTCACGCCTTCTGGAGCGCGCAGCCAAGCTGAACGACAATCTCGGAGCGGGTTCTCTTACCGCCCTTCCGATCATTGAAACTCAGGCCGGCGACGTATCCGCCTACATCCCGACCAACGTAATTTCCATTACTGACGGTCAGGTGTTCCTTGAACAGAACCTGTTCAACTCTGGCGTACGCCCCGCCATCAATGCCGGTATTTCCGTATCCCGCGTTGGCGGCGCCGCCCAGATCAAGGCAATGAAGCAAGTTGCAGGCTCCCTGCGCCTTGACTTGGCCCAGTATAGAGAACTTGCGGCCTTTGCCCAGTTCGGGTCCGACCTTGACAGCTCCACCCAGGCCAGAATTAACCGCGGCGTGCGTCTGGTTGAACTTTTAAAGCAGCCCCAGTACCAGCCCATGCCGGTAGAA
The DNA here is from genome assembly GCA_964545305.1 of uncultured Desulfovibrionaceae bacterium. Taxonomy (GTDB): domain Bacteria; phylum Desulfobacterota; class Desulfovibrionia; order Desulfovibrionales; family Desulfovibrionaceae; genus RGIG1962. The sequence continues at coordinate 12,223 of CAZJFJ010000005.1, forward strand.
GAGCAGGTGGTATCTCTCTTTGCCGCCACCCGTGGCTATCTGGACAGCATCCCGGTAGCGGATGTGCGCCGCTTTGAAAACGAGTATCTGGAGTTCATGAGGGCGGGCAAGTCCGATATCCTTAATGACATCAAGACTAAAAAGGAAATCGACGAAGACATTGAAAAGCGCCTGCGTGCGGCTATCGATGACTTTAAGAAAGGATTTAAATCCAATTAATATTCCGGGGGCAGGAGCGCAGAGATGGCGTCACTAAAAAATGTTAGAATGAAAATCGCCGGGGTCAAGAAGACCAAGCAGATTACCAAGGCCATGAACATGGTTTCATCGGCCAAGCTGCGCGGAGCTCAAACGCGTATAGAAAGGTTCAGGCCCTATGCGGACAAGTTCTATGAAATTCTTGCTGAGTCCTCCGGTCAGTTTGCGGGGGTTAATCACCCCCTGCTGCTCAAAAGGGAAGAACAGAAAAACGCAGGCATCCTTCTTGTCACTTCAGACAGAGGGCTTGCCGGAGCATTCAACGTCAACCTGATCTCCGCCGCCTACCATCTGGCGAAAGAAAAGGAAAACGCTGGCATTACTCCGGTGTTCTACTGTGTTGGGCGCAAAGGAGCGGATTCCATCCGCAAATCAGGCAAACAGCAGAAACTGGCTCTTACCGACCAGATGGGTTCGCTTCACTGGAATGTGGCCTCCGACCTTGGCAACAAGCTGATCGCCGCATACGGTGAAGGGGAAATTGACGAATTGAATCTGGTTTATGGACAATTCGTAAACCTTTCCAAACAGCTGACCACCACACTTGCCGTTCTGCCCGTTTCCCATGGCGAGGTGGAAGCAGCAGCCGATACAAAAACTGACATAAGAGAAGCAAAAGAAGCCCAGCAGAAAACCC
>CAZJFJ010000005.1:13127-52004 GCA_964545305.1 uncultured Desulfovibrionaceae bacterium
AGCTACAATCTATGAGCCGGATGAGGAAGTGCTTTTGGCTGAACTCTTGCCCCGCTTTATCAAGGTGCAAATCCACCGCGCCCTGCTCGACACCTCGGCCTCAGAGCACGCAGCCAGAATGAATGCGATGGACAATGCCACACGCAATTGTGATGATATAACCGCGAGCCTGACTTTGCTTTACAATAAAACAAGACAGGCGGCCATTACAACTGAACTTATAGACATAGTGGGCGGTGTTGAGGCCCTGAACGGATAAGGAAGGACATAGTTATGGAAAACAATATCGGGAGAATTTCACAGGTAATCGGCGCGGTTGTGGACGTTGAGTTCAATCAGGACCACCTGCCCAGCATCTTTAATGCCCTGGAAATCGAAAATACCAATAACGAGCATGCCCCCAGACTGATCTGCGAAGTTGCCCAGCATTTGGGCAACAACGTGGTGAGAACCATCGCCATGGACGCAACAGACGGCCTGGTTCGAGGCATGGCGGTAAAAGATACCGGCCACCCAATCCGGGTTCCGGTTGGCAAATCTGCCTTGGGGCGCATCATTAACGTGGTTGGCGAACCGGTGGACGAAGCCGGGCCGATTCAAGCCGACAAATATTACCCCATTCACCGCGAAGCCCCTGAATTTACCGAACTAAATACAAAAGTTGAACTTTTGGAAACCGGACTCAAGGTTGTTGACCTTCTGATTCCCTTCCCCAAAGGCGGTAAAATCGGCTTGTTCGGCGGTGCAGGGGTAGGCAAGACCGTTATTCTTATGGAAATGATCAACAACATCGCCAAACAGCACGGCGGTCTTTCCGTATTTGCCGGGGTAGGCGAACGTACCCGCGAAGGTAATGACCTCTACTACGAATTCAAGGAAGCCGGCATTCTTGAGAAAGCCGCCCTTGTATACGGGCAGATGAATGAACCTCCCGGAGCGCGTTCCCGCGTAGCCCTTTCGGCGCTTGCCGTTGCGGAATACTTCCGCGATGAAGAAAACCAGGACGTTCTGCTTTTCATTGACAACATCTTCCGCTTCACTCAGGCCGGCTCAGAAGTATCCGCACTGCTTGGCCGCATGCCTTCCGCAGTAGGCTACCAGCCCACTCTCGGCACCGACCTGGGCGCCTTGCAGGAACGCATCACCTCCACCTCAAAAGGCTCCATCACTTCGGTGCAGGCGGTATACGTCCCTGCGGACGACCTCACCGACCCGGCCCCCGCAACCACTTTCGCGCACCTTGACGGCACTCTCGTTCTTTCCCGTCAGATTGCCGAACTTGGTATTTATCCCGCCGTTGACCCGCTGGACTCCACCTCCAGAATTCTTGACCCCAACGTGGTTGGCGAAGAGCACTACACCGTTGCCCGTCAGGTTCAGGAGGTTCTCCAAAAATACAAAGACCTGCAGGATATTATCGCAATTCTCGGCATGGATGAGCTTTCTGATGAAGACAAAATTATTGTTGGCCGCGCGCGCCGCATCCAGCGTTTCCTGTCACAGCCGTTCCACGTAGCAGAAGTGTTTACCGGATACCCTGGGGCATATGTAAAACTCGAAGAGACCATCAGGGCATTCAAGGGTCTTTTGGCTGGTGATTATGACCACCTTTCAGAAGACGACCTGTACATGGTTGGTAGCATTGAGATGGCTGTGGACAAGTACAAACAGCGCCAAAATAAAAACTAAAAAGGACTAACGTATGGAAAAGGCCATTACCCTTTCTATAGTTACTCCGGAAGGCATCTTGTTTGATGCGCCCGTGGAATATGTGGGAGTTCCAGGCACCTTGGGAGATTTCGGAGTATTCCCAGGACACGCCTCCCTTCTTTCCTCTGTGCGCATAGGCTGCCTCAGCTATAAAGAAGAAGGAAAAAGCGTCAATATATTTGTCGGAGGCGGATTTGTCGATGTAACCAAAGAAAAAATCACTGTTTTAGCTGACTCGGCAACTCCTTCGGCACTGATTGACGTAGACCGTGCAACCAAAGCCAAGGAGCGGGCGGAAGCCCGGCTCAGAGAAAGGGCCGAAGGTTTTGATGAAGAACGTGCGATATCCGCTCTTCAACGCGCCATTACCCGCCTGCATATAGCTTCGCTTGACAAATAGCAGGCAAAGTAAGCTTTTATTTTGATATGGGGAAGAGGCTTTGCTCTCTTCCCCAAATTTTTATATATTAGAAAAAAGCTTTTCACTACAGCAATTAGAGCATTTCAAGTGTAAATTTGTCCAGTCTGGGGCGTATGCGGCGCAAAAAGCCTGAAACAAGTTGAAAAAAGAATGAAAGTCTTCAACTCTCCGTCAAATCTGCCTCTGTTCAACTCGGGCACCTGTGTGACGTGGGGAAACTTTGACGGCGTCCACCTGGGCCACCAAAAACTGCTCAGCCATCTGGCAGCCAAAGCAAAACAGCTTGACCTTACTTCTGTTGTAGTCACTTTCAGTCCTCACCCCTTGCATGTCATAGGCAACCCGCCCCCCATCATCACCTCTATGCACGCACGCCTCGGCCTTATTGCCGCCCAGGGGGTAGATGTTACTCTGGTTTTGCCGTTTACCAGGGAAATAGCAGAGCTTGAGCCAGATGACTTTGTACACAAAATCCTTACAGGCAATATGAACACACACCAGATGGTGCTGGGCTACAGCTCCTTCTTTGGCAAAGGAAGGCGGGGTTCGGCGCTTCTGCTTTCCCGCATGGGCGAAGGGCTTGGCTTTGAGGTTGAACAGCTTTCACCTGTGCTGATGGGAGGCTCCGTGGTCAGCTCCACAAGGGTGCGTAAACTGATCGGAGCCGGCCAGACAGCTGAAGTGGCCCCCCTGTTAGGGAGAAACCATTTTGTGGAAGGCCATATTGTAAAAGGGCGCCAGCTGGGGAGCACTCTGGGGTTCCCCACCATAAACGTCGAGGCCGGCTTTAAAAACACGAACGAATCGGGTTATCAAGCTATTCCTGGCATTTGCAGCAATGAATTTGATGCCCTGGGGGGTATGCTTCCCCCAGACGGAGTATATGCGGTATGGGCAGAAATCTCCGGCCGGTTTAACCGAGGCGTGGCAAGCATCGGCACCAATCCCACCTTTGAAGAATCCCACGGAAAAATAACACGCAAACTGGAAGTCCATATTCTTGATTTCAATCAAGATGTATATGGGCAAGACGTACGCGTGCATTTTGTGAAACACATCCGCGACAGCCGGCGTTTCGACTCGCCGGAGCAGTTAAAAAAAGAAATCAATAGCGATATAGAAAAAACAAAAAAAATATTGTAAACTGAGTTCAGCTCTACGGATAAAAATTTAACTCTCGATAATCCTATTGGAGTTATATGAACTCGGCTTATGCTGTTACGGATCATCGCCATGACGGCCATGCCACCGCGCGTGGGCTTGCCGCTGGCGTAAAAAAGAGCACTGCTTTTTTAAAAAACAGTCGCGCCATCCTGTTTGCCAAGGCCATTTTCAAGCTGGACAAACTTCCGCTGGCCTTACAGAGAAAACCGGCCCTTCCTGGTTTGGGTTGCGTCTGCACAACAGTTCTTACCGGCAAGAGTGGGCACACAATGCCTGCAAACCGGCTTCTTTTCGCAACCGTTGATTGCACTTGCGGCCCGAAGACCACCCGCTCCCAGAACAAAACTCCGCACAGGGCAATAGGCGCAGACGGCCTTTCAACCAGGAAACAGGAAGGGGCCCTGCCCAAGCGAATTCTCACGCTGCCCGTACCATACGGAAATGTGCTTGATGATGAAACTCTGACAAGCTTGAGCAATGTGGCGGAAGTTAGCAGTCTTGTAGCCAGCGGAAGAAGCTCCCCCCATAGCTCTTTTAAAAAAAGGCAAATTTTTCTTGGAGGCGGACAAAGCCTGAACACGCCCGCCCGCTTCCAGGCGACCAAAAGCCGCAGAAACAAACAGCTTGAGGCCCACACTCCGAGCGCCTTTGGAAGGCTGCAGCGCCAGAAGACCGGGCCGAAAAACTCCTTAAATTTTTCTTTCCGCCTCATAAATCTTGAACTTGAGCAGCTCAGGGCCCATGATGGCGGCCCCGTGCCCAGAAACATTTCCACAATCAATCCCCAAAGGCAATGGGTCTGCTTCACGGCAGCCATTGAAGAAAAAGCCGGCATTCCAATCTTCAGCCTCTCTCGAAAAAAGATAGAGCAGACTGCCGGGCAGTCATTAAACGCCGCCTGTTCGGCAAGAAAGACAAATTGTATTGACCGGCATGTTGCCAGACCCGAATATGATTGCGAGGCAGGACTGATCAAGCAGTCCCTTTCTTCGCGCATGAATTTCACGGGCTTTTGTTCTTATCGGGAGTTTTGGCCTGCTTCTATGCAAAAAGGAGCCATGCGCAGTGTTTTGCAAAAGACGTCCGTTATGGCCTGTATGCTTTAAACCTTGTTCCTTGGTTATGTGTTTTTATGTCAGGTAAAGATTTGGACAATCCTTATACGAACTCCCAGCCGGAGCAGAAACCGGAAACAAGCATGGAAAAATTGCGTCTGGAAAATATAAAGCTGAAAAACGAGCTTGAACGCCTGGAGTTTAAATACCGCACCCTTGAAGCGGGGTTCTGGCACACTGAAAAAATGTGTGAAGAAGGCGAAAGACAAGCCGCCCAGCAAGAATTTTACAAATCCCTGCTTTTGGAAAACTCTCCAAACAACATCCTGGTTGTGGACAGCAAGCTGCGCTATATTTTAAGCTCAGCCAAACTACGCAGGAATCTTGGAATTCCCGGCATATTGAACTTGCAGGGCAAAGATCTGCATGCCCTGTTCGCTCACAGCGCAGTTGAAGGCGATTGGATTTCCGCCCTGGAAACAGCCTGCCGCAAGGTCATCAAAAAAGGTGAAAGCATCTCCTACACTGAAAATATTTCATACTGCGCCAAGCGCAACACAACCTACCGCACAAGCATATCTCCCGTCATTAATGAAAAAGGGAAGCGAATCGGCGCGCTTTTCATTCAAGTCGACATCAGCGAACTTTCAACGGCGCAGGAACAGGCTGAAAAGGCTCTCCAGATAAAAAAGGATTTCATGGCCAACATCAGCCATGAAATCCGCACCCCCATGAATGCCATTCTCGGACTTTCCTATATGGCCATGACCAACGAATTCTCGGCCAAATCAATGGAGTATTTCCATAAAATCCACTCTTCCGCGGAAGATTTGCAAGAAGTCATGGATGACATCCTTGATTTTTCAAGTATTGAAACAGGAAAAATTGAAATTGAACGTGCCAGTTTCCGCATTGACGATCTGATGGAAAACGCCAGCATCATGTTCGGCCCACAGGCCGCTGCCAAAAATATTGATTTTGTGCTCTCAGTTGACGACAACCTGCCGATTGAAGCAATAGGGGATTTCTTGCACCTGTCTCAGGTAATTAACAATATGCTGAGCAATGCCATAAAATTTACGGATAAAGGCGAAATCTTCATGAGCTGCTCCCTGCATGAAAAAAATGAAGAAGGCCTCAAACTGAACTTTGTTGTAGCCGACACCGGCAAGGGAATGACAGAGGAAGAACAGCAAAAATTGTTTACCGCTTTCTCCCAGGGGGACATGTCCCCCACCCGCCGCTATGGCGGAGCGGGCCTTGGGCTTGCCATATGCAAGCTGCTGGTGGAAATGATGGGCGGCCATATATACGTGCACAGCAAGCCCGGCGAAGGAACTACAATGACTTTCGACTGCCGGGTGGAGGAGAGCAAGACCGGCACATCGCTGGCATTTGCTCCCCCGGAGGAAATTGCCGGCATCTCAATCGTTGCGGCAGTTAAAAACTCCGCCGCCAGAAAAGCGGTCAGCCATATGCTGAATGGCTTCTCCTTCAATGTGAGCCCGGCCGCCAGCGAAACACAGTGCTTAGAAATGCTGAGTGAAGCGGAGGCGCGAGGAAGTTCATTTGATCTTCTGGTTCTTGATTTCGACATACCTGATGACACCGTGGTGTCCATGCTGAAACTGCTGAGGGAAAGACTGACGGCTCTGCCGAAAATAATCCTTTTAGTTCCCCAAAATGCGAATGATGTAATCATCGCCCAGACAGTCTCCGGCCTGATTCAGGGCCAGCTTCAAAAACCGCCCAGCCGCTCGCTGCTGTTTGAAGCTGTGGTGGAAACAATGTCTCAAATCAACACACCCATGAGCCCAAACTTGAAAGAAACGCTAAAACAGGGAGAACCGCCCGATTTCAGAGGGCAAAAAGTTCTTATGGTTGAAGACAATATGATCAATCAGCAAATCGGGCTCGATTTTTTGCAGAGAACCGGGCTTGAAGTGACTATTGCCAATAATGGAATTGACGCCTTGGAAATCATTGGCCGCCAGACATCAACCCCGGCTTTCAACTTGATTCTTATGGACTTGCAAATGCCGGAAATGGATGGCTATGAAACTTTCGCCCGCATAAAAGAGCAAGAAGAACACCGGGACATTCCAATTATCGCGCTTACGGCCCATGCCATGCGCGAGGAGCGTGTGCGCTGCCTGGACATGGGTATGAACGAGCACATCTCCAAGCCGATTGACGTGGCCCTGCTTTATTCGGTTCTTTCACGCTTTTTGAAACAGGCCCCTGAACAGGCGAAAACAGCCCCGCCCGCGAAATCAGGCATACGGCTTGGCTCCCTTGCCGCGCAAGGGTTTGACATTCCCGCTGCTTTACGCAGCTTTTCCAGGAATAAAGAGTTGTATGTAAAAATCGCCGGCCAATTCTGCCAAAAATATATGGACATCAAACCCCAGCTTGAAGATCTTCTTGAAAAAGGGGCATTCGAGGAAGTTGAAATTTTGGCCCACACCATCAAAGGGCTGGCGGCAACACTGGGGCACATGGATTTAAGCAAGATGGCCCACGCTCTTGAACAAAAAGCAAAAGCCGCATTGTCAGGAGAAATACAGGAACAGGGTTCTATTGCCCGGTTTGCAGCCAAGTTTGCAGACGCGTGCAAAGGAATCTGTCAGGCATTGGCTGCGGCCCTGCCTGCCCCTGACTGTATAAAGCCGGGAACTTCCAGACAGGCGCCCACGAGCTGCGCGCAGGATTATGACAGATTGCTTTTCCTGTTAAAAAATGATGACGCCATGGCCAACAATCTGTTTGAAGACCTCACCTCCACGCTGAAACGGAAAAAATCGGGCCCGGCTTGACAAACTGAACGAAGCGATAAACAAATTTGACTTAAACATCCACCTGCTTATGCTTTTCCGGCCCTGGAGCAGATTGATTTTGAAACGCCTTTTCGGCGCTTAGCATTGCTGCCTTCATCCGTATGACTCAAAGATTCGTCTACGGCTGAAGCGACGGCGGAAGTGAATTCCACCTGCATCTGCGGGGCAGGCGGCGAAGGCCCGCCGTCAGAGCATTTTACCAGAAGCAGCCTTTCAATGTTAAAATGCTCTGGAACGACCCATATTTGAAATGATCCGGCCCCGGAAACACCTTACCCCCTTTTGCCTCCTCTGTTTTTTCCCCGAGTTTAAGGATTGCCTTCCTGACACAAACGCTGTAAAACTTTAACGCGGTATGGACAATTGGCGGCAAGGATTTGAAAACAAATCCTTGCAGAGCATTTCAAGTATGAAATGCTCTAGTTGTATGCCAGAAAGGACTTTGTTTGCGCAATTTCCCGTATTTTTCATCTATTTCAAGGACCAAAGATGTTAGCCATTTTGGACTACAATGCAGGCAACCAGACCAGCGTTGCCAGAGCCCTAAATTTTTTAAAAATTCCCTGCAAGATCACCAACTGCCGTGAGGAAGCTGCAAAGGCCAGAGGGATAATCTTTCCCGGAGTGGGAGCCGCCGGCCAGGCAATGCAAAATCTGCAAAAAACCGGAATGGGCCAGGTGCTGAAAGACGCCATTCTCCAAGGCTCCCCGGTGCTGGGAATTTGTCTTGGCTGCCAGATAATGCTTGATATGAGCGAAGAAAACAGCACTCAAACTCTTGGGATCGTCCCTGGAAAATGCCTTGCCTTCGACCCCGCATGGAAGGAAGAAGACGGCGAAAGCATCCGCATTCCCCATATGGGCTGGAATTCCCTGCGAGTAAAAAAGGACTGCGCCCTGTTTGAAGGAATTGAGCCGGAAGCCCAATTTTATTTTGTGCATGGCTATTACCCTGCGCCATCCCCTGAATTCGTTCTGGCGAGCACTTATTACGGCAAAGAATTCTGTTCCGTATACGGCAAGGACGCCCTGTGGGCTGTGCAGTTCCACCCTGAAAAAAGCGGTCGGCCGGGGCTGCGGCTGCTGCGAAATTTCTACGATTATTGCGTGGAGGGGAAAGATGCTTAGCAAACGAATCGTGCTTTGCCTTGATGTGCGGGACGGCAAACTGACCAAAGGGGTAAAATTTGCCGGGAACGTAGATATCGGCGACCCTGTGGAGTCGGCCCGGCGCTACAGCGAGGAAGGCGCGGATGAAATAGTTTTTTATGACATCACCGCTTCCGCTGAACGCAGGGGAATTTTTCTGGAGGTTGTGGAACAGGTGGCAAGCCAGGTTTTTGTGCCTCTTTGCGTAGGAGGAGGCCTGTCCCATATTGACGACATGGATGCCGTGCTCCAGGCGGGGGCCGAAAAAGTCTCGCTCAACACCGCCGCCGTTAAAAACCCCGGGCTGATTTCGGAAGGCGCCGCGCGCTACGGCTCGCAGGCCATAGTGGTGGGCATGGACGTGTTGAAAGTTCCGGTCAGCACAGTTTTTCCCTCCGGCTATCAGATATATATCAATGGAGGGCGCACTCCGGTGGAACTGGATGCTATTGCCTGGGCAAAGAAATGCCAGGAGCTGGGGGCCGGTGAGCTTTGCATAAACTCCATAGACGCCGACGGAACTCTTGACGGTTACGAAATCGATCTTAATTCAACGGTGGCCGGAGAGGTGCGTATTCCAATCATCGCATCGGGCGGAGCGGGAAACCCCGGGCACATCCAGGAAGTGCTTACCAAGGGCAAGGCTTCCGCGGCCTTGCTCGCATCCATTGTGCACTACGGCACCTACACGATCAGAGAACTTAAGGAATATGCCTCGGAACGGGGCGTCCCCATGCGCCTGACCTGGTAAGCTGGCCAAAGCCCATAGCCTAGAGCGGATTAACTTTAAGACGCTGCACTCGGCGTTGCCGGCGGAAATAAATTCCACCTACGCCTCGTGCGCGGACAGCCCTTCTTGGGTCGGGCTGGCCTAGAGCATTTCAAAGTTTAAATGCTCTAGCCCGCTTCATTACAAGCTTTTCTGGAACCAATTTTGCTACACTCTGCAGACAGCCTGTTTTCTGACGGTCTGCAGAGAGGAGGGAGTGAAAAACAAATTCTCCCCACAATTGCGTATGTCAATATATGAACAAGATTCTTCCGTTTGCGCCCCCGCGGCCTGCAATGACCCCGCGATTTGCGCATTATGCGCTCAAAAAGGGACTACCTGCTGCTATATAGCCCCGGAAAATGCGGAACTTTGCTTCCCCCTGTCAAAGCCGGAGGAAAACCGTTTGCGCGCCCACAGCAAAGAAGGGCTGTTCTTGAACAAGGCGCCGAACAGCGCGGAATTTATGAATGTGATGCGCAGTCTTTTTCCGGGAGAAGGCGCCGTGATCGCGAAGCTCTTTCCTCCGTCGAAAAGCCACCCCACCCTGAGGGCCGACAAAAACGGCTATTGCCTTTATCTTGGCCCCAAAGGCTGCACACTTCCACGTGAAACGAGACCCTGGTTTTGCAAGATCTTTCCCTTTTGGGTAAGCGGTGGTGAGGTTACAGGTTTTTCAGCGGAATATTGCCTGGCGGCGCGCCAGACCATTACAGTGCGGGGCATGCTTAGAAAAATGGGCCAAAACGAAGCCCAACTTATGGATACTTATAACAGGTTGCGCCTGGACTGGGGTTTCGTTCCCCTGATTCCAGGTGTAAAGCCGGGGCAGGCGCACGGGACAAATAGAATTTAGCTGTTTGAACTCCAGCCCAAAATGTTTTATATTATTCAGCTCTGCATGAATATCAGGTTTGCCTGCTTAACCAATAGGCGTGGGTTTTAAATATGAAAAGACGTTTTAGGCGCATTTTCCTTTCATTGCTGGTTTTAGGTCTGCTGCTTACCGCCATAGGCACGGCGGTGGCGGCCGCCGTCTATATGTGGGCTTCTCAGGACCTGCCCAACATCCAGCGGATTTCCGATTACAAACCGCCGCTGGTCACTACCGTATATGCCCGGGATGGCAGCATTATGGGATATTTTTACAGCCAGCGCCGTTTCCTGGTTTCCATAAATGAAGTTCCGGAACATGTGCGTCTGGCTTTTCTGGCTGCCGAAGACGACAGTTTCTACTCTCACCAGGGTATCGACCCGGTGGCCATGTTCCGGGCCTTTTTGCGCAATCTGGAGGCCGGAAAAATAAAGGAAGGGGCCAGCACCATTACCCAGCAACTGGTAAAAGCCCTGCTTCTGGACGAAAGCCGGGAATACGAACGTAAGCTTAAAGAGCTGATTCTCGCCTACAGGCTTGAAAAATATCTGACCAAAGACGAAATTCTGACCATTTATCTGAACCACATTTATCTGGGCAACGGCGCTTACGGGGTGGAAGCCGCAGCGCGCACCTATTTCGGGAAACATGTAAGCGACCTGACTATCGCCGAGGCAGCCGTGATTGGCGGCCTGCCCAAAGCTCCCAGCAGCCTGAACCCGTATAGCAACGCGGAGCGCTCGCGAGCCCGGCAGGAATATGTGCTGGGACGCATGCACACACTCAAATGGATTACTGATGAAGAATATGAGGCTGCCCTGGCCCAGCCGCTTGACCTGAAAAGCATGGACGAGCCGGGCGGCAGGGCTGGAGCCTGGTACCTTGAGGAGGTACGCCGCGAACTGGACCAGTATCTGAGCGAAGAAAATATGACCCGGCACGGCATAAAACTTGATAGATATGGCGAAGACGCCGTGCGCGAATCGGGCCTGCACATATACACCGCCATGGAGCCGGTACATCAGAAAGCGGCGGAAGCGGCTGTGCGCGAGAACCTGATTAACTACACCCACCGTCATGGGTGGAAAGGCCCCCTCGAAAATCTCCAGCCAGACGCGGTTGAGGGATTTCTCGCTTCAAACCCGGTCAACTCCCCCTTTGTGGAACGGACGGGGTGGGTAAAAGCCGTTGTAGAGAAGGCCACGGACAAGGACGGCGCCTATGTGCAGGTGGGCCGCTTCAAGGGGCATATTTCCCCGGAAAATCTCAAATGGGCCTCCCCCTCCGGAAACGCATCGAAAATTCTCAAAGAAAACGATGCGGTTTGGGTCTCCCTGCTTGGAAAAGAACCCTACCCCACTCCCAACTCCATTGCTGAAGGCACCGTTCTGGAACTTGGCCTTGAGCAGGAGCCCGAAGCGCAAAGCGCCATGATTTCCATTGAGGTGGACACGGGCGATGTGGTAGCCTTGGTGGGCGGATTTGAATTCAACTATAACAACCAGTTCAACCGGGCAGTCCAGGCCCGCCGCCAGCCCGGCTCCGCTTTCAAGCCGATAGTTTATTCGGCGGCGATGGATAACGGGCTAACCGCCGGATCTGTGGTCTACGACACCCCGGTGGTGCATGTTGACCCCGGCACCGGCAAAGTGTGGATACCCAAGAACTACGACGGCAAATTCTCCGGGCCGATAAGCGTGCGCACCGCTCTGCTGAAATCCAAAAACACCTGTACCGTGCGCATTGCCCAGCAAATCGGCATTCCGGCGATTATAGACCGGGCCTATGCGCTCGGCCTTGACGCCAAATTTCAAAACGTGATGGCGATCAGCCTGGGCGTTGTTGAAGTAACCCCGTTAAACCTTACCGAAGCTTATACCGCTTTCGCCCGCGGCGGCACCCGGGTAAAAGGCCGTCTCATCACTTCAATCAAGGATGCCTGGGGCAGTGAGGTGCTCTCCTTCCCCCCGGAAACGAAAGAAGCCATTTCGCCCCAAAACGCCTACATTATGAGCCAGCTGCTGCAAGGGGTCGTTGAGGCGGGCACAGGAGCCAGGGCCAGGGTGCTGAACAAGCCCATGGGCGGGAAAACCGGAACTTCCAACGATGAACGCGATGCATGGTTCATCGGTTTCACTCCTCACCTGGTTACTGGCGTTTTCGTGGGTTATGACACGCCCAAGAAGCTGGGACGCGGCGAAACCGGAGGCAGGACCGCCTTGCCTGCGTTTGTGCTCTACCGCCAGCAGGTGGAAGAGCTTTACCCGCCGGATGACTTCCAAAAGCCGGACGGAATTGTGATGGCCACTGTGGGAGGGGTGCTCCTGCCGTTTACGGAAGGAACCCAGCCGGGCAGCGGAACCGTTAGCAGCGGGGTTGGGGCCCCGGTCGACCGGGACAGTACGGACGACCTGAAGGAGCTTTTTTAACCCGACAAGGGGAAACATATGCTTAAATCACGTTTCATCGCCCTTGTTGCGGCAGGCATGCTGCTTGCGCCAGGAATGGCCTTTGCGCAGCAGGAGTCAACCGAAAGTTTCGCCAAAATAGAGGCCGTTACCCTTTACCCTTCCTCAGCCAAAGTGGAAGTGAAAAGCATGGCTGTGCCTGAAAAGCTTCCCAGCGGGGAGGTGGTTCTTGTGGCCTACCTGCCCGGATACGCCTACCCGAACACCATTTCCGCCCGCATTGACGGAAAGCTCGCGGGAATGAACATAGAGCGCCTTGCCAAGGAAGACGGCTCAGACCCGATACTGGCCCCATGGAAGAAAGCGCTGCTTGAAGCGCAAAATGAATATGCCGCCTTAGAAGCGGAGCAGGAAGGAGTGCAGGCCCGCATCGCCATGTGGACCAACCCCGCTTCCCCCCAGGCAAATCTGGGTTCCGAGATGGAAAAGCTCGACAAGGCCATGCAAACAGGGTTGAAAGCGGCAAACGCCCGTATGCTTGAACTTGCCCCCATGCTGGAAGAAGCGCAAAAGAAAATTGCCGCGGCAAAAACACGGCTTGAAGCGCTCGCCCCATCCTACAAAATAAGTTTCGTGCTGGCCCAGCTGCGCTCGGGTTCCGACATCACTTACAGTTATATGCTTGGCAATTGCGGCTGGAGGCCTTCATACACTCTGAACGCCCTCCCCGGCGCAGGGGAAGTGGAACTCGGATTTTCAGCGGAAATCACTCAAAATTCAGGTTTCGACTGGCACGATGTGAAAACAAACTTGGCCACCAACGCCCCCCGCCGGGATGTTGCCCCCCCGGAACTGGACTCCTGGCGCATCAGCCAAATACAGCCGCCCACCCCGGCCAAAAACAAAGCCGTTGCTTTTGAAGCGGAGCAGCCCGCCATGGCCCGGCTCCAAAGCGCGCCCAAGCTCAGCCCGGATGGGGAATATCAACATTTTGACAACCTGTATGTGCCGGAGGAAACCATGTTCGCCACCTATTCCCTCTGGGATATGGGCAAGCGCACCCTGCCGGATGGAACTCCGACAGTATTCACGGTAACGGACGATACATTCAAGGCCGACTTCCTGTATACCGCCCGCCCGAAAGTGAGCGACCAGGCTTTTCTCACAGCGGAGCTGAAGCCTGCCGGCAACGATAGAATAATGCCCCGCGCCGAGGCTGTGTATATGGTTGAAGGCAACACGGTGGGCAATGGTTACTACCCGGCAGGGGAGACTCTCTATTTCGGCACGGATCCGCTGGTGAAGGTAAGCAGCACCGAGCTGAGCAACCAATCGGACGAACGCGGCCTTATCGGCAAAACCCAGGTGCGCAACTGGCAGTGGAAATACGAGGTGGAAAACCTTGGAAGCAAGCCTATCGCCCTCAAGGTTGAAGACAGCGCTCCCGCGCTTGGCGATGCAAGAATGGAAATCAAGCTTGCTTCAACTCCTGCCCCGGAGGCGGACAAGCTGAAATCCATGTATGTGTGGCGCACCACGCTGGCGCCTCAATCCAAGTTTGAAATTGAGCACCGGATTGAAGCCTCCGCTCCGGCGGATGTGGGACTGGACAGCAGCCGGTAGAAAATTTTTATAAAATTGGCAGAAATTCTATTTTAAATGTCCGCGAGCAAAGTTCTTGACTGCTCAGCCCCGGCTCTCAGGGGCGGCTTTGAGAAAAGCTTCCGGAAAACCGCGGCAAGCTCGCCGCAAAACACTATCACTCCTTTTCCGGGGAGTACTGAATGATTAAGATTGAAGGCCTGAGCAAAAGCTTTGGCGAGCATCTGGTTCTTAACAACATCGACCTGCATGTGGAGCAGGGAGATGTTTTCGGCATTGTGGGGCATTCCGGGGCGGGAAAATCCACCCTTCTGCACTGCCTGAACGGCCTTGAAAGCTACAATACCGGCTCGGTAAAGGTGATGGGCGAAGAGGTTCGCCTGCTGGGCAACAGCGGAATAAAAAATCTGCGGCGCAATATGGGGATGATTTTTCAGCACTTCTCTTTGATGAGCAGAAAGAACGTGTGGAAAAACATCGCCTTTCCCATGGAAATCTGGCACATGCCGAAATCCGAGATAAAAGACCGGGTGGACGAGCTTCTTGAGCTTGTGGGCCTGGAAGAAAAACGTTTCGAACAGGTGGGCAACCTGAGCGGAGGCCAGAAGCAGCGCGTGGGAATTGCGCGCGCGCTGGCCCTTAACCCCAGAATTCTGCTTTGCGATGAAGCGACTTCGGCGCTGGACCCGCGCACAACCATCTCCATCCTGGAACTGCTGGACAGCATCAACAAAAAGCTCGGCCTGACCATCGTGCTGATTACCCACCAGATGGAGGTAATCAAAATGATTTGCAACAAAACCGTGCTTCTGGACAACGGCCTGGTCGCCGCCAGCGGGGAAACTGAGGCCCAGTTCCTTTCCCCAAGCCCTGCTTTGCAAAAACTGATTCAGGATGAATATGCGGTGATTCCCACCGGAGTAAACATCCGCCTGAAGTTCCCCCGGCAAATCGCGAAAAATGCCGTCATCACCCAGATGGCGACCGACCTGGGCATAAATTTCTCAATTGTGGGCGGAAGGCTTGAGCGTTACCGCGACCATGTGCTCGGCTATCTGATCATCAATGTAAAAGGCGAAGACTACAGCTCGGTCGTAGAATACCTTAAGAGCAACAATCTGTATTGGGAGATAGTTCAAGATGGACAGCATCCTGCCGAATCTGCACACATTCCTTGACATCATGGTCACCCGCATGCCGGGCCCGACCCTTGACACGCTTTACATGGTCTCTGTTTCCACCATGCTTTCCCTGTTTTTCGGCATGATTCTGGCCATGGTCATGGTGCTTACCGGGCCAAAAGGCCTGCTGCCCACTGCCTCTGTATACCTGGTGCTGGACTTTACGGTAAACACTTTGCGCTCTTTCCCGTTCATCATTCTGATCATCGCAATGATCCCGATTACCCGCTGGGTAGTGGGCACATCCATAGGCAGCTCCGCGACCATTGTTCCGCTTACAGTGGCGGCAGCTCCTTTTGTTGCCAGAGTTATGGAAGCAAGCCTGCTGGAAGTGGACACAGGAGTGATCGAGGCGGCCAAGTCATTTGGCGCCAGTAATTTTCAGATAATTACCCGGGTAATGCTGAAAGAGGCCATGCCCTCCATCGTGTTGAACATTGCCGTTGTGGCCATAAATCTGGTGGGCTATTCCGCCATGGCGGGGGCCGTTGGCGGCGGAGGCCTGGGCGACACGGCGATTATGTACGGATACTACCGTTATGAGGTTGCAACCATGGTTGCGGCCATCATTATCCTGATCGTGATGGTTCAACTTATTCAGATGCTCGGGAACTTCTTTTACCGGGCCCTAAAATAAAAGGGGATTGATATGGCAGAAGAACTATACAAACCTCTTGCCCATCCGGCCTGGAGCCAGACCTGCATGGAAGGGCGCCGTCCGCCCCCTCCCTGCGTGCTGACCATCGCAGGCTCAGACTCTGGAGGCGGCGCCGGAATTCAGGCAGACATAAAAACCTTTATGGCCCTGGGGCTTTATGGCTCCAGCGTTATCTGCGCCCTTACCGCCCAAAACGGCGAAGGCGTGAAGGGGATATTCCCTGTAAGCCCGGAATTTGTAAAACAGCAACTGGAAACAGTGCTTGAGGGCTTTCCGGTTCAGGCCCTGAAAACCGGCATGCTCTTTTCCTCTGAAATCATTAGAACGGTAGCCGCCTGCCTTGCCGTGCACAGCCTTGCGGTTGTGGTGGATCCTGTGTGCGTAAGCCAGAGCGGGCATCGCCTGCTTGAGGAAGATGCAGTTGCCGCATTAAAAAAATATCTTGTCCCTCTTGCCCAGGTGCTTACGCCAAACAGGCCCGAGGCTGAACTGCTTTCCGGAATAAAAATTGAAAATGAAAACGATATCAAGGACGCCGGGTTGAATTTGATTGAGATGGGCGCAGGAGCGGTTCTGATTAAAGGCGGGCATTTCAGCTCTTACGACGGCATGATCCGCGACTGGCTGATTTTGCCCGGCCACGAGCCGGAAGCCCTGCCCCATCGCAAAATAAACACAACGAACAACCACGGCACGGGCTGCACCCTGGCTGCGGCCATTACCGCCCATCTCGCTTTGGGCGTTCCCCTCCGCCAAGCAGTGCAACGTTCGCAGCTTTACCTTCACTCCTGCCTCAAGGCAAGCTACAGCCCGGGCAAAGGCTGCGGGCCGGTAAATCACGCGGCCCCGCTTTTTCCTCAATGCGAATGGAAATAAATGAAAAAGGCCGGAATATTTGTTTCCGGCCTTTTTCTCAATTTTCTATTTCTTTTTTGTCATGCCTTTAGCTACCACATAGGCAAAGCCCGAAAGCACAAGCACTGCCAAAATCAGAACCGCCCACAACATCCACTGCTGTTTGTCGGCATCGAGGAACGCCGTTTCCTCAAGCCGGGGCGTATATCTTTCTTCACCCACAACCGAGGCTTCAAGCAAAGTTCCCTCATCAAGCAGGCTCAGGTTGTTGTCAAAAACCATTCCAGACTCATGGTTGCCATAGGCCAAAACCCACGGCCCGATTCCTCTGGCCAGCCACACAAGCTTATACGGCTCCCATTGAATTTCCATATCCGGCGCATCGACAAAAGTAACCGTGCCGGTTGAATGCAAAAGCCAGTGCGGGGCCCTGGAATCTATCTCGAAAGGGCTGTTCTTGCGTTCATTGCCCTTGGCGTCCGGCTTGAAGCGGTAAATATCCCCTTCCGCCTTAAAAGCCCAGGGCGCTTTTTCAGTCATCCTGTTCTTTACATCCACGTTTATGGCGTCCGGTTTGGGCAATATGAAATCAATGGCGACAATCGGATAATACCCCTCCGTATTGTAAACCACTTCCATACCGTCCTTGCTCTTAACTCCCTTGAATACACTGGTGCGCAACTTCCCCGGGCGGCTCTGCGGAGCAAACACAGCTTCCACCCCGGCAAGCTTGGGGGCGTTTTCCCCCAGGCTCAGCAACAAATATCTGGAACTTTTTCTGGGTATTTCCACATTAAAGTGCTCGGTCTTTTGCTCATCGCCGAACATGGCTACCGTCTGCTTCTTATCGTAAAGCTTCCAGCCTGCCAGATCATCGCTGAGCCTGACCTCCGCCGGGCTGTTGAAATCATTCACCGGATTTTTAAAAGAGAGCTTGAGTGAAGACGCGCCATACTGAAGCCCGCCTGTGTCTATCAGGTATGTGGCGCTTTCGCCGCCAGCCCCGGCATTGTTGTTCAGCTTGATCACTGCCCCGGTAGAATCGATCTGGATATCCGTGCTGCTGGGCAGAGAGTTGCCCTCATCCGGCTGCCAGGGAAAAAAGGGAAGCGCCACAGGGTCGGGAGTTGTGCTCAAGCGCTTCGGCTTGCGCACCTCAAACGGCACAGGCAGCCCGCCTGCGTCAAACACCCTGATGTCGCCAAGGTCAGTGCGTTCCACATGCTCATAAACCATATAAGGCAACTCAAGCCACATCAGCTCCCCTTCAACTCCGGTCAAAGTGAGCTGGCCGGCAAAATCATCCGGGCTTGAAGTCTGGGCCTGAGCGCCGCTTTGCAGCGAAATGCAGGCCAGAACAGCCAGGGCGGCGGTGAGCAGGAAAAAAACAGCCCTTCTGTATATACTATTCTTCATAAAATTCCTTTTGTCTTTTTGCCGAAGCCGGCGGCAACGGAGCCGCCCAGCCGATGAACAGAAGCAGAAGCCCTGCAACAAAGAAAGAGATTATCCTGGTAATTGTCCCGGTTTGAGCCAAATCCACAAGCAAAAGCTTGCCGATGTCAATCAGCATCAAGATTGCCCCGGCCACCCAGGCCCGGCGCAACAGAAGCTTGTTTCCAGCCGCCATGTGCCCGATGCCGTAAAGCCCCCAGAGAACAAGCAGGGCCAGATGGAAATGCCCGGAGTGCGGCACTTCGGACATGGGAATGCCCATAAAGAAATGCGTGGCTCTGGCAAGCATGGCCGTGATCCAGAGAAAGACCATTACATCCATTACTGTAAACAAGGCTTTCCTGCTTAAGGAAGGAACGCCCTCCACCCTTTGCGCGCAAATTTGCCAGAAGGCCACCGCCGCTATGCAAAAGGCCTGCTCAAGCTCCAGCGGGTTGAGCAGGGGAACATACTGCGGCAACGGGGCCGGATCTCCGGAAGCGAACAGAGTTCCCAGAAACCACACACTGGTTGAAAGCACCAGCGCCAGCGGCAGCCAGAAAAGCATTACCATGCGCCTGTCGCGGGGCCATGTTTCTTTTTTGGCAGCAATTGCGCTGGAAACGCTCACAAACGCCAGGGCCGGCAAAATTCCCGCCAAGCTGGTCCACGATTCTGAAAGCCCCCAAAGCACGGTATAAGCCCTTCCCGTGCAGGTAAGCACCACCGCAGAAACCAGCATGCTCAAAAACAGCCAGATGGAATGTGCACGCCCGCACACTTTGCATCCGTTCCGCCCGGCGCAATTCCAGCTCTGCTTCAGCAGCCAGGCCTGGACGGCAAAGAAAAACAGCCAGGCCCACAAGCCCGGCCCGGCAAAGAAGTCATGCGTGAGCACATGCAAGGGCGCATAGCCGAACACGTAGTATGCCCGCACAATAAGCACCCCGGCCACGTATATAAACCCGAACAGAGCCGGCGCGAACGAAACCCAGACAAAAGGAGGAAAGCGTAAACGGCGGCCCAGCAGCACACCGGCCAAAGCCGTGAATGATGCCGCCACGAAGAAATATGGGAAGCCCATGCCGAAATACCTGTCGAACTCAAACCACCAGCCGCCAAACCACCAGCAAAGCCCCCACAGGAATAACACCCTGCTCAACAAGGAGGGCCCGGCATCTCCGGTTTCTTCCGGCCCGGCATTCAGCCTCACGCCGGTTATGCGGACGTTCTTTGAAAGCACAGCCACCGCAAGGGCGGAAACGGCAATAATCATGCTGCCTGTAAAGGCGGGGTAGTGGAAAAGAGGCGATTCAACATATTCCCGGCTGTAGTAAAGGAAAGTTTCGCGCAGGAAAAAAGCGGATGAAGCTGCCACATGCAAAACCAGCCCGGCCCACATAACCCGGCGGCTGGCCAGGCGCACGCCCAGAAAGAAAACCAGAATCGCTTCCGCAGCCCAAACCGCAGAAGTGGCTTTAGCCGACAGCTCCAGCGGAATCGCCAAATTTGCAAGCAGCACGGAAAAGGCCAGATAGGCTTCGGCAAGGCTGCGCAGGCCCGCCCCTTCCCGTTTCCAGACGGCTACGGCCAGCAGCAGATAAAAAACGGAAAAGGCGATACAGGCGAAAGGCAACCCGTGCGCAAAACCGGAAAGCATTTCCCATTGAATCAACGCTCCTGCGGCAGGCGTTCCGATGACCACGGGCATATCTATAAAATTTTTCAATCCTATCCCGCGCTTTTTCGCAGAGAATATGCCCAGCAAGGTAAACAGGACGATAAAGCCGATCATGAAAGGCTCCGCCCGGGCGAACATTTCCGGTTCGTAACGGGTGAAAACCCAAACGACGGCCACCCCGAACGTAGAAACAAAAGCGACCAGATTAAGCCCCCGCCACAGACGGAAACGCCCGATTATGAGAACGGCGGCGTTCAGCAGCATATAATAGCTGAAAAGGGCCACAAAATTCCCGCTATCGCTCGACAGCAGGATCGGGCCTGCAAATCCTCCTAAAAGGCCGAAAATTGCAAGCGGCTGCGACTGTTGCCGGAGCGCCAGAATAATTGTTGAGGGAATGAGCAGGGTAATCAGAACCAGGCCTGCTTCCTGCCCCAGAATGTCCGTAAGCTTGGTCGCCCCGAACACTGAAAGGTATAAAAGCCCTATCCCCCCTCCCTGCAAAACCAGGGAGTAGGCGGGCCGCCTTCCGCGCAAAACCCAGCCCAGCGTCAAAAGCGCCAAACCGGAAAGCGCGGCCCCGGCTATGCGCATTTCCATGGTGAACAGGCCCTGGCTGGCCATATAGGTTAAAAGCAAAGTAAAAGCAATGAACAGAAGCAATACTCCGCCCGCCACCCAGGCATGCCCCCCGCTGACAAAAGAAGCCAGTGACCGCCACAGGGAAGAAGCCCCGGAAGGCGCTTCTCCCAAGCTCTCCCAGGCAGGGTGAGGGGAAAGGGCCTTTGGCCCTTGAGCAAGGCCTTCCGCATAAAAACTTTCGCTATGCAAAGCCCCCTCTAGAGCTCCGGGAGCAAGGCGCAGCACATTCTGTGGCACCAGCTTTATTGCGCCGCTTCTGGCCCATGCAGGAACATGCCCGGCAGGAGCAGCATTTCCGCTACGGCTATGTGCATCGGCCGCAAAAAGGTTGCCGGCAACAGGCGTCTGCTGCGGCATCTGGCCAGAAAAGTCTGGCTGGGGCTGTGGGGAAAATGTGGAATCGGAATAAGGCTGTTGGAAAGTTTGAAAATTAAAGGCGTTGCCGGGGTCAGGGTGGGCGGCACAACTGTGGCCGGGATCGGGCGGGGGAACGGTTTCCGCTTCCCCATTTTGCCCGGAAGCTTGCGCCAGAAGCCAGTTTACCTGCCTGTTCAGGCTCTGGAGCTGTAAATTTACGCCAGCAAGCCGCTTTGACTGCGAATGGGTTTTAACCAGCAAAACAATTGCAGCCACAAAAACAAAAAGAAAAGAACCCAGAAACAAAAGCCCCAGGAACACCAATAAATCTTCCATCAAAATCTCGCGCCGTTTGACCTCCTGCCGCCTCCAGGCTTGTTCAAGCACTCCCCCAGAATATATCCCCGGCAGAATTCGGCTCTATCTGTCCCTGAAAAAGCCAAATGTTAATACACAATTCTATTAGAACTAACAGAACAGAAGGATGCAGGCAAGCAAGATTTGAACAGGAAGAGGGCTTTCATGGGAAATCAGTTTTTTTCCTCAACAAATTCGGCTTTCTCCGGCGAAAATTTAAAATTGCCGCCTCCTGCTGAGCGGCATGACAGTCTCCACCGCCAATATCACCCGCGCCTGCGCTGAGCGGGCAAAATTTCCTTTGCCGCGCTCTCCGGGTGCGGCGTCCTATAGCAGATTAATGGTGAGACGCCCCTTTCGCCGCCTGCGCCCCGGCCGCCTGAAATCAGTTTGCCCGGAAAGCAGACCAAATTTTAGACGCTCCCTCCGGCGCTTAGCGTTACTGTCTTCATTCGTACGGCTTGAATTCATCTGCGGCTGAGGCCGCGTCTGCGGGGGCTGGCGGCGCGATCTGCGCCGCCAGAGTATTTTGTCAAAAATAACTTTTCAATGTTAAAAGACTCTAGGGTCGTTAACGCCTCAAATGATTGCTTAACGGGAGGCTTTGCCGCCCGGCAATCATTTGGCGGCAAGGATTTGAAGGCAAATCCTTGCCGAGCATTTCACACTTGAAATGCTTTAATTTGCCAGAAACACCTTGAAAGCCTGGCAAGTGGCATAAATATCAGCCACGCTGGTAAGCTCGAAAGGGCTGTGCATGGCAAGCAGCGGCGGGCCGCAGTCAATAACGTCCATGCCGTAATTGGCAAGATACATGGCGACAGTTCCCCCGCCACCAAGGTCTACCCTGCCCAGTTCGGCCATTTGCCACGGTACCCTGGCCTTGTTCAAAATCATTCGCAGCCAGCCGATATACACGGGATGCGCGTCATTGGCCTCATATTTGCCTCGCGAGCCGGTAAATTTGGTAAAAGCCGGGCCGCTTCCAAGCAATGCGGAATTAAGTTTCTCATGCAAGTCCTGATAATCAGGGTCCAAAGCTCCGTGCACATCGGCAGAAATGGCCTTGGAATTCAGCATGACTTCGCTGAAACGGGTTTCCGGGCTCCAGTGTTCAATCATATCTTCAACGCAATATTCAAAAAACCGCGACTTGGCCCCGGTAGCGCCTTCCGACCCGATTTCCTCCTTGTCCCAGATGATCAGGCACTGGGTATACTCCGGAATTTTATCCGGCCCGCCCAGCCCGATCATTGCTTCAAGCCCAAGGAACACACAGGAACGGTCGTCCTGGCCATATCCCCCGATCATGGATTTGTCCAGCCCCACATAGCGGGCCGGGCCGGCGGGCACTGCGTGTATCTCGGCGGAAAACAAGTCTTCTTCCCGAATTCCGAAATGCTCGTTCAAAAGCTTCAGCACATGCGCTTTGATTGGAGCCTTGTTTTTTTCCGCCTCGCCGGAGACGCTTTCAAACAAGGGCTGATGGCCAAGAATAACATTCATTTTTTCAGCTTCAAACGCCTCGGAAAGTTTTTTCACAGCCTGGCGCTGGGCGAGGTGAGGCAGAAGATCGGCAATGGCGAATACCGGCTCATCGGCCTTTTCGCCCAAAATAATTGAAACCGTCTCGCCGGACTCCTTAACCACATGCCCATGCAGGGCAAGCGGGCGGGAAAACCACTGATGCTTGCGAATGCCTCCGTAATAATGGGTTTTGGCCTGACCCACCGCAGCGTCCTCATAAAGGGGATGCTGTTTGAAATCCACACGCGGAGTATCCCCATGCGCGGCGAGAATGCGAATTCCCTCCGAAAGCTCCCTGCGGCCCCTGCGCACGGCCAAAAGAGCCTTGCCCTTGAAGGTGCGCACAACCATGCCGCTTTCATAATCATCGCCAAACCCGGCTTTGCGCAGCATTTTCTCGGCTTCGTCCACCGTTTCCCATTCGGTTTTGCACTGGGAAATAAACTGCATATAGCGTTTGGCAAGGGCGTGCATGGCCTGTTGATGGGCCTTAGAGGAATATCTTTCCCATGCGGTTTTAGGGGCATGTTCCAAGTTGTCTTTTGTCATATTGGCTCCATATGGAAATAAGCGGAATTAAAGCCCTTCAAGAGTGAAACGCGCAAAGAGGGTTTCGGGCGCTTTCATATTGAAAGGATGTCTTTCAAAAAATCCCGGCAAGCGCATAGCGCCGCCAGGGCATTTTGCCAGCCGCAGCCTTTCAATGTTGAAATGCTTGCCGCCAAATGATTCTAGGGCGGCAAAGCCTCCCGTTAAGCAATCATTTGAGGCGTTAACTGCTCTAAAAAAATCGGTCTAATAAAGCCTCACAGCGAAATAGATACAGGCGGATTTTTCCTGCCGCCAGGCTCCCGTTTCAGGAGTTCAGTTAAAAACCTTCTTCGAGCGGGGGATATACAAGCCATTGGCTTTCCAAATCCTCGCCGGGCCGGGCGAACACTTTGGGCTGCGCGGAGGGCTCAAGCCTTACCTGACGGCCGTCCACGCTGACCCGTCCGGCAGCAATCCACTGCAAGGCCTGCGGGTAGATGCGGTGTTCAAGCTTGTGAATGCGTTCCAGCACGGCTGCGGAGTCTTCAGTTGCAGGCGCGGGCAACGCGGCCTGAATAATCACCGGGCCGCTGTCCACCTCTTCTTCCACAAAGTGCACGGTGCATCCGGTTATCTTCACCCCGTAGCTGCACGCCCCCGCGACCCCGGCCGTGCCCGCGAAGCTTGGCAGCAGGCTTGGGTGAATATTGATGATTCTGCCTTCAAAAGCCTTGATGAAGCTGGCGGATAAAAGGCGCATGTATCCGGCCAGCACAATAAATTTGGCGCCAGCCTCGCGTATGGCTTCAAGCATAGCTTGGTCAAACCCCTCCCGGTCCGGATAATTCCGATGCGGCTCAGCCCAAGTTTTTATCCCGGCGTCCTTGGCCCGTTTCAAGCCATACGCCTCCGGGTTGTTTGAGAGAACCAGACAGATATCGGCATCAAGCCTGCCTTCCCGCTTTTTATCTATAAAAGCCTGCAAGTTTGAGCCAGAACCGGAAAGTAATACAGCGACCTTCATTTCATCTCCTTAACTCTCGGCCGGCCTGAAAAAATTTTCCAAGGCCCCGATCATTTCAGCCAGATTATAAGTTCCGGGCTGCACTGTACAGCTTAGGTCGTATTTTTTCAAGCTTCCCGCCGTAACCGGGCCAATGCAGACGAAAGCCGCATTTTTCCCAGCAACTTCTCCTGGCTCAATCAATTTGAAAAAATTGTCCACGGCGGATGAAGAGCAAAAAAGCACAGCATCAACCCTGTTTTTTAAAAAAGCTTCCCGCACCTTGCAACGGCTATAAACAGCCTGCTCGTCCTGCAGGGGAAGCACCGTTTCATAAACCGGAAGCACATGAACCGGCACACCCCGTTCTTCCAAGATATTTTCAAGCGTCTGCCTGGTTTCTTTCGCCCGCGCCACCAGAATCGGCCCGCCACCGGGCGCAAACCGCCTGTAAAGCCCTTCGGCCAGACTTTCAGCCACATACTCTTCCGGAACGAAATCGGGACAAAGCCCCCGCCTGGAAAGCGCCTGGGCCGTGCCCGGCCCAATTGCCGCCAGATTCAGGCATCCCAAGGCTCTGCTGTCCATTCCCTGCTTGTGCAAAATTTCAAAAAACGAGTCCACCCCGTTAGCCGAGGTAAACACAAGCCAGGAATAGCTGCTCAAACTACTTATGACCCCGGCAGCCGCCTCCTGCCCGGAAAAGGGCCTGATTTCTATGGTGGGGAATTCAATTACCTCCGCACCCAAATTTTTCAAGGCCAAAACAAGCTCGCCCGCCTGCTTCCTGGCCCTGGTAACAACGATGGTTCTGCCAAACAAGGGCTTCACCTCGAACCAGGAAGGCCCAGCCCCGAATTCCGCCATTCTGCCCAGTATAAATACAGCCGGAGCCTTTATTTGCTCCTCTTGCACCCTTGCGGCAATGGTGCCGATACCGCCCGTAACTTTTCTCTGCCTGCCCGTGCTGCCCCATTCCACCACAGCGGCCGGAGTATTAAGCGGCACGCCGGAATCAATAATATTTCCAGTAATTTCTTCCAGATTGGCCAGGCCCATCAACACAACCAGGGTATCCGCTCCATGCGCCAGTGCCCCCCAGTCCAAAGGGGAATTGCCGGGAGCGCTATGCCCGCTGGCAATAGTGACAGAAGAGGAAAAATCTCTGTGGGTAAGGGGAATGCCCGCATATGCGGGAACCGCGAGAGCAGACGAAACCCCGGGCACGATCTCGAAAGAAAGGCCGGCCTCACGCAAGGCTTCCATCTCTTCCGCCCCCCTGCCGAACAAAAAAGGATCGCCGCCTTTGAGCCGCACCACAACCTGCCCGGCCAAGGCCGCCTTTTCGCCTTCTTCAACCAGAAGCCTGTTGATTTCCGCCTGCCGCATGCTGTGGCAGCCCGCTTTTTTCCCGGCGAAAATCAGCCGGGCGTCTGCTCTGGCTTCACGCAAAAGGCCTCTGTCGGCCAGATTGTCGTAAACAATCACATCGGCGGATTTAATCAACTCAAGCCCGCGCACTGTAATCAGACCTTCATCGCCAGGCCCCGCGCCAACCAGGTAAACGCTCATCCTCCACCTCTTGCCGCTGCGGCCTTTATTGCCGGAGGAGATTCCGGTATTACGCCTTCCCCGCCGTTTAACACGGGAAGGGAGTTGAAAATATGGGTCATAACCGTGTTCGAGACCAGCATTCCGCTGCGGGTGAGCGACAAACGCCCGTTGCGAATGCGAATCAGCCCCTGGACATACAGCGAGTTAAACAGCAACTGATTCTCCTTGAAGAAATCCCTACCGGTAACTTTCCGGTAAATGCCCGCCTGAAAACCTTTTTTGGTGCGCAATGCAAGCATTATTCCTTCCATCAATCTGGTTTCCTCAGAAAGTTCCTCCAGCTCGCCGTATTTGCCGCCCGGAACTGCCCCGCCTTCCACCATTTCAAGGTAAGAGTGCAAATCACGCGGGTTGGTCCAGCGTTGGCCGTCAATTGTGGAAACTGCGCCGGGGCCGAACCCCAAATAATTCTCCCCCTCCCAATAGCCGAGGTTGTGCTTGCACTGAAAGCCGAGTTTTGCAAAATTTGAAATTTCATATTGCATGTATCCGGCTTCCTCCAAAATTTCAGCCCCGTCAACAAACATATGCCCCTGTTCGCGCTCACCGCAAAAAGACAGCTTTCCGGCATCGTTCCAGGCATTAAAAGGAGTTTCCGGCTCAATGCTAAGCCCATATGCAGAAATGTGTTCAGGCCGGAGCTGGGCAATCACATGATGGAGATCTGCTTTCCAGCCGCGCAGGCGCTGGCCCGGCAGGCCCCACATCAAGTCAAGATTAATATTCACGAAGCCCGCTTCACGGGCCTGATGCAGCGCCTTTGCCGCGTCTGAAGCAGTGTGGGGCCGGTTCAGCAGCGCCAGCATTTCGTCATTCAGGCTTTGCACCCCAAGACTCAGCCTGTTTACCCCCGCCCGCAAAAGATCGTGATAATATCTGATTTCACGCCCGCTTTGCGGGTTCGCCTCAATTGTAACTTCCAGGTCCGGGCGCAATCTGAAACAGGCGGCCACTCTATCCAGCATCGCGCCAATAGCGGCGGCGGGCAAGGTGGACGGGGTCCCCCCTCCCACAAAAATGGTGGACACATCCTTCCTGCCAATGCGCCCTGACCAGAATTCAATTTCAGCAAGCACGCCGTTCAAATAAACTTGCGTTTCACCGGATTCGGGAGCCCAGGAGTTAAAGGCGCAATAATGGCATTTGCTTTTGCAAAAAGGAACGTGAATGTAAATCAGCATCCCACTTCTCCAGCCGGGCCGCCGTCAGGCTCCCGGCCTTTAAGATAGCGGTCGCTTTCGCTGAACAGGCAGCCGCAGTATTGCTGGCGGTAAATTCCCCATTTTTTGGAAAGGGTAATTCCCCTGCTCCAGCCCGATCTGAAATCGGAATAGTAAAACCCGGGGCCGGAGGCTGTGCAGAGGGAACAGCCAATGGCCCGGATGGAGTCATGCTTCTGATAACGCGAATAAAGCAGGCTGGTGCTGATCAGGTCGAAACCTCCCGCAACAGCCGTGCACAGCAGCTTCTGCATGCGTATTTTATAGCAGAACAGGCAGCGGTTGTTCTGCTTGCCAGCCGTTGCGCGGAAATATTCTTCCACCCCATGCTCCGACTGAAGATCGGGCGATTCGGGGAAGAGCAGTGGAAAACCCATGCGGGCGGCCACTTCCGCCGCCCCCTCCCTGCGGCGCAAATATTCCTGCCCGGGGTGAATGTTGGGGTTATAAAAAAAACCCGTCACATCCAGCCCTTCATCCCGCAGGCGCTCAACGCAGGTGATGGCGCAGGGCCCGCAGCATATATGCAGGAGAATTCTTTTCATCTTAATGCTTGAACGATCGCTGCCCGGTGAAAACCATGCTCACCTGCGGGCAGGCCTCGTTCACTGCCTCCACAACCTCAAAGTCGCGCAAAGAGCCGCCCGGCTGGGCAATGGCCGTGACTCCTTCGGCAATGGCCGCATCCACCCCATCCCGGAAAGGAAAAAATCCATCGGAAACAAGCACGGAACCCGGCAGGCCTCCTCTGGCCTCACGGGCAGCGGCCATAATCTCATCATATCTGGCCTTGAGGGAAAGATCCGTGATGGACGCCCGCTTCAACTCATAGATGGACAGGCCGAGTTTCTCAAAAGAAATGGTGTCGGCATATTTTGTGTATGCCTTGTGAATGGTCAGTTCCACACATCCCACCCGGTCCTGCTCGCCTGTGCCGATGGCAACGGTTGCTCCATTTTTGGCAAAAATCACCGAATTGGAAGTCACACCCGCCTCCACAGCCCAGGCGAAAACCAAATCATCCGCCTCCTGGGCCGAAGGAGTCCGGGCAATCAGCGTCTGGCCGTCTTTTTCAGCACGCGCCGGAATGAAATCGGCAACGGTACGAATGCGGGAAAGAAACGATTTTTGCAAAATGATCCCGCCATCCATCAAAGATTTGACATCCAGCCACGGGTAGCTCGCCAATTCTCCCAGGCGCCCAAGGCCCGGAATACGCAAAATACGCAAATTTTTCCGCCGGGCAAGGATGTCCACCACCCCTTCTTCAAATTCCGGAGCCGCCACCACCTCAAAATACGAACTGTTCACAAGTTCGGCGGCCTCTTTGGTGAATGCGGAGTTTACTACCACCGCCCCGCCGAAAGAAGCGATCCGGTCGCTTTCATAGGCCTTGCGCAGGGCTTCGGCCACTCCGCCTTGTTCGGGGGCCACCCAGGCCGCCCCGCTGGGGTTGTTGTGCTTAAGAATAAGAGCAGCGGGCTTTGCAGCCAGGTATTGTAAAATATTCGCGCCATTATCCACATCGGTAAAATTGGTTTTGCCCGGATGCTTCCCAGCCTGAATCATGTGCTCTTCGCGCACCGCTGAAACCAGACCTTGCCCTGGCCCGCGGAACCTGATTCCATCAAGCTCCAATTCACCCGCCTCCAGCTCATAAAGAGCGGCTGGCTGATCGGGGTTCTCCCCATAACGCAACCCCCGGGTTTCATCGCCCAGGGTCCAGGTGCGTTTTTTATATTTAAGCTCTGTATTTCCCAGGGTGATTTTCATTTCATCCGGGAATGCGTCTGCAGTAATGGTGCGGTACATATTCTTCAAATCGCTCATTTCTAGAATGCTCCTGAAATATAAAAATGAATATGCTAGAGCATTTCACACTTGCAATGCTCTGCAAGGATTTGAAGACAAATCCTTGCTGCCAAATGATTGCAGGGCGGCAAAGCCCCCCGTTAAGCAATCATTTGAGGCGTTAACGGCTCTAGTTTAAATCTAAAAAACCGCCTAGACCAGATTTTTTTTAGGCGTAAAAAAAGCCGCCCCGCGTTTGCGGGGCGGCTTTCCGAAAACTCAGTCTTTATGCCATAAAAGGGTTGCTGTAGAGCAAAAGAAGGCTGATAACCAAGGTATAGATTACCAGTGATTCAATGAGGGCAAGACCAAGGAACAAAATAACAAACACGCGTTTGCCCATTTCAGGGTTACGGACAATAGCTACGCAGGTACCGGCAATAGCGGCGCCCATACCGGCTCCGCCCCCGCCGCAGGCGGCGCCCATGCCAATGGCAACCCCGGCGCAGGTCAGGCCAAGAGCACCGGCATCAAGAAAAACCTTTGTCGTTTCACCGTCAACAGTTGCGTTGGCAGCCATAGCGATGGAAGCTACAGCGAGCACTGCTACAATGGCTACTGCACATGCAATAATTTTACGCATCGAATATACTCCTCACTTTAATTTATATTATTGTTGGCCTTTCAGCCGTTCCCTTTCAAAACAGTTAATGGTCATCGCTCAAAGCGCCCTGCAGATAAATCACGGTAAGCAAAAAGAAAATAAATGCCTGCAGAACTTTTATGAAGATAAAAAGAAACATCAACGGCAAGGTGCCGACAATGGGGGCAAGCATAAGCAGTATTAAAAGCACCATTTCTTCGCCCTTGATGTTGCCGAAAAGTCGCAAAGCCAGTGAAAGCGGGCGTGCCAAATGGTTGATGACTTCAATGGGAAACATAAACGGAGCCATGAAAATCATGGGCCCGCAGAACTGCTTAAGATAGCGGACGCCATGCTGACGGAAACCCACGGCGTTATAGACGAAGAACACCAGAATGGCCATACCCACGTTTGTGTTCAGGTTGGCAGTAGGAGCATCGAACAGGGGGAACAGGCCCATCAGGTTCAGGAAAAGGATGTAGATGAACAGGGCGCCAAGCAAAGGGAAAAATTTGCGTCCGGCGTTTTCCCCCAGATTTTCAATGGCAAACTCCTCCAGCGGTTCAATCATGCTTTCCCAGAAGTTTTGAAGCTGGCCCGGCACCATTGAAATCCGTGAGCGAACCACTAGAGCCACGATGAACAGCGCAGCCATGCAAAGCCAAGTGTAAAAAATGTGCGAGGAGTGAACTTCCTTGCCAAAGATGGTCATGGTGTCCAGATTTAACAGAATTGACAATAGGACTGGTTCATACATGTGCCTTAGACCTCCTTGGATTTAAGCAGATGCAACTTGGTCATACCAAAAATTATAGCGGAGCCTGCGCTTAAGGAAAGTCCTATCAGCAGGGCCGAAATGGGCGCCTTGAGCCATACGATAAACACAAACAAAAAAATCGCAGTGACAAACAAACGGAAATAAAAATTCAGCAGCATGCCGATAATCTTGCTGCGGCTGAACCCTTCCGAGAAAAAAGTCTGCAGTCTTTTGCCAAGAAAATAAAAATTCGCCACGGCAAGCGCGGCCCCAAGCCCAATCCAGAGCAGCCACTGCACATGCCAAAACAAAGCCGCGCCCGAAAGAATCAGGATAGCGACGGCAATTATCTGAACGGCAAGCAAAAAGCGGACATCGGGATTGGTGAAACCACGCCGGTAGAGCAAGGTTTCCATACCGAAAAAAAATTTCCCCAGCCTGGTACGCGGAATAAGTGTAGCCGATTTCTTGCCCATATCCTCAATCTTCTTTTGAGCGCTCCAGCCCGGAATCTGTGTCCCCATCTTCCGGCTTGCCGCCTTTTTCCGTTTCCCGCTTCAGGATTTCCAGATTCGAGGCAAGTTCGGCTGCACGCCGTTCTTCATCCATCTTATCGTGGTAAACCATCAGTTTCTTGGCTTGCACGAACATATTTTTAAACCCGGCAATTATGCCCAAGGCCAAAAATATGATACTCAGCCAAGGGGTGGTATCAAAAAAATTATCTAAAAAAAGGCCACAGCCAAGCCCGATAAAAACCGCCACCACCATGTGCAGTCCAATTACACTGGCGGTGGTGATAGCCCGTCCCATAGGGCTGGCAGTGTTGACTTTCCGGGATTTCAACCATTTTTCAAACACTCAGGTTCCTCCCGAAACAGCCAAAACCGTGTGCGGACATTAGCACCGTCACCCCTTGCAGTCAATGGGGTTATGCCTTTTTTAGTCCAATAATTTCCAAATTGCCGATACTGCCATTTTTGTGCCCCCCCTCTGGCTTTCAACGCTCTTTTCAAAACGTTTCCGCACATCCTGCCTGGTCTTGGGCGCGGCCAAAATTCGCTCAAGGGCCGAAGCAAGCTCCAAGGGGCCGGATACGTGTCTGGCCATTCCCAGAATTTCCTCGCCGGCCCAGGCGAAATTGCTGTAATATGGCCCTATGCACGGCTCAATGCCCGCGGAAAGCGCCTCCAGAAAATTCTGCCCGCCAAGCGGTGCAAGGCTGCCTCCAACATAGGCGCAGTCTGCCAAAGAATAAAGTTTTTTCAAATCGCCAAATTTATCCCAAATCAACACCGGGCCATCATTTCCCGGCGCAATGGAGGCAATGGCAGCCTGCGGCGGCAGCTCCGGGCCGAAAATCTCGCTTCGCAGCACGCTTCGCAAGCCCATACCGGAAATTTGCCGCCGCCACATCTCCACATGATGCAAATGACGCGGGGCAAGCAGCACCCGGCAGCCGGGGGCCTTGTCTTTCAAAGCCCGGATAGCTTCCGCGACAAGGCCGGCCTCCTGCTTGCGCACAGAGGCGAACAGCGCGATTTTGCCGCCATCCGGGGCCAGGGCCGTCCGCTCTTCTTCTTCGCCGATGGAAATGAGATCGAACTTGATGTTTGGCATCAACCCCACAGCATCATTTCCGAAAAGCTCCGCATAGCGCCCGGCATCCGCCGGGGACACGGCCAAAATTTTTCGGGGGGCCAGTTTTTTCCAAAAATCCAAAGGAAGTTTGCCATAACCGGCCATACTCTTCGGCGTGATGCGCCCATTCAGAATTTGAACAGGGATATCATTTTCCCATGCAGCCATTAAAAGGCCGGGCCAAAGTTCCGTTTCCAAAAGCACAATCTGGGCCGGGGCCGCCTGGGCCACCGCCCGCCGCATCAGACTCGGCTCGTCCAGAGGGAAGTAACGCAAAACAAGCTCCGGGCCGGAATTCTCATAATGCCCGCGAAGATTGTTTTCAAATACATCCATGCCCTGCCTGGTGCAGGTGGTAGCCAGTATGCGCAGCTTCCCCCGGCCTTTTTCACGCCAAAGCTTTTGCAATTCCGCAACCATGCTCACCAGAAGAAAGGCTTCGCCACCGGATGCGGCCTGAATCCAGACCGTTTCCCCGTCGAACCTTTGCAGCCAGCCCTCCGGCGCCAGGCGCTCGCTCCAGCCTTCGGCCAAACGCCTATGCCTGCTTAAAAAAGGACGGGCGAGCATCCAGGCTGCCTGATAAAGCGGAAAAAACAGACGCATGAAAAGAGTTGGTTGTTTGCCCATTTTCAAACCCGGCTAGCCGGCGTGTTTTTCCAGCCCCAGTTCAATCAGCTTGCGGACCAGATGATCAAAATCATAACCCGCCGTGGCCGCCGCCTGGGGCACCAGTGAAGTGGCGGTCATGCCGGGCAGCGTATTTATCTCCAAAAGATAGTTCAAGCCGGTGGGGGTGAGAATAAAATCGGCGCGGCTGTAGCCTTCAAGGTTTAAAGCCCGGTGCGCGGCAAGCGCGTCTTTCTGGATTTTCGCGGTTAGCTCAGCCGGGATGGGAGCCGGGCAAATTTCCCTGGCCCCGCCTTTCACATATTTGCTTTCATAATCGAAAAAATTTCCCAGAACGGGTTCAATCAGGATGAGCGGCAACGGCTCGTCTCCCAAAACAGCGCAAGTAACCTCTTTCCCTTCAATCAGAGGCTCAATCAGCACCTCCAGGCCGCTGGAGAACAATTCATCCAGCACAGAAGCCAGTTTTTCAGGAGTGTCCGCCCGGTGAAGATGCAGGGAAGAACCGCCATTGTTTGATTTAACAAACAGAGGATAATTCAGGCTGGTCCGCCATGCCGCTCCGGGGTGCGAAGTCAGGTACTCCCAGTCCGGAGTGAGCAGGCCGTTCCGCCGGAAAACGAGTTTGGAGGCAGCCTTGTGCAGCGCGAGAAAAGAAGGGTGAGGCCCGCTGCCCTGATACGGGCAGCCCGCGGTTTCCAGCATGGCCTGAATAAGCCCGTCCTCACCCGGCGAACCATGCAGGCCGATGAAAGCAAAGTCGTGCCCCGCGGCGAGATCCATGAGCCCGCTCAGAGAACCGGTGTCTGCATTTCTGGAAAACTCGCCGGGAAAAGCCGGATCGTAAAAAGTAACTTCATGCCCCAGGCGAAGCAGGGCCTGCTCCACAATCCTGGAGCCGTTAATGGACACTTCGCGTTCGCTAGACCAACCGCCAGCTATAAGTAAAATCCGCATTTACATCCACCTTGTATAATTCGGCAAGTTGGCGCTCAAGCTCCTCCGCCTGGCGCTCAATCTTATGCATATTGGCTTTTGCACGCTGGTCATGCCCGTAACGCTCCATAAGATCCTTGAAGCGTTCATCAAGACCTACCAGTTGATCGTGTTTGACCCGTTTGTCCGCATATTCGAGGATTAAGGGCAGAGGCCATGATTTGAAGCACACTTTCCAGGGCCAGTAAACATGGAACATCACTCCCTGAGCCAGCAGATGCTGCCTTGTTTTTTGCACCACCCAAGCCGCGCCTACCTGGGCATGGCTGCCGCCGTGCTCTATGCAGTACATTTTGGCAATATCGTGCAAAAGGGCGGAAGCATAAAGCCCGTCGAGGTCAAGCTTGACGCCCCGCTCCGCAAGCTGCCTGCCCACATGCATGGCATAGGCGGCAACAAGCTCGCTGTGTCTGCGGATATGCTCCGGAACCTTATAGTAGTTCCAAAGTCCAACACATTCCGTTTCAGTTGGGACGCGCCCATCGCACATAAGCCCCGGCTTCGGTAAAGGCAGCTCCTCCCAAGAAACAGGTCTTTTTAAAAGACCGGGCATATCTTTGGATAGTTTGCTAATCATTTAAAAATCCCTTTTTGCTTCATGCAGGCAGGATAATGTAAATCGCCCGAGTTGTCACCTGTGTTTTCCATGCATGGGGCCTCCTGCAAGCACTCCCCCAACACAAGCCAGCCGGAAGGGCCAAAATAAAACCCGCCGCTTACACCTGCGGGACAGGCGTAAGCGGCTCGCGTTGCCAAAATATTTTGCCGGAAGCACTCTTTCACAGCTAGAGCAGATTAACTTTAAGACGCTGCACTCGGCGTTGCCGGCGGAAGTAAATTCCGCCTACGCCTCGTGCGCGGACAGCCCTTCGTGGGTCGGGCTGTCCTAGAGCATTTCAAAGTTGAAATGCTCTATAAAACATTCTATGCAAACAAAAAACACCCCCGACCCAATGTCGGGGGCGTTTTAAGCTATTTGCAAAAGGCCGTGGCATTACCTTCTGCAGGTTAGAGGTTCAGAGGATAATAACAATTCCTATAAATTCAGGCAGCGGGAAAGCACCTGATAAACAATGACCGACAAAACAAATGCAAACCCGGTGTTAAACACTGTGGCGAAAATCATCCAGCCCCACGAAGCGCTCTCCTGCTTGATAACCGCGAGGGTGGGGAAACAGGGGGCGTAAAGCAGCACAAACAGGATAAAGCTTATGCCTACAGCCACATTCCAGTCCGGATCGCTTTTAATTTTTTCCTGCAAGCTTCCGGCCTCTTCCGGGTCCACCTCGCCAAGCGAGTAAGCCGTGCCAAGAGTGCTCACAACCACTTCTTTGGCTGCGAAACCGCCGATCAGGGCGATATTCGTGCGCCAGTTGAACCCGGCAAACCGGGAAACAGGCTCAAGTATCACGCCAAGGCGTCCGGCATAGGAATATTTGAGGGTAGCCAGGCTCTCCTCCTGATCAACCGCCAGCAAAGCTTCTTCCCGCTCTCCCTCATCCGCTCCGGCAAGCTGGGCCTGCACGATTTCGCGCTGGGCCTCGAAAGCCACGCCCTGATCCTCTGGAAGTTCCGGGAAGGAAAGCCCGGCCCAAATGATAATCGCAACGGCCAGAATAATGGTCCCGGCTTTACGCACATACGCCCAGGTGCGCTCCCACATATGCAGGAGGACGCCCCTGAAGGTCGGCATCCGGTAAGGAGGAAGCTCCATTACAAACGGCGTGGACTCCCCGCGCAAAACCGTGCTGCGCAAAAGCCTTGCAACAAGCAGGGCCATCACCCATGCGAAAATTGTGATCAAAAACATGACCAGGTCGGCATGGCCGGGGAAAAAGACCGCGCAAACAAGCAGGAATACGGGCAATTTCGCGCCGCAGGCGAAAAACGGAGCTGTGAGCATGCTTGCGATTTTTTCCTTGGGGCTGCGCAAAGTGCGGGTGGCCATCACTCCGGGAACGGCACAGCCGCCGGCAATGCCGCCGGAGATGATAAACGGCATCACGGTATTTCCATGCAGGCCAAAATAACGGAAGACGCGATCCAGCATGTATGCCATGCGGACCATATAGCCTGAGTCTTCCAATATCGCCACCAATATGAAAATAACCATAATCAGAGGCGCAAAGCCCAATACGGCCCCCACACCGCCAATAACCCCGTCCACCAGAAGGGAGGAAAGAATTCCTTCGCCGAAGGTGTCGCCTACAATTCCGCCCAGCCATCCAAAAAAACTTTCCAGATACTCAAGCGGGGCCTCTCCAAGCAGGAACGTGAGCTTATAGATAAGATAGACGACGCCGACCATGATTATCGGGCCCACAAACATATTTGTGAGGACCATGTCAATTTTGTCAGAAACGGACGCTCTCAAGGTAAGCTCGGCTCGCTGGGAAACGACATCCTGGCGCAAAATGGATGAAATATAGCCGTAGCGGTAATCGGCAATAACCGCCTCAGGGTAGGTGTTCAATGTAGTTTTAAGGTGCTTTGCGGCCTTATCATACAGTGAACCCAGCGAAGCGGCCAAGGACGGATTCGCCGCCCTGCATTTCTTTATAATCTCTTCATCCGCCTCAAGATACTTGATGGCGATCCAGCGGGACGGGAACATGCCGTCAAGAAAACCCGCGCCCTCAATCAACGAGGACATTTCATCGAGAACTGGGTCGAGATCGTTGCCATAGGAAATTTTCAAAGGCTCCCATTGCTTGCCCTTTCTCCCGGCGGCCAGCTCACCGGCGGCGGCAAGTGCCTCGCCAAGCCCCTTGTGGCTGCGGGCCACTGTGCCCACGGCCGGAACATTCAGCAGACGGCCAAGCCTTTCAATATCGATGCTTATGCCTTTGGCCGGCAGTTCATCCAGCATATTCAGGGCCAGCACCACAGGCACGCCCATTTCAAGCAGCTGAACGGTAAGATAAAGATTTCGGGAAAGAGCGCCTGAGTCGATAACATTGATTACTACGTCAGGGCGCTCTTCAGCCAGCACCTTGCGCGCAACAAGTTCTTCCTCGGAATAAGCCGTTAATGAATATGTCCCCGGCAGATCGGTAATGTGCACGCCTTTGCCCGCGAGTTTGGCCACACCGTCTTTTTTCTCCACGGTGATGCCCGGATAATTTCCCACATGTTGATGGGAACCGGTCAGAGCGTTGAAAACGGTGCTTTTGCCGCTGTTGGGGTTGCCGGCCAGCGCTGCATGAAAAAGATAGTTCATTTGTGCTTCCTGATTTCAAAAAAAACCAAAATTATTCCATTTCAACCGAAATGTAGTCCGCCTCGTTATTGCGCAAAGTCAGGGTAAACCCGCCTATCCGCAAAGCCACAGGGTCGCGCAGAGGCGCCCTGCCCATGACCTCAAGCTCAGCCCCCGGCAC
Source organism: uncultured Desulfovibrionaceae bacterium (assembly GCA_964545305.1). Classification (GTDB taxonomy): domain Bacteria; phylum Desulfobacterota; class Desulfovibrionia; order Desulfovibrionales; family Desulfovibrionaceae; genus RGIG1962. Next base: position 50,015 of record CAZJFJ010000005.1, read on the forward strand.
CAGACCCATATCCCGTATGCGGCGGCCCATTTCACCGGCGGCGCCAACAGCCACGACCTTTGCGCGTTGCCCGACCTGCATTTTCCTAAGAGGCAAGATTTTGTCCATTAAACCAACTCCGCCTATAAAGCTTAAAAGGTTAGCCGTTTAAATTGAATTTCATTATCAATTAACTGGCAAAAAAATTTAGCGCCCGCATTTTCTCGCCGCAACCTCATTCGTTTGCGGGCTTTTTATAATGGAATCCGGTTTGATGGATTTTACGGTTTTGAAACAACCCTTCTTCCCGGAGCAACACGCACAGGAGAACTCCCCCCTTTTTGCCGCCAGGCGGGACTTATACGCCTTAAAAATCAAATATCCCAAGGCCAAAACCACTATTGCAACTGTAACAACCGTCTGCATAAATCCTCAACAAACTACCGGCAAAGGCTCGCAAATAATACTTCTGGCACTGTCCGGATCCAGCACCAGGCAACACCCGCGCACAACCACAGAACAGGCGCCGCAACATTCGCGCCGCTTCAATTCAAACTCAACGCCCTGAGTCAGCCCCATCGCGCACAAATGCCGCCGCTGCTTCAGACAGGTCGAAAAATTCTTAACCCGGAATCTTCCTCCGAGCTTTGCATTACTCAAAAAGGTGTCTTGCATAACCCCTCACACCTCTGCCTTTTAATCTCATTGATAATGAATGTCAAGTTCTTTAAATAAAAATATCTCTCGGAAAAGAAGGGGCAGCCAAACGGCACCTCCTCTATTTTTTGGCAACAAGCAAAAGGATTTCTCTGTTTTGGGCCTTATTTATTTTTTCATAGGCAGCAACTTCCCACTCGTGCCAGGCAAGATTTTTCGCCCAGGCAACAACCGCCTCGCCTTCGGCTGCGCCGCCCGGATGCCCCATATAGAGATGAATGGACGCCCCGCCCCCCGGACGCAGCCAGCTTTTCAATTCTGCCAGCGCTCCAAGGGTTGTTTCCGCCTTTGTAACAATCTGCCTGGAACTGCCGGGAAGATAGCCGAGATTGAACATGGCCGCCCCGATTCGCCCTTTATGCTCCAAAGGCACAACCTCGCCCAGATATTCATGCCCCAGCAAGAACAGCTCCACATTGCCATGCCCGTCCAAAAGGGCGCGCGCGCTGTCCAGGGCCTCCGCCTGAACGTCAAAACCATACACCCGCCCCGTTTCCGTGACCAGGCGGGACAAAAAGAGCGTGTCATGCCCGTTTCCCACAGTCATGTCCAAAACAATTTCACCGGGCATGACATAGCTTTCAAAAAAAAGTTTACACAGCCCCAGCAAGGAAGGGTGAGCGGAAAACTTTAAACCAGCTTCCATTGTCGTCTCCGCAAGTGCAGCTTGTTGCACATGGGTGTGCAACAAGCTGCACTAAGTTGCACAAAAATATTGCTCTTTATTTATAGAAAAACTGTAATACCTTTATTTTATTGACTTTCATTTGTTGGCACGGTCTCTGCATATATATAAGTACGTTTGCAGTTCATCTGCGGACAAGGTGAGAATAAATGTCCTTGGTAAACTGAAAAGTTACCTCCTCATCACCTCCTATACTCCCTTTCTTTATTTGAAGAGGCGGCTCTGTCCCTAGCCGCCTCTTCGCTTTTCTTCTTCCTGAAAAACTTCGCCAGCCCCAAAAGCCAGCCCGCTCTCAGCCGGGAAACAGGCCGGGCAAAAGGCCTTTCAATGTCTCCTGCAACGATTCTGGCCAAACCGGCTTGGCCAGGCACACAAAACCGGGCAATGAAACCGCGAAATTATGCAAATACATGCCGCCTCCGGGCTTGCAGTCAGAATTGTATACGGGGTCTCCCCATATGGGATAGCCTGCGTGAGCCAGGTGGGCTCTTATCTGGTGCCTTGCCCCACGACAAATGGAAGCCTGCAAAAGAGTAAGGCCTGCCGCTTCTTTAAACTCGTCCCCAAGTTCTTTCCCGCAAGATGTTGAATAAAGAGGCGTAAATTTTG
>CAZJFJ010000006.1:0-25778 GCA_964545305.1 uncultured Desulfovibrionaceae bacterium
ATGGTCTGGCAGCATTGTGGCAATTATCCTCACCCCGGCCCTTTGCGCCACAATGCTGCCAGACCATGCCAAGGATATTCAAACCGGATTTTTCGGACGGTTCAACCGGTGGTTTGATTCCCTCACCGACCGCTATGAACTGAGAGTGGGCAAAATTCTGTATAAGCCAAAGCGCTACCTGCTTGCGTTCGGCGTAGCCATCCTGCTTATGGGCTTCATGTTCATCCGCCTGCCTTCCGCTTTTCTGCCGGCAGAAGACCAGGGCATCATTTTAGCTTCGGTGGAGCTTGACTCAGGGGCAACCTTCGAACGCACCAGAGCTGTGCTGGATCAGGTGGATCAATATTTCAGGGTTAACGAGGCCGATGCCGTGGAAAGCGTGATGACTGTAACCGGCTTCAGCTTCGCCGGAGCTGCCCAAAACTCGGGTCTGGCCTTTATCCGCCTGAAGGACTGGGACAAGCGCTCCAGCAAAGATCTCAAGGTGCCGGCCATTGTGGGCAGGGCCATGGGCCATTTCAGCCAGATTTCCGAAGCCCGTATTTTCACCTTTGCCCCGCCCGCGGTGCCGGAGCTGGGCTTTGCCAACGGCTTTGACTTTGAACTGGTAGATAGGGCCGGACGCGGCCACATTGCCTTGATGGAAGCCCGCGACAGCCTGCTGGGCAAAGCGCGCGCCCATCCCGACCTGCGAAACGTTCGCGCCAACGGACTGAATGACGTGCCCCAATATAAACTAAAAATAGACCTGGAAAAAGCCTCGGCCCAAGCCCTGGACAAAAGCGAGATAAACACGACCATCTCTGCGTATTGGGGCAGTGTTTACGTGAACGATTTTATGGACCGCGGGCGGACGAAAAAAGTCTACCTGCAGGCGGAGGACAAATTCCGGATGCAGGCGAGCGACTTTTTCCGCTATTACGTGCGCAACCAGAATGGGCAGATGGTTCCGTTCTCAAGCTTTCTTTCCATTGACGACAAGTCCAGCGGTTCTCCGCGCCTGGAACGCTATAACGGCGTGTCGTCATCTGAAATAATGGGCGACGCGGCTCCGGGCAAAAGCTCCGGGCAGGCCATGCAGGTGATGGAAGAACTTGCCAGGGAGTTGCCCGAAGGGTTCGGCTTTGAATGGACCGGCCTGTCTTTTCAGGAGAAAATGGTCGGCGACCAGGCCCTATTCCTCTACGCCCTTTCCATAATTGTTGTTTTCCTTTGCCTTGCGGCCCTTTATGAAAGCTGGACCATTCCCCTGTCCGTGCTCATGGTGGTTCCGCTTGGCGTAATCGGCGCCCTTGTGGGCGTTTCTCTGCGGGGAATGAACAACGACATTTATTTCCAGGTAGGCCTGCTCACGGTTGTGGGGCTTTCCGCCAAAAACTCGATTCTGATTGTTGAGTTCGCCAAAGAAATGCACAAACACGGCGTGGAGCTTTACCAGGCCACAAAGGAAGCGGCCAAGCTGCGCTTGCGCCCCATTATCATGACCTCGCTGGCGTTTATTCTGGGGGTTTTGCCCCTGGCGGTCAGCAACGGGGCAGGATCAGGCGGGCAAAACGCCATCGGGACTGCGGTTTGTTTCGGCATGGCGGCCGCAACAGCATTGGGAATTTATTATACTCCCATATTCTTTGTGCTGATAACCAGGCTGTTCAGCCGGAACAGAAAAAACAAGAATAAAGCTGAACCGCCCACAACCGAACAGGAATGCGCATAAAACCGCAACCCGGCGCGAAGCGTTTTAATCTTGAAAGGAGTGTATTTCCGTCAAAATGCCTAAAAAATGGAACAGATGGAATCAAGTAAGGCGAACTGATATACACTGCTTCGCCTAAGACTTTCTGGCCCCAAAAGCAGTATTTTGCAAGCTGCCGGGGTAAAAGGCGCACCCGCCGCCAACCATCTGTTTATTTAGAGCATTTCACACTTGAAATGCTCTGCAGGGATTTGTCTTCAAATCCCTGCTGCCAAATGATTGCAGGGAGGCTTTGCCTCCCGTTAAGCAACCATTTGAGGCGTTAACCGCTCCAGTTCGGAACAAACCGGAAAAACCGCACACGCAAGCTACCTGACCTCTTCCACCTTCCACACATAGGCGGCTTCTCCGTTGAGCACCCGCTGTTCAAAATCAAGCCGCATCCGGGCAGAGCCACCGGACGGATTTTGCAAAACCACGGCCATATCCGGAGTCAGAGCATTGCCCAGTCTGGTTCCGCGTATCTCCAGCACTTCGGAAACCGCCAAGGGGAGCTTGTTGCCCGGGTAGTCAAGGGTAATGTTCACCGGGGCCAAAAGCCTTCCGCCCTCAAAAAACAGTTTGCCCGCAACGGCGTTGAAGCCTGCCGGAGAACCATCCGGATTGACCGCTTCCACTACGGGCAACACAAAGTTGCCGCTCCCGCTAAACTCCGTCTTTTCGAAGAAAATTCTTCCGCCCCGGAGGTCCAGCAGCGCCTGAGAAACGCCTTCGCCATCAAGGCCGGCCAGTTCGCCCATCCGCACCGGTTCCCCGCGCAGGGTTATTCTTCCGTTATTGATAAAAGTCGCGGTATTGTTCACCATCAAATCATGGAACTCACGCGCGCGGCTGAAGTCTATGTGCGCGTCATCCGCAAGAACAAAAGAATGAAGATTGCTCAGCCTGCTCCACTCGCCGTGATAATCCCTGAGCTCAATGCTGTCCTCGCCGGTAATTCCGATCGGGACCAGCGCGTCATCTCCCTGCAAAACGAAATGCCTGCCCTCCTGAGCCCGGGCCATGCCCGAAAAAAACAAAAGCAGAGCAAATGCAGCGAATAATCTTCTCATAAATCTTCCACCGCCTGCGGCCACCGGGCCAACTGTGAAACAGGGCTGCCTGGAAAAACCGCCGCAGCCAGTTGAAACAGACGTCAAACGGCCCCTTTATAGCCCTCGATGCGCGTGCGCCCATGCATATACGGCTGCAACACTTCGGGCACCAGAATTGACCCGTCTTCCTGCTGATAATTTTCAATAACCGCTACCAGAGTGCGCCCCACCGCCAAGCCAGAACCATTCAGAGTGTGAACATATGCGGTTTTACCCCCACCCTTGGGCTTGAACCTGATGTTTGCGCGGCGGGCCTGGAAGTCAGTGCAGTTGGAGCATGAAGAAATTTCACGATATTTGCTTTGTCCGGGGAGCCAGACTTCCAGGTCGTATGTTTTGGCCGAAGAGAAGCCCATGTCCCCAGTGCAAAGGCAAACAACCCTGTAGGGAATTTCAAGATTTTGCAGCAGCTTTTCAGCAAACCCGCGCATCTGCTCCAGCTGTTCGAACGAGCGCTCAGGATGGGCGAAATGCACCATCTCCACCTTGTTGAACTGGTGCAGGCGGATCAGGCCGCGCGTATCCTTGCCGTAGCTGCCCGCCTCGGAACGGAAGCAGGGAGTATGGGCGGTGTAAAGAAGCGGCAAGGCCTCTTCCGGAATCACCTCATCGCTGTGCAGGTTGGTCAGGGGCACTTCCGCGGTGGGAATGAGAAAATAGTCCCAGGCCGAAACATGAAAAAGGTCTTCCTCAAACTTTGGCAAATTGCCGGTTCCAGTCAAAGTTTTGCGGTTGGCCATGAGCGGAGGCATAATTTCCACATGCTTGTGCTCTCTAACCTGCACATCCAGGAAATAATTGATTAACGCGCGCTCAAGCGCCGCAGCCCAATCCCAGGAAACCGCAAAACGCGCTCCGGCAAGCTTGCCGGCCCGGTCGAAATCAAGCCCGCCCAGGCTTGAGCCGAGATCGACATGATCCCTTGGCTCAAACGAAAATCTGGCAGGTTCGCCCCAGCGCGCGACTTCGGTGTTGTCATTTTCATCTTTTCCCACAGGCACGCTTGCGTCCGGCACGTTGGGCACGCCAAGCACCCATTCACTGACCTTTTCCTTGACAACGCCGGCTTCTTTATCCAGTTCCTTGACTTTTGCGGATATTTCCCCCAGGTGGGAAAGCAGGCCGGAGGCGTCCCCCCCTTCGCGCTTAATTCTGGCCACTTCTCCGGAAGCCTTGTTTCTCTCGTTCTGCAATGCTTCAAGTTCGGTTAAAAGGGCGCGGCGCTGCTTGTCGAGCTCAAGAAACTCCTTGATATCCAAAGATGAGCCACGGTCAGCAAGAGATTTCGCCACCACTTCGGGGTTAGTTTGCAAAAGTTTCAAATCCAGCATTCTCTGCTCCTTTATAAGGGATAATACCGGCAAAATACCATGCCCCTCCAAAAAATACCAGCCTTGAAAACGCACCCCATGCGCCCCCTTGGTTCATGAAGGCAAGACGGAACACAAACAGCGGCCCGGCGGAACCCGTGCGGATGCCCCTCACAACAAAAGCAAACAAAAAACTGATTTTTTAGGGCAGATTGATTTTGAGACACTTGCTCCGGCACTTGGCGCTGGCAGCAAATGACCTGCGGCCTCTCGCCAGCCGGGCAAAACCGCCCGGCATCTTGTTTGCCGCAAGGTTTCAGCAAAACCCCGCCGCATTTAAAACGCCCTGAAAATGACAGGAACGGCTTTTGGCCGTTCCTGTCGCCTACCACAACACGACGTTCATGGCGGGGCGGCACCGCCGCCCAAATTTTACAGACGTTCTTGTCTTTCGCGCAAAACCCGCCGCTTATCAGCCCCGGCTGTTGAATACCGTTCCCGCAGTGCTGAACGGGTCCACACTTCTCGGGTTCTGGTTGTTTGTAAGGGCGAAGCTGTCCAGATTCTGCTGGGAAAGGCTCGCATGCTCAGAGCTGCGGCTGTCCGCAACGCCTTTGGCCACAGAACTTTCCGCATCTACCGCGCCGCCCGTGGGAGTTTTTTCGGCAACCTCCAGAACGCCGCCTGCGTCCGTCGCGCTTTGCTCCATTTTGGGGCTGACACTCTGACGGATTTCGGCATTGCCGACCGCCAAAATCATGCTGAAATCGCTGACCATTTTCCCCTCCCTGAGCTGCAAGTTAAAATACGCCTTATATCGCACTTGTCGGAATATTCAAAAACAACTTTAGGGCAATTAAAATTTATTTTTGATTTTCTTGCTATTCCGGAACACTAAGTGTATTTTTTGGGCCTTGATATTATAGCTTGGGAGTTTACCGTGTCCAAAGAAAAGAAAAATGAAGAACTTGAAATCCTGGTTGCCGACAAAGTAGGCTTCGCCTCCTCCAAAGACGGCCGATATGTGCTTATGGAATGCGCCGGCTCCGATGGGGAAATAAGCAGAGTGGCTATTCCCACCTTAAAAATTCCCTCCATTGCCTCCGTGTTTTTTAACGAAGCCCAGAACGCCGCCATGCGCCTGCCCAATGAGGAAGTGGTGCAAGCCGCAGCAGAAGCGCTGCAAAAAGAAGGCGAAACACCGCTCATGGTAACCGGAATGAAGCTTACCCAGGACAGTTCAGACCTGCTGATGGGGCTTGGATTCACGGTCATGCGCCTTTCACTGTGTGACGAAGCGCGCCAGGAAATCAAGCGTTGCGTGAAAGCCTTGCGCCGCAAACAGGGCGGCAAGGATGAAGACGAATAAGGCCGGGCCTGCGGAAAGAGCCGCCGAGAAGACGAAACTAAGGGAAGAACTCCTTTGTATGCGGCGTTCTCTGCCTCCCGGTCGGCTGGCCGACGTTTCCCTGCGCGCCGGACTCCATATTTTGAACCTGCCCGCCTGGCAATCGGCCGGGCAGGTTCTTTTATATTGCTCCGCAAATGGCGAACTGGATACCGGCATGCTTATCGACAACGCCCTGGGCAACGGCAAGACAGTTCTCCTCCCGCGCTGCATTTCCGGTAAAAAGGGCTGCATGGAGTTTGCTCCATGCCAAAACCGGCGAGAACTCCGGGCCGGGCCTTTCGGCATCTTGGAGCCGAATCCTGAAACCTGCCCCGCCACGGAAATCTGCTCCCTTCACCCCCAGCTGGCGATTATTCCTGGCCTGGCTTTTACCCCGGAAGGGCTGCGCCTCGGGTATGGAGGCGGTTATTATGACCGTTTCTTAGCCGAAACGTCCCTTGAAGGCTGCCTGCTGATCGGTTTTTGCGCCGGGTTCCAGGTAGTCAAATTTCTCCCCCAGGAAAGCTGGGACAGGAAAATGGACGCCGTCTGCAATGAAAACGGCATATTTTATTGCGCCCGGTCCCGTGCAGATTAACGCCGGACAGCAGCATTTCCAGCGCCTTCTCCATAAAAGAACAGAAGAGAGGCAAAAAACGGACATGCGGCAAAAACACTGCATCCAGGCTGCTTGCTCGACTTTTCCGTGCCAATTAAGTATATTGTTTTTTCAATGTTAAAGGGGAAGGATATGCCTTGTAAAATGTTTGATTTTTCTGGGTCGCGGGAATGGCCGGAGTTACTGGCTCTTCTGGAAAAACGCAACATCAGTAATCCGGATACCGAAAAAATTGTGGCCGGGATAATTGAAGAAATACAGGCCCGCGGCGATGAAGCCCTGATTGAATATACACGCAAGTTCGACTGCCCCGGATTCAAGATTTCCCATCTTCGTGTTCCCCGCAAGGCCCTTGCGGAAGCCGCGGCTTCCATCTGCCCCGAAGACCGCTCTCTGATAATGGAAAGCATTGAAAATATCCGCGCTTTTCACCACGCCCAAATTGAACAGTCATGGATCAAATCCCGCCCCGACGGCAGCATTGTAGGCCAGGAAGTGCGTCCTCTAAGTGCCGCCGGGCTATATGTTCCCGGCGGACAAGGCGGCGAAACCCCGCTCATATCCAGCCTGCTCATGACCGCCATCCCCGCCATTGAAGCGGGCGTGAAAGAAATAGCAGTGGTTTCCCCGCCCGGCAAAAATGGAACCCTGAATAAATACCTGCTGGCCACCGCCCACATGCTCGGGCTTGACGAAGTATATGCCGCAGGCAGCGCCTGGGCAGTTGCAGCCTTGGCTTACGGCACTGAAACCATTCGCCCGGTGGATGTTATCGCCGGCCCCGGCAATATTTATGTCACTTGCGCCAAACGTCTTGTTTCAGGCAAAGTACGCATAGACATGCTGGCCGGGCCCAGTGAAATTCTGATTGTGGCGGATGAGAAGGCCTCGCCCATCCTTATTGCCGCAGACATGCTGGCCCAGGCAGAACATGACCCCCTGGCCTCCGCAGTTTGCATATCCGACAGCAAAGTTCTTCTGGAAAGCGTAAACCTCGAATTGAACACACAAACAGCCAGCCTGCCGCGTGGAGAAATTGCCCAAAAATCTCTGTCCGCCTGGGGGGCGCTGGTCAAAGTAAAAAACCTGAAAGAAGCAATCGAGCTTGCCAACCAGGTTGCACCCGAACATCTTGAACTGATGGTCAAATCCCCATGGAGCATGCTTGGGCAGGTGCAGAATGCAGGAGCCGTGTTTATAGGCGCCAACACACCGGAAGCGATGGGAGACTATTTCGCCGGCCCGAATCACGTCCTTCCCACAATGGGCACCGCGCGCTTCTCGTCCGCCCTTTCCGTTCAAACCTTTGTCAAAAAAATAAATATAATTTTCTCATCTTCCGAATATGCCCAGGACTCTGCGCCTAAAATCGCGCGCCTGGCAAGACTTGAGGGTCTTGAGGCGCACGCTCACTCAGCGGAACTGAGACGTTTGATAAAAACACATTAAAATCCCATTTCAGCAAAGAGGAGTATAACAATGCTATTGAAAGACAAAAAAGCGGCCATTTTCGGCGTGGCAAACAATAAAAGCATCGCATACGGAATTTCAAAGGTATTCAAGGACAATGGCGCACGCCTGGCTTTCAGCTATGTGGGAGAAGCAATTCAAAAAAGAGTTGAGCCCATCTCTGAAGAATTGGGCGGCGATTTCACCTTTCCATGCGATGTTTCCTCCGATGAAAGCATTGTCGAGGCCGCTGCGATTGTCAAAAAGGAGTGGGGCAGCCTTGATGTGCTGGTTCATTCGGTAGCCTTTGCCCAGCGCGAAGATTTGCAGGGCCGCTTCATCGACACACCGCGCGAGGGTTTTAAAACGGCCCTGGACATATCGGCGTACTCCCTTGTTGCGCTATGCAAGGCATTTGAAGACATACTGAACCCCGGAGCCTCTGTTCTCACAATGACCTATTACGGCTCCACAAAAGTCATCACCAACTACAATGTGATGGGTGTGGCCAAAGCCGCCCTGGATTGCTCCATGCGCTACCTGTCCACAGAACTTGGCCCCAAAAACATCCGCATCAACGCGATCAGCGCAGGGCCCATACGCACCCTGGCCGCTTCCGCCGTTTCCGGCATGCGCGACATGCTTTCGGAACAGGCCGAGAAATCGCCGCTGCGCCGCAATGTGAGCATTGAAGATGTTGGCGGGCTGGCGGCCTTCCTTGCAAGCGACCTTTCCTCAGGAATGACGGGAGATACGATTTTTGTAGACGCAGGCTATAACATAATAGGCGTATAAGGCATTGTTGCGGCATGCTGTGCCCTGCAGGCGCAAGTTTTGAGCGGGTTCATGCTTGAAATGCTCTGCGGGGGTTTTCTTTCAATCCGCACGGGGAAAGAGCCCCGGCCTTTCTGCCGTTGAATGCCCCAAATCCCGCCCAAGGAGAGCAGGCTTCATTTCTGCCGTCCTTCCGGGCGTGCAACCTTAAGGGCCCAACTACATACAGGAAACAGCCATAAAAAAGCCATTTAAAAAATGGCTTTTTTACGGCTTAAAATCAGCATTATTCATGAAAGGCAAAATTCCAGGGTAAAATCCCCGCTGCCCGTTGAAAAAGGAATGGCCACCACAGGAACCCCCGTGGCATGGCTGATCAAGTGCTTGTCGCCCACAATCACCGAAGGGGTGGAACCTTGCAGCGACACTCCCTTTGAACCCAGAGCAGCCCTGGCCTGGCCGGAAATCATGTTGCAAACTTCTCCCACAGCATCACGGCTATCATGGATGATGTCCTCAATATCGTCGCCGAGCATCCCTTTTACCACGGCTATGGCGCATGCTTTCGGAAAAGAAATGGATATGGTCCCCTGGTAGGTTCCGGTTACACCCACTATCGCAGAGATGTCGCCTTCGGCCATCAGGCCTTTTTTCACATATGGCTTTTGGGGCGTGACAATCATCCCGGCCATCATGGACAAAACCTCAACAGTGGCAGTTATAAACGGTTTAGCAATTTCAACTCCCGCACTCACAAAACAGCTCCTTAAGCAAACAGATATAGATATTAGCCAATTTTTATATAATAGTGCCATTCAAGCCCTGTCTGGTCAAGCCCTGTCTGGTCAAGCCCGTTCCGAGGGCTATCCCAAAAACTGCTGCACCAAGGTGTAAAGCGTGGACGGATGCTCGTTGACCCCGCCCAGCACCAGCTTGGCCACTTCCAGCATCGGTTGGCTGCGGCTGGTCTCCACCGGCCTCAAATGCAGGCTGATACTGTCGCTATCCGCTTCCTCCGGCTGCTCCAGCATATACCAGAGTTCGCCCGAAGCCGTTTCCCAGCGCCCTACAAAGTGGTTGGGCGGAGAAAACGTCTGCGCCAGAATCGCCTTCAAATCATTAAGACAAAACGGCCCACGCCCCGCCAGGCCGGTGTAATCCCCTTCCACCCGCACCGCCAGCGGAAGGGAAGAAATATGCCTTAGAAAATCCTCATTAATCCGGCCGCCCTGTGAAGCATCCTGTTTATGAACTTCTTCCCGCCTGCCCGCACCCCGCCAGGGAAGTATGCGCCCGCTTTCTTCCGCTAAAATTGTCTGGGCCGGCTGAGGAGGCGGCGCGGGATGATGCGCAGGGGCGGGCGGATTATCTGAAAATTGAACCGGCCCCAGGCTGGACTCCACACTCTCAAGGGTGCGCACCAGAGTTTCCTCCACCCCGATAAGCCTTTCAACAAGATCCCCCGCCCAGCCCGGACAGCTGTTTTCCGGTGTTTCAATTTTAATTCCATCCTCAAACTCTTTCCCTCCCGGAGGCGGCTCGAAAAGGCGGACGTTTTGCAAGCTTCCTTCAAGATTGCACAAACGGCTTAGAATCTCCGCCTGCTGCCTGGTCAGGGTAACAACGCTTTTCGCCAGCCCGCTTATCGCATTGGCGAAGCCCGGCGGCAAACCAGCTTCCCCTTCGCCTCCGGTGTTTACTTCCGGCTGCCCGGCAAGCCGGGGCTCCCCGCGCCCCTCTTCATCAAAATCGCACGGGCTATCCTCAATCCAGGAAAATTCGGAAGCAAGGCGGGAACGGACTTCCTCCACGCTCATGCCTTTTTCAAACATATCCCGAATCTTCCTGCACACAGCCAATGCCTCGGCGGAAAACCTGATCGGCTTGCCTTTGCTTGACACGGGGATGCAGCCGGGAAATTTGCGCCGATAGCTTTTAATAGTGGTTTCAGACACTTTCAGAAGGCGAGCCAGGGCCTTGTGTGTATAGGTATTTTCAGACATATTCTCCCTCGGGAATTATCGCAAACTTATCGGACACTACACTACCTCAAATTACAGGCTCTGGCAATGGGGGCCGAAAGATTCAAAAACTACAGCACAGATGCAAAAGCCCCCCTATTGCCCGAAAAACTTATTATGGATTGGGGCATTGCAAAGCTTGCCCGCTAAGAGTAGTATCTACATGAACAAAGATAGTGCCAAAGCCGATAATAGAGGAGCGATGAATGCACAAAAGCTTACGCTTTATACGCAACCTTACTTTGAATTCAATCTTGTTTGCGACTTTTTTTCTCTGCGCCGGAAACTATGCCTGGGGCGCGTCCCCCGACCTTTCGCCCAGCCTTCCGGACATTAGCGCCCAAACGGGATTCCCTACGGACGAACTTCCTTCGCAGGACTCTTCTTCGGCAACCGATGAAGCCGGGCCGGCAAGCATGCTCAAAGGCTCCGTGCTGGGAAAATTGTTATTTAACCAGCCCTTTGAACGCGCATCCCTTTTTGACATAGCGGCAATACTCCTTCTCGCCTTCATTCTCAGCAGAATAATCAGCTTCCCCCGCTCAGGGCGCGGCGAAGAAAAAGATGAACATTCCCCCTGGGAAACCGGCGAAGAAAAGAAATCAGGCCCGGCCGCTCCCCCTCCCGGGTTCGATCCTTGGGGCAGGCTGCGCAGCAAGCAGGAAAAAAAAACCGGCAAGGGCAAAACACTTCCCTTTCCCGGCGGGAACCACTCCGGGCCTGAGGCTGCCTCTGCGCAGGAACAACCGGCAACCCAGGCCCAGGCACAAGACGAAGATGACAACTTCATTAAGGGAGCCAAGCTCCTGTATGTCCGTCTGCACGAAGCCTGGAAAAAACAGGACATGGAATTTATAGAACACTTTACTTCGCCCCATGCATACCAGCAGTTTTTGCAGGAAGATAAAGAGGACTATATGGACATTGTGAAGGTGGATGCAAAAGTTACACAAGAAAGCACCCGCAACGGGGAGCCATTTGTAACGGTGGAATTTGACGCTCTGGCCCACAGGGCGAAACAGGCAGGGCCGCCTTCCGAAGTAAAGGAAATATGGGCGTTCCTTGAGCCGTCCAGCACCGGAACATGGAGACTGGAGGAAAAAACTAAAGCCTGAACGCACAAAAAGAGTGCAATTTCAATTGCGGAGCAATTCGGGGCAAGTTGAACTTGAAAGAATTTGCTGACGGCTGCCAAAACACGTCTGCGTCCATTTCCCGGCATTTTTTAATAGCGCTTTCATTGCTGAAGTGCCCTGAAAATACTCCCGGCGGAAGCCGGACGGACGCCCGCCGGTTGCTTTCCGCAAAACCGCCTTCTGGCTCGCAACCACGGGGATATGCAGAATTTGTCTTTCCCGCCCATCGGCTCAAAGCGGCTACGCCCTGAGCCCCCGTCCCGGCTCACTCCAGATTGTTGAAAAAATCAGGATACTGCTTGCTGACAAAATAAAGTTTCGCCCGTTGCTTGCTTTGGGCCAAAGCGGGCAGGTCGAGATATATGTCCGAACCGCCCGCATCCCAGAAATATCGCTGGATATTGTCAATTTTGAATCTGAACACATGCTTTCCATAAACATCCTCAAGCCTGTGCAAAAAGAAATTCCGCTCCTGACGGGGCTGCAGTTCATACTCCGCCCCAACCAGCCCGTCCTTTTCAAACAGATAACGAAGCTCGGCCTTGAACCCCAGGCAATCCACCTTCCCATAGCGCACGGCCTTCAGGCCGTCCGGTCTGGCGGTCTGACCTTCTTCTGCCGGGGGCGCGCCTTCATCCTCCCGGACCTCCGCTTCGCTCATGCCCCAACGCGCCTTGCGGAAATTATATTCAGGCCCCGCCTGCAACTCGTCCAGATACTCCGAGGGCAAAGTGTAATAAACCAGCCCCAGCCGGCCCAGAACATCGGGCAGCACGCGCATGGGGCCACAATCTGAAGAATTGAACAAAACAACGGCGGAAAGGGCAAAAACAGGCGCAAAAACCTTATGCCGGGTAAAAAACCAGACCGGAACCCCTACCGCAAGACTGGACAGGACGGAAATAATGCTCACATATACTATTGAAAGCAGCGCCAGCTTAAACCGCCACTCGCTGCCTGAAACAAAAGAAGCCTGGCCGGCTGAATGCCAGCCAAACCAGACAACAAGCAAAACCGCCAGCAGGGCCAGCGTTTTTTGATTCTTGATGAAATTCAAACCAAACTCCCGATAACTGCTGTTTTCCTTTAACTGCGTCCGCGCCAAAAGGCAAGCTCAGAAGCAGTAAAACTTGCTGGCGCAGAAGCTGTGTGCTATCAGCCAGCTAGAGCAGTTCACGCCTCAAATGATTGCTTAACGGGAGGCTTTGCCGCCCTGCAATCATTTGGCGGCAAGGCTTTGAAAACAAATCCTTGCAGAGCATTTCAAGTGTGAAATGCTCTATTGATTTCAACCACAACCCGCCCCCGGTTACGGGGCTGTTTCTAAAAGGGCAGAGCATGAACAACTGTTTCGGATTTGAACTGGAGTGGAAACGCGAGGTAAAAGAGCTGGACAGCACCGTTAGCCTGTGGGTGCACAGAAAGTCCGGAGCGAGCCTCCTGTCCTGCCGCAACAAGGACGAAAACAAGGTTTTCGGCGTATCTTTCCGTACGCCGCCCGTAGATTCCTCCGGCGTTGCTCATATTTTGGAGCATTCCGTTCTTAACGGCTCGAAAAAATACCCCTCCAAAGAACCGTTCGTGGAACTTCTTAAAGGCTCCCTGCAAACATTTCTGAACGCCTTCACCTACCCGGACAAAACATGCTACCCGGTTGCCAGCACCAACTTGCAGGACTTTTACAATCTGGTGGACGTTTACCTTGACGCCGTGTTCCATCCCCTGATTACCCGCGCCACCTTCGAGCAGGAAGGCTGGCATATTGACGCGGAAAATCCGGACGGGCCGCTTGCCTATAAGGGCGTGGTCTACAACGAAATGAAGGGAGTATACTCCTCGCCGGACTCGATCCTCGCGGAGCAAACCCAGCAGTCCCTCTTCCCCGACACCACCTACGGGCTGGATTCAGGAGGGCGGCCGGACGCCATTCCCAATCTCACCTATGAACAGTTCAAAGATTTTCATGCCTCTTTCTACCACCCTGCGAACGGACGTTTCTTCTTTTGGGGAGATGACCCGGAAGAACGCCGCCTGGAGCTTTTAAGCGAGGTGCTCAAGGATTTCAAGCACATTCAGGTTGATTCGGAAGTAAGGCTGCAACCCAAATTCAAAAACCCGCACCATGTTGAAGTGCCCTACGCCGTAGGAGAAGATGAGGACGGCGAACCCGGCAAATATATGCTGACCATGAACTGGAAGCTGGCTGAAACTGCCGGGGTGGAAGAAAATTTCGCCCTGCAGATGCTCGATCATATTCTGATCGGCCTGCCAGGCTCCCCCTTGCGCCGCGCCCTGATAGAATCCGGGCTTGGCGAAGACATCACGGGGCACGGCCTTGAAAACGAATTGCGCGAGATGTTCTTTTCCATAGGCTTGCGCGGGGTAAATGGGGAAAACATCCAGGATGTAGAAGTTCTGATCATGGATACCCTTTGCGCCATATATGAGGATGGCGTTCCCGCCGAGGCGGTGGAGGCGGCTGTGAACAGCGTTGAGTTCGCCCTGCGTGAAAAAAATTCCGGACGTTTCCCGGTGGGGCTCGCAGTGATGCTCTCCTCGCTCACCACATGGCTTTACGATGCCGACCCTTTGGCCCTGCTGGAATATGAAAAGCCGCTGGCCAGAATCAAAGAACGGCTTGCCGCCAGGGAGCGGGTATTTGAAAACCTGATAAAAAAATGGTTTCTGGAAAACGGCCACCGTTCCACAGTCGTGCTGATTCCCGATGCAAAAATAGCTCAGGCCCAGGCGGAAGAAGAAACCGGGACACTTGCCCGCATCAGGCAAACCCTTTCCAAAACGGAATTGGACAGCCTGGTGGAACGCACCAGAGAGCTGCGCGCCATTCAGGAGGCCCCGGAAAACCCCGAAGCCCTGGCGGCAATTCCCACGCTGAAGGTGAAAGACCTGCCTTCCGGAAACAAACCCATTCCACGCGAGAAGCTGGAGCTTTCAGGAACGCCGCTGCTGTTTCACGCCCAGCCCACAGCCGGAATTGTTTATGCAGATCTGATGTTCAACATCGCCCATGTGGATCCGGCTCTCTTGCCGTTAACCTCCCTGTTTGGCCGGGCCATTCTGGAAATGGGCAACAAAAAACGCGATTTCGCGCAACTGGGAATGCACATGGCCGCCAAAACAGGCGGTTTGTACGCGGACAGCCTGTTCCTTACCAACCAGAACGATCATGGAACCTTCCCGGGTTTTTCAGTGTCCGGAAAGGCCACCCTGGACAAGGCGGGCGACTTGGCCTCCATTTTCAGGGAAGTGCTTCTTGAAACCGATTTCAACGATCAGGCCCGGTTCGCGCAAATGGTGCTGGAAGAAAAAGCAAGACAGGAACAGGGCATGATCCCAGCCGGGCACAGCGTGGTGGCCTTGCGTCTGGCCGGAACAATGAATCATGCCGCGCTCCTGTCCGAACTAACCGGCGGAGTAAGTTATCTCGATTATTTGCGCGACCTGTCCGGACGGGTGGAAAAGGATTGGAACTCAATACTTGCCGAGCTTGAAACCCTGCGCGCCCGCCTTATCAACCGCGAAGGCCTTTCCCTCAACCTGACCTGCCGCCAGGAAGATTTCGCCATTTGCCAGGAGGCCGTGGGAAGCCTGATTGGAACTTTGCCCGGCAAAGCTTCGGCCGCGGCTCCTTTTGCCAGGCTGCCCCAGTCAAGCTTCAAGCCCAGGCAGGCCCACGAGGCGCTAATACTTCCCGCCCAGGTGAACTACGTGGGCCAGGGTGTGAACCTGTATGAGCTGGGTTACAAATATCACGGCTCCATCCATGTGGCGCTTAAATACCTGCGCACCGGATATCTGTGGGAAGAAATCAGGGTGAAAGGCGGAGCATACGGCGCAATGGTCAATTTTGACAGGATGAGCGGAGTGCTTTGCCTTGTTTCCTACCGCGACCCCAATGTGGAAAACACCCTGAATGTTTACAGCCGGGCAGGGGAACACCTGAAACGCCTCTCGTTCGACGCCGGCGAACTTGACCGCAGCATTATCGGCGCCATTGGCGAACTTGACACACACCTCCTGCCCGACGCCAAAGGCTCGGCTTCTTTCAGCCGCCTTCTTACAGGCGACACGGACGAAACCCGCCAGAAAATGAGGGAAGAAATCCTCTCCACAACGCGGGAGGACTTCCACGCCCTGGGCGAGGCGCTTTCAGAGCTCGGCAAAGGCAACATCTGCATGCTGGGCGGACCCGCAGTGGAAGAATACGCAAAGGCCAAAGGCATAGCCAGCCGCAAAGTGTGATTTTAGAACAAGTTATTTCAACCCCCTTCGGCGCTTGACGGCCAGAGCGGTTAACGCCTTAAATGATTGTAGGGCGGCTTTGGCCAACACATCGGGAGCGGCGGCAAAACAAATTCCGCCCGCTCCCCGCAGCCGGAACGACACCTGCCCGGAGGGCTGCACACCGACGAGCCAGAAAAAATATAAGCAAACACAAAGTGCATTGCATATTAAGAAATTAAAAGCAAAAGACAAACAATCTTGCATAAAAGCGCCCTCTCTGCTAATTAAACAACTAAGAACAAAGGGAACGCATTGGAAGACGCACTAAAGAAATTCACAGAATATCTGGCCGAAAATTCGCTCAAGGACACCCCCCAGCGAAGGAAAATTATTGAACATTTCCTTGAGAGCGATGAACATTATTCGGCGGAAGAGTTCTATAATTATCTCCAAAGCAAAGACGTGGAAGTAGGGCAGGCCACCGTCTACCGCACCCTGCGTCTGCTTGCCGCCGCAGGAATAGCCAAAGAAGTGAATTTCGGCGATGGCTACACCCGCTTTGAGGTCGGCTTCGGGCACGATCATCACGATCACCTCATCTGCGAGCGCTGCAATGAGAATATTGAAGTTCTCGATGAGGAGATCGAAGGCCTCCAGGAGCTTCTGGCCTTCCGATACGGCTACACCCTCACCTCGCACAGATTGTACCTTTATGGAATCTGCCCCAAGTGCCGCTCCAAATCAGAAAGAAAATAAACGGCAAAAAAACAGCGTTGCATCCCGCTCTAAAATAAAAAACAGATAAATTTATTCCGCTCCGCCCCCTCTTTATCTACCCCCGTTTTGCCTGAACACATGGAACAAGGCAGGCTGCGCCCTGCCGGAGAACAGTTATGACAACAAAAGAAATATATCTGGCAGGAGGATGCTTCTGGGGAGTGCAGGCCTACTTTGACCGGATGCCGGGAGTGGTGGAAACAAGTGTGGGCTACGCCAACGGCCAGACTGAAAACCCCACCTACGAAGACGTTTGCTTCGGAAACAGCGGGCACGCCGAAACTGTCCAGATCAGATACGACCCAGGCAAACTGGAACTGCGGACGATTTTGCGCCATTTTTTCAAAATAATCGACCCGTTGAGCGAAAACCGCCAGGGAAACGATGTGGGCGTTCAATACCGCACCGGTATCTACTGCACAACCCCGGAAGCCCTGCAAACGGCGAAAGAAGCCCTCTGTGAAGAGCAAGCCAAATTTTCCGAGCCTCTGGCCGTGGAACTGCTGCCCCTGGAACACTACTTTCCGGCGGAAGAATACCACCAGAAATATCTGGAGAAAAATCCCGGCGGTTACTGCCACATAAATTTTGACAGCTTGCCGGAGCTGGAGGCGGCAGGCGGGAAATACTTTAAGCCGCCTGAGAAAGAACTGCGTTCGCGCCTGACCGGAATACAGTATGACGTAACCCGGAGAAACGCGACAGAACCGCCTTTTTCCGGAGAATTCTGGAATCATGACAAACCCGGCCTTTATGTGGACATTGTTACAGGGGAACCCTTGTTTCTTTCCACCCATAAATTCGATTCCGGCTGCGGCTGGCCTAGTTTCTCAAAACCGGCCGCCACCGGCACGCTGGTGGAAACAGCCGACCTGTCCCACGGAATGAACCGTACGGAAGTGCGCAGCAAAGCAGGAGACTCCCACCTGGGGCATGTTTTCCAAGACGGGCCTCTGGAAGCGGGAGGGCTGCGTTACTGCATAAACAGCGCCGCCCTTCGCTTTGTGCCCTATGAAGACATGGATAAAGAAGGCTATTCCGAATATAAAAACCTTGTCCTTCCTGAAACCGGCCGGCCCTGAAACATCCGGAAGCAGAATGGCTTCAAAGCGCTCCCTCCAGCGCTTAACGGCGCAAGCTGCTCCAGCCCGGGGCTGCTGGCGCGAAGCGCTGCCAGAATGCTTACACTTTTTCAAACCTGAAACCCTACAAAGGCTTCCAGCCGTGCCCAATTGTCAAGAAACTGACTTCCGGCTTTTTGACATTTCCCGCTCCACTCCCTGTTTAATTTTTTGTTGATTTTATTCGCTTTCCATTTCATGGCATATCTCTTGCTTTAAGCCCTGTGCCCCCTTCTTTTAAAAATAAACTTCGGGGAGGTTAACAAAAACAATGGCGAACGATTTGAATTCAGTTCTTAAAATGCCTGTTGCACAGCCCCAAGTACAAGGGCTTACCCAAATGAACGCCCAGACCCGGGCGGGCAACGGGAAAAGCTTTGCCAGCGTAATGAGTGAAATAGGCTCAAACGCGCAGGCCGCGCAGACGCTTGCCGCCAATGCCCCGCTCATTCAGGACGGCCTTGGGCCAGCGTCTTCAACCGAACAGCATTTCGAGCAGGTGCTGGGCGACAGCATCGGGATCGCAAATGCCCGCGCCCTGGCCCAGGTGTCCGACTTTATGAGTTCCCGCAGCGACAGCACTTTTGATGTCGCACGCAATGTGCTGGGAACCCGCAGCATTATCTCCAAAATTTCCGGCCAGGTGGTGGACTCCGACTCGGGCCTTGGCTCGCACATCGTGCGCAGGGCAATAACCCCTCCCCAAAGCAGCACTTTGCTTACCAGCATAAAAGTGAATCCCACTGAAGCGCAGTCAAAAAAATCCGTCGCTGACCAGGCCGACTCGGAATTTACGGTCACCGGGGCCCTTTCCGCGCGATTCGAGTCCGGACAGGGAGGAATTGCCGCCATCGGATATGACACCCATGGGGGCACTTCTTATGGTAAATATCAGATTTCATCCAAAGCAGGCAGCATGACCCAATTTATAAAATTCCTGCGCCAGGAAGCTCCGGCTTTGGCAAAACGCCTTGAATCGGCTGGAGCCGCAGACACTGGAAGCCGCAGCGGAAAAATGCCCGAAGAATGGAAAAAAATCGCCCAGGAGCAACCCGATTTCTTCCGTGAGCTTCAGGAACGCTTCATTCATGACAGCCACTACAAACCGGCCCTGATGGCCCTTGCTCAAAAAACCGACCTGAGCAACAACAAAATGTCGGCAGCCCTTCAAGAAGTGCTGTGGTCCACAGCCGTTCAGCATGGCCCCAACGGAGCGGCCCGTATTTTTTCACAGGCCATGGACAAAATAGACCCAAGCCTGGCCGAAAAGGAAGGCAGCCCGGAATTTGAACAGGCCCTGATTGAAAAAGTGTACGCCATGCGCTCCACTCAATTCAGCTCTTCTACCGAACAGGTGCGAACAGCGGTGAAAAGCAGACTTAAGGAAGAAAAGAATCTCGCCCTGGCCATGTTGCAGCATCTGGCCTGAGGAGCCCTCTTTAACAGTATTTTGCCTTCGCGCGCCCCCCTCAAAAAAGATTAAAGGGTTCCGGCAAACCAGAGCATTTCAACATTGAAAAGTTATTTTCGACAAAACGCTCTGGCGGCGCTAGCTGCGCCGCCCGCCCCGCAGGCCTGGGCGGAATTCACTTCCGCCGTTGCTTCAGCTGTAGACGAATCTTTGAGCCGTATGGATAAAGACAGCAAAGCCAAGCGCCGAAGGGGCGTCTCAAAATCAATCTGCTTTAGAGCCCTGGGCCTGCCCGTTCCCTTTCCCGGACGGGATTTCATGCTTTGGCGGCAGCTCAAACTTTTTCTATTGCACTTTGTGAGATTTTGCACTATCTTAAATGGAGCAAGAAAAAATGTATCTGCCCTGCCACAATACCCTTGTTACAAAAGGCTTTCCGGCCCGGAACCTCGCAGGGGGCGCCTGAAAAAACCGGAAACCATGTCCGGCTTGCAGTTTTACCAAAAACCGTCCGGTGAAATTAAAATTGTTTAGAGGATCAATATGTCCAGAGTGGTATTTTTGGATGAACGATGCAAGGGCTGCCTGCTTTGCACCGTTGCCTGCCCAAAAAAAATTATCGAACAATCCGACCGCTTCAACCGTCAGGGTTACAAAGTGGTGGAAGTCAGCGATGAAAACATGTCCAAGTGCATTGGCTGCGCTTTTTGCGCAACCGTCTGTCCCGACTGCGTAATCACAGTGTACCGCAGTAAAAAACCGGCAAAAGGATAAAAGTGATGAATGTTACCAAGCTGCTTACCGGAAACGAAGCAGTGGTGCATGGCGCTCTTGCTGCCGGATGCCGCTGCTATTTTGGATACCCGATTACCCCCCAGAACGCCATCCCCGAGCTGATGAGCCAGCTTTTGCCGAAAGTGGGCGGTCAGTTCGTGCAGGCTGAAAGTGAAATAGCTTCGGCCAACATGCTGCTGGGCGCCGCCGCCACCGGCACGCGCGCGCTCACCTCTTCTTCCAGCCCGGGCATCTCGCTAAAGCAGGAGGCCATTTCCTACATGGCCGCCAGCCACCTGCCCGCCGTGATCGTAAACATGAACCGCGGAGGACCGGGGCTTGGCGATATCGGTTCGTCCCAGGGCGACTATTTCCAGTCCACCCGCGGCGGAGGGCACGGCGATTACCGTACTTTGGTGCTCGCCCCCGGCACTTGCCAGGAAGCCTACGACATGCTGATCAAGGCCTTTGATCTGGCCTTCAAATATAGATCCCCCGTGCTTATTCACGGCGACGCCATTGTGGGGCAAATGAAAGAACCCGTGCAGATGTGGCACCCTGATTCAATCAACTCCTGCGAAGCGGCCGAGTGGCGGCTGGAGGGCGCATCGGGCCGGGAAAGCCGCGTAATCATGTCCCTCTACCTTACCGACGGGGCGCTTGCCAAACAAAACCGTGATCTGGTTAAAAAATATGAGGCCATGAAGGCTGAAGCGGCCGCCGAGGCATTTGAAACGGACGATGCCGATCTGATTGTAGTGGCATTCGGTTCCATCGGGCGCATCGCCAAAAGCAGCGTGCGCAAGCTCAGGGAAAAAGGCTTCAAGGTAGGGCTGGTTCGCCCGCTCACCCTTTATCCCTTCCCTGAAGAGATACTCGCCGACCTGGCCGCCAAGGGCAAACGCTTCATTACCATCGAGCACAACACCGGCCAGATGGTGGATGATGTGCGCCTTGCCATTCGTCACTATACCGACAGCTCCTTTTTCGGCTATATGCCCGGCGACATGCCCGGTTCGGACGACTTTGTCGAGCCCATTCTCAAGGCTCTGAAATAATCAGGCGGCAGGTACGCCTTGTAATTATAAGGATTCAGTTATGCCCATGCATGAAAATGAAGAATTGGTGTTTGAGGCGCCAAAACTCATGTTTCCCAAAACCAGCCACTACTGCCCCGGCTGCCACCACGGTACCGCGCACAGGCTGCTGGCTGAAGTTCTCGAAGAAATGAATCTGGCCGAGGAAACCATTTGCGTCAGCTCCATAGGCTGCTCGGTCTTCATCTACAACTATTTCGACCTGGACACGGTGGAAGCGCCGCACGGGCGCGCCCCGGCTGTGGCAACCGGAGTGAAACGCTCCCGCCCCGACCGCGTGGTTTTCACCTATCAGGGCGACGGCGACCTGGCTTCAATCGGCATGGCCGAAATCATGCACGCGGCCAACCGGGGAGAACGGATTACGGTTTTGTTTGTGAACAACACTGTCTACGGCATGACCGGAGGGCAGATGGCCCCAACCACCCTGCTTGGCCAAAAAACCACAACCAGCCCCAGCGGGCGCAGCCTTGAAAGCGAGGGAGCCCCCATAAAAATGGCGGAAATCATCGCCGCTCTTGGCGGGTGCGCATATTCCACCCGTGTGGCTCTGGACACCGTTCCAAACATCAAGGCCGCCAAAAAGGCCATTCGCAAAGCCTTTGAAATCCAGCAGCAAAATTTGGGGTTGAGTTTCGTGGAAATTTTAGCCACCTGCCCCACCAACTGGCGCATGGACGCGCTTGCGGCAAACCGGCGCCTTACCGAAGAGATGATTCCCGCTTTCCCTCTGGGTGTTTTTTTGGACCTTAGCGCCGAAAACAAGGAGGGGAAATAATGTCCGGCAAGTATATGGATGTGATTATCGCCGGTTTCGGCGGCCAGGGAGTGATGCTGATCGGCAACCTTCTCGCCTATTCCGGCATGGGCTTTGGGCTCAATGTGACTTATATGCCGGAATACGGTCCGGAAATGCGCGGCGGTACGGCCAACTGCACGGTGGTCATCGCTTCCGACGACATCGGCTCACCCATAATCAAGACCCCCAAAAGCCTGATTATCATGAACCAGCCTTCACTGGACAAATTCCTGCCCCGCCTGGAAAAAAACGGCATAGCCGTGATCAACACCTCGCTGGTGGACACCACGGATGTAGACAAACAGGCGGTGCGTCTGGTTTGCGTTCCGGCCAACCAGATTGCGGACAGTCTGGGCAACACGAAAATGGCCAACATGGTGGCGCTTGGCGCTTACATAGAGGCTATGGGCATTATCGGAATAGATACCGTTGAAGAAGCGTTGAAGGAAGTGATCGCTCCCCACTATGCGCATCTCATTCCCAAGAACGCCGAGGCCTTGCAGGCCGGTGCCGAACATGCAAGGAAGCACCCGCCGCATCCGGTTCAATAAGTCTTTGCACGTGGCAGTTCAAGGCTTATAAAAAACTGGAATTTTTCCGTAAAAAATTGTAACAGGAAAAACACTGCGTGGCGCAGTTTAAACAAAATGGAGGATAATACATGTCTTGGAATGTTACTGTTGCCGACAGCTGTATCGGCTGCGGCGAATGCGTTGATGTATGCCCGGTAAATGTTTATGAAATGGAAGATAGCAAATCCAACCCTGTTAATGCGGAAGAGTGCATCGGCTGCATGTCCTGTGTGGAGGTTTGCCCGGTTGAGGCAATCACCGTGGTAGAAGCCTAATTTTTCAAACTTCCGTAAAAGGCCGCTCTTTTGAGCGGCCTTTTACTTTTACTCCGGCGCTGAAGGCAGCACCCTTTTTCCAAAAAAACGGGGAACGGGTATTTTCCATAACACTGGGCACAGACAAAGACAATACACGCCAAGGCGCTAAAGGTCATGGCGCATCATGGGCATGCATAGTGCGCCCGGCCTCCGCGCTGCTCCCGCCTGCGAGCGCAGCGGCGTCTCAAAATCAATCCGCTTTAATCAAACAGACGCCTTCCGCTGTCAAAACATTCAATCCAATGCTTGGCATCGATTGAGTCTTCACGGATATAAGACCCTTTTTTGGGGCTATGCAAAAACTTTCCCCCGCCCGAATAAATTCCAGTATGCTTACTCTTCTGCCATCTTGGGGAAAAGACCACAACATCTCCGGGCCGCAAAGCCTTCCGGCCTACCTCCCGGCCGGCCCGGGCCTGCTCCGAAGAATTGCGCGGGACTTTCACGCCGTTTTGACGGTAAACCCAATACACATAGCCGGAACAGTCAAAACCCTCGCCAGGCGAAGAACCGCCCCATCTGTACGGCTTACCCTCCTGAGCGCGGGCGGTTTGCACAATGGCGTCACCTTTCTGGCTTCGCATGGAGTCGGAATAGCCTCCCCCAAACGTACATCCGGAACCAAGAGAAATGGAAACAAGAAGGACAATCAGCAACAAAGAAACGCCGGCCTTCCGCATCCTAGCTCCCCCCTTGCAACGACTTGGCAAAAGGAGTCAAAAAACAGACGCACGCTTCCCGCTCCGCCGGATTCGCAAGCTTATCCATGGCAGGCAAAATCAACAGAACCCTGCCCTCAAAATTCACATATACATATTCTTTAAATGCAACTTCCGGCATAATTTCAGCAAGGGCCTCTGCGCCAAAAACAAGAATGAATCTGGGGCCGAGTTTCCTTACTCCGGCAAGAAAATATTCGCTTTCATCCTCTTTGTTCCTTTGCGCGCCACTGCGGTGGGGCCAGAAGTTGCTGCTTCCGGCCGGGAGCATTAAAGCGGAAATAATACTGCGAATAAGCTCGGAGCGGGCTTTGGTCCCTTTACCCGCAAGATCAAGCCCGGCTTCGGGGTAAGTCCAAAGCAAAGGTCTGTGCGGCTGTGTTTTGATGAGAAAACCGCGCCAGGGTTCAGGCCAGTCCTGCCCGGCAAAATCTCCGCTTTCTGGTTTCGGGGCGCCTTCCGCCAAAGAAGAAGCTGCAGGCGGCCCGTCCGGTTCAGCCCGTTTCGCACTTGCTGAAGGCACCTCTGGCTGCCGGGGTAAATCCCGCTGGCCCTGTTCCGGAAAAGCCGGTTTTGCCGCAGCTCCTCCCGCAGAAAAAGAGGAAGCCTCTTGTGCGGAAGCTTCCTTTGCGGATTCGATCAATTCACGAAGAGAAGACCCTTCAGGGGCAAATAGATATTCAACTCCCAGAAAGACAAGTGTGCGCCTGCTCTCGCAGGAGGTTAGTGCTTCAGAAATACGTCCCATATCTTCCAAGCTATGTCCGCTTTGCTCATCACGGGCAAGTCCAGAACGCCGCTTTCATTGTCCAGCAGGGAAACCTGGTTGTCCTCACTTTCAAAGCCAAGCCCTGGAAGGCCAACCATATTCGCAACAATCATGTCGGCGTTTTTCGAGGCCAGTTTTTTCAAAGCATTGGCTTTAAGGTTGGATGTTTCGGCCGCAAAAACTATGCTGCGCTGGCTGGTTGTTTTTATTTCTCCAAGCAACGCCGCAATATCGGGGTTTTTCGCAAGCTTAAGAACGGGGGCCTCGCCCAGGCTTTCTTTTTTCAGCTTCTCGCTCCCCTGATCCGCAGGGCGGTAGTCGCATACCGCCGCGGCAAAACAGCCCACAGTGCTGTCGGGCCAAACCGATTTACAGGCGTCCAGCATTTCAGCCGCGCTGTCCACATCAAAACGCTCGACGCCCCCAGGCAGCGCCGGAACTCCCGACCCGCAAACAGCCTTTACCTTGGCCCCGCGCACCCATGCGGCAGACGCCAGCGCCGCCCCCATCAAACCGGAGGAAGGATTGCTCACAAACCGCACTCCATCCCAAAATTCACGGGTGGGCCCGATGGTTATAAGCAGGGTCTGCCCGCTCATATCCTGCTCGGCAAGCGCGCGAAGCGACTCAAGATAAATGTCCAGCAAAGGGGCCAGCCTGCCCTCGCCAGAATCCCCGCAGGCCATCAGCCCGCAGCCCGGGTTCACCGGAACAAATCCACGTTCAAGCAGAAGCTTCCAGTTGGCCTGAGTAGCCGGGTTCGTCCACATGCGGGGGTGCATGGCCGGGGCTATCACCTTGGGCCGGTCAAAGGCAAGGGCTTGGCCCGCCAGCATTTCAGAGGCGTCCCCACCGGCCAGCCGGGCCATGGTGCTGGCCGTGGCAGGCATTATCAGCATGGCATCGGCTTTTTGGCCTGGCTCAAGATGGGCGAAAATATCGTCAATTTCCATCATCGGCCCGTACACCTTGCTGGCGCCCAAGGAAAGATACGACATGGGAGTTACGAATTCCCCCGCCGCAGGCGTCAGTGTAACCGTTACCTTTATGCCCACGTCTTTCCAGGCCCGCAGCAATTCCAAAGTTTTATAGGCCGCTACTGAACCGCAAACCCCAAGATGCAGGGTCTTGCCTGAAAAATAATTGAATTTGAGATATGGCTGCCTAGGCATGGCTTCTCCTGAAATTACCCGTTCTCCGCCCGGTTGCGGGCACCCGGCGGGCATTGTTATTCATCAAGGCTCTGCTCGTTTACTCCGCCGCCGGAGTGAGAAGATGAACCGCCGCCGGAGCTCCCGCCAGGGGAAGACTCACTGCCGCTGCTGCCGGAACGGGAACTCTCCCCGCCGGACTGCACCTGTTCATGGTTTTCCGTGGCTTCAACAGGAGCGGGGCCCACAGGCATGGTTGGGGGCGAGGTGAATCCATGCATCTTGGGGTTCACCCAAACCCACATTTCCGTGCTTATCAGCGAACTGGTAAACACCATCACGCACACCCGCTCGTCTTTCTCAAAAACAAGAAGGCCGCTTTTTTGCTTATAAATGGCGAGGGGAGACCAGCCCTGAGTGTACATGTTGTAAATGCAGGCATCAATAAGCGACGCCCACTCCACACTGCCCTTGAACCGC